>CALRMO020000092.1:0-10631 GCA_943369235.1 Sphingomonas paucimobilis
CGGGCGCTGGCCCCAAGGTCGAAAAGATACTCGAAGGCCTGAAGGACCGCCCCGAACGCAAGTGGCTGGTGCTGAACAAGGTGGATATCGCGGCCAAGGAAAAGCTGCTGTCACTGACGACAAAACTGACGGACATCTGCGCATTCGAGCAGATCTATTATATCAGCGCAGCCACTGGCGACGGCTTAACGGAATTCAAGACCGCGATTGCCGATGCCATGCCCGAAGGCGAGTGGCACTTTCCGGAAGATCAGGTATCCGACGCGACGGATCGGCTGATTGCGTCCGAAATTACGCGCGAACAGCTTTATTTGCAGCTGCACGAAGAGCTGCCTTATGCCAGCGCGGTCGAGACCGAGAAATATAGCGAACGCGAGGACGGCAGTCTTGAAATCCATCAGCAGATCCTGGTCGCGCGTCCGACGCAGCGGGCGATCGTCCTTGGCAAGGGCGGCGCGCGGATCAAGGCGATTGGCGAGGCCGCACGCATGGAGCTTGCCAAGCTGATGGGGGTGAAGGTGCACCTCTACCTGCACGTCAAGGTGCACGCCAAATGGGACGAGGACCGCAGTATTTACCGTGATATCGGGCTGGAATGGGTGGAGTAGACTTACCCTCTTGCGCAATCATGTCATTCCCGACCTGATCGGGAATCCATGGCCTGAGCCGTCGGTTTAAACTTACTTGTCAGGCTATGGATCCCCGCTTTCGCGAGGATGACAAATTGGTGGTGCTACTCCGCGGCCTTCGCCTTGGCCTTAGGCCTTGCCGCTGTCTTTGCCTTGGTCGGCGCCTTCTTCTTCACCGCCGGCTTTTTCTTTGGCGCAGCTTTCTTCTTCGTTTTGGACGGCATCGCGGCGCGCGCATCAATAAGTTGCGCGGCTTCCTCAAGCGTCAACGCGTCGGGCGAGACTGACTTGGGCAGCGTCGCGTTGGTGGTGCCGTCGGTCACATACGCGCCGAAGCGACCCTCCATGACTTTCAGTTCCAAATCGGTGCGCGGATGCTTGCCAAGCTCTTTCAGCGGAGCGCGGGCTGCTCCACGCCCACGACCCGGGTTCGCCAATGCCTCGGCGAGTTTCACCACCGCACTGTTCATGCCGGTCTCGAACACTTCATTGGTCGATTGCAGCCGCGCATATTTGCCATTGTGCGCCAGATACGGGCCATAGCGCCCGATAGAGGCGGTCACCGGCTCGCCGCTCTCGGGATGAGTCCCGACGGTCCTTGGCAGCGACAGCAATTTGACTGCCCATTCGAGACCCAAATCTTCGGATGGGACGTCCTTGGGAATCGATGCACGCTTGACCACATCGTCGGTGGTCATTTCAAAATACGGTCCGAACCTGCCTGATTTACGGCTGACTTCCACGCCGGTCTCAGGATGGACGCCCAACAGCTCGGGACCGGCATCGGCGGACTCGTCGGAGCCGCCAGGCTGCGCGAATTTACGTGTAAACTTGCATTCGGGATAATTCGAACATGCAACGAATGCGCCGAACTTGCCACCGCGCAAAGCCAGGCGACCATTGCCGCATTTCGGGCACAGGCGCGGATCGCTGCCATCTTCCCGTTCCGGGAACAGATAGGGTGACAGGAAGATGTCGAGTTCGGCGGTAACTTCCGAAGGCTTCTGCTCCATAACTTCCGCCGTCTTGGGCTTGAAGTCGCGCCAGAAGCTTTCGAGGAACGCCTGCCAATCGGCTCGCCCACCGCTGATTTCGTCAAGCTGGTCTTCAAGGCCAGCGGTATAATCATAAGCGACATAGCGTTCGAAGAATCGTTCCAGAAATGCCGTGAGAAGTCGCCCCGATTCCTCTGCAAAGAAACGGTTTTTTTCTACCCGGACGTAGGCGCGGTCTTTCAGAACCTGAATGGTCGAGGCGTAGGTCGAAGGCCGCCCGATGCCCAGTTCCTCAAGGCGTTTGACGAGCGTTGCCTCCGAGAAACGCGGCGGTGGCTGCGTGAAATGCTGGTTCTTATCGACGGCATGCTTGGCAGGCGTGTCGCCAGCGATCATGGGCGGCAGGATCGCGCCCTCTTCGCTTTCGCTGTCGTCGATCCCCTCTTCGTACACTGCCAGAAAGCCGGGAAATTTCATCACCTGACCGGTCGCGCGCAAGCCGGTCTGACCGGTACCGTCAAGCATGTCGACGGTGGTGCGCTCCATTCGCGCCGACGCCATCTGACTCGCCATCGCGCGCTTGTAGATCAGGTCATACAAGCGGCCATGATCGCCGGAACCGGCCTTGTCCTTGGAAAAATCGGTCGGGCGGATCGCTTCATGCGCTTCCTGCGCATTCTTCGCCTTGGTTTGATAGACCCGTGGTTTTTCGGGCAAATATCCGCTGTCGAAACGGTCGGCGATTGTCTTTCGCGCCGCCGAAATCGCGCTGTGGTCCATCTGGACACCGTCTGTCCGCATATAGGTAATCGCGCCGTCTTCGTAGAGGCCTTGGGCCACGCGCATCGTGTGGCTGGCCGAAAAACCGAGCTTGCGCGCGGCTTCCTGCTGCAAGGTAGAGGTGGTGAAAGGCGGCTGCGGATTGCGCGTAACCGGCTTGGTTTCCACGCTTTCTACGCTGAAATTGCCGGTTTCGACTGCTACCCGCGCAACATCTGCCTCAGCCTCGGTCTTCAAGTCCATCTTGTCGAGCTTCTTGCCCAGATGAACCGTCAGGCGCGCGTCGAATTTCTGGCCTTTATGCTCCATATTGGCCTTTACCGACCAATATTCCTGCGCGCGGAACGCTTCGATCTCGCGCTCACGCTCGACGATGAGACGAAGCGCAACCGATTGTACGCGTCCCGCTGATTTCGCCCCGGGCAACTTGCGCCACAGCACCGGCGACAGCGTGAAACCGACCAGATAATCGAGCGCTCGCCGCGCGCGATAGGCGTCGATCAAATCCTCATCGAGCGCACGCGGATGCGCCATTGCCTCGGTCACCGCCTGTTTGGTAATCGCGTTAAACGTCACCCGCCCAACATTCTTGGGCAACACCTTTTTGTTGGCCAGCACCTCCTGCACATGCCAGCTGATCGCTTCGCCTTCGCGATCTGGGTCGGTCGCAAGGATCAGTCCGTCGGCCTTCTTCGCCTCATCGGTAATCGCCTTGAGCTGTTTTGCCTTGTCGGCATAATTGTCCCAGAGCATCGAAAAGCCGTTTTCCGGATCGACCGAACCATCTTTCGGCGGCAGATCGCGGATATGGCCATAAGACGCCAGCACCTTGTAACCAGGTCCCAGATATTTCTCGATTGTTTTGGCTTTTGCAGGTGATTCAACGATGACTAATTGCATGATAATATGAACTTTTCCAAATCTCTCACGTGTACGCGTAGGATGGGGGGTCTAAAATCGGTCCGTCAAGAAAGAAAAATCAGGCCGCCAGACGGACCTTGCCGCCCGCGCCTCGTTCGAGTTTTCCGGCAAGCTCGATTTCCAGCAACACCATCTGCACCACCGACTGGCTGCTGCCCGACTGGCGCACAAGTTCGTCCACCGAAACATAGGTCATGCCCATCAGGTCGATGACAGACTTGCGATCCATGCTGCCTCCGTCCTCAATAGTTATGGCGCTATGTGCGATCGGCGAACGTGCTGTCATCCTGACATCGAGCGGCCTGACGAGTTCGGCAATTTCCGCTGCATTCTGGACAAGCGTCGCGCCTTCACGGATAAGCTGGTTGCAGCCGTGCGAACGCGGATCGAGCGGGGAGCCGGGGACGGCCATGACTTCCCTGCCCGCCTCTGCAGCCAAGCGAGCGGTGATTAACGAACCCGACTTTGGCGCGGCCTCGATCACTACCGTTCCCATGGCAAGGCCAGCGATTATGCGATTGCGATAGGGGAAATGTCTGGCCCGCGGCTCGGTGCCGGGCGGCTGTTCGGCGATCAACAGGCCGCGCTCGGCAATCGCGTTCTGCAGTTCCTTATTTTCGGGCGGGTAAACCACGTCGATGCCTCCGGCAATCACCGCCACGGTGCCGTTGTCGAGGGAGCCTGCATGCGCAGCCGTGTCGATTCCCCGCGCCAGTCCGGAAACGACGGTAAACTCGCTTTGCCCCAGCTCATAGGCCAATTGGCGGGCAAAGCGGCAGGCCCCTGCCGATGCGTTGCGCGCGCCGACCATTGCGATGCTCGACCGCGTAAGCAGCGCCAGATCGCCTTTGACCGTCAACACTGGCGGGGCGTTGTCGATATGCGTGAGAAGTTCGGGATAGTCCGGGTCGTCGAGAAACAGATAGCGTGCACCGCAGGCGGACACCGATGCCGTTTCGCGTTCGATCAATCTGGGATCGGCCAGCACCGCATTTTTGCCGCCACCGCGCATCACGATATCCGGCAAGGCATCGAGCGCATTTTTGGCAGTGCCGAAACGCGCAATCAGTTGGCGGTAGCTGACCGGCCCGATATTGGGGGAACGAATGAGCTGCAGCCTGTCGAATTGATCCTGGCTGCTGTCCATACCCGACGTTCAGCCTTTGCTTTGGCCGATGCGAGGCTCAGTCCCGTTGACCAGTGCCTCGATATTGGTGCGATGCTTCCAGAAAATGATCAGCGAACAGGCAACAAGCATGGCGACCAGATCGTATCGGCCCAAAAAAGCCGCCGCTGCGGGTGCAGCAATCGCGGCGAGAAGCCCACCCACGGACGAAATCCGAAAAATCAGCAAGGCGCCAACCCACGCGATCGCGTAGACAACACCGCCCTGCCAAAACAGGCCGAACATGATGCCGGCATATGTCGCAACGCCCTTGCCGCCCTTGAAACGCAGCCAGACGGGGTAGAGATGACCGAAAAACGCGGCCGCAGCGGCTATCGTCTCGGCTCCTGGAAAAAACATGCGCGCCAGCCAGACCGCAGCAAAGCCCTTCAGCAGGTCTAGTAGCAAGGTCAGCGCGGCCAGACCCTTTTTCCCCGTGCGCAAGACATTGGTGGCGCCGATATTGCCTGAACCCACCATGCGAATATCGCCGCCGCCGCTTATTCTGGTAAGCAGCAGGCCGAACGGTATCGAACCCAGCAAATAGCCGGTTAACGCTGCTAAAATCGTGCTTACCCAAAATTCGGTCACGTGACGAATCCTCTTGTCATTCCAGTTGCGTAGCCGTTTTGTTCCGCCTGCTCAAGCCGTTGCGCTTGCCCTGTACCTTGTGGGTCGGTAACAACGCCAAATGTCTTCGCCTGCTGCCGATGCGCCCTTGCTCTTCTTTGATTCAGGTATTGGCGGACTGTCGGTACTGACCGAAGTGCGCAAAGCCTTGCCGTGCGCGCCGATCGTTTACGCGGCGGATTATGCGGGTCTGCCTTATGGAACGAAGAGCGAGGCAGAAATTGCCGCGCGGGTTCCGGCATTGCTGGGGCGGCTGGTCGAGCGCTATCGACCGCGGTTGGTTACGATTGCCTGTAATACCGCCTGCACAATTGCTCTGACCCATGTTCGGGCCGCCCTTGATGTCCCGGTTGTCGGCACGGTGCCCGCGATCAAGCCCGCCGCCGAGGCAACACGCAGCGGCGTTATCGGGTTGCTGGGAACTGCGGCCACCATTCGCCAGCCCTATGTCGACCGCTTGCAGGCCAATTATGCAGGTGGAATGACCTTGCTGCGGCACGCGGCGCCCGAGCTTGTCGAGGCAGCCGAAGCAAAGCTGCGCGGTCAAATCGTCGATCCAGCGGTCTATGCCATCGCCATGCGTGGTCTGACCGCGCGCCCCGAAAGCGATCAGCTCGATGTCACCATATTGGGCTGCACCCATTTCCCGCTCGTGCAGGAGGAATTGTCGGCAGCAGCTCCCGGCATACGGTTTGTCGACGGCGCAGCGGGCATCGCCCGCCGCATATCGTTTTTAACGCAGGGACAGGATTGGCCGGCCCAGCCCGGCGAAGGCATTTTTGTCACAACGGGCTCGGTTGCTGACCTTGCAGCCCTGACGCCAGCCCTCGCGTCCTATGGGCTGAGCCAAATCACGTCGCTTTAGGGAAATCCCCTGCATAGACACAATCGCGACACCGGTTATTGCAAGTCGTTCGCGCTGGATTTTTTGTTTTCCGGCGATTATGGGCGACGAAATGCTGCGATGGCGGCGCGAACCGGGGTTAGAATTCCGTGAATTACGATGCGATTTTCGACAAGGCGATCGACCGGCTGCACGCCGAGGGACGTTACCGCGTATTTATCGACATATTGCGCAACAAGGGCGCTTATCCCAATGCGCGCTGCTTCGCCGGGCATAACGGGCCGAAGCCGATAACCGTCTGGTGTTCGAACGATTATCTTTGCATGGGTCAGCATCCAAAGGTTGTGGCCGCAATGGAAGAGGCGCTCCATGATGTCGGCGCTGGGTCGGGCGGCACGCGTAACATCGGCGGGAACACGCATTACCATATCGAGCTTGAGGCCGAACTTGCAGATTTGCACGGCAAAGGCGGTGCCTTGCTGTTTACCTCGGGTTATGTTTCAAATGATGCGACGCTCTCGACGCTCGCAAAGGTTTTGCCGGGTTGCATCATCTACTCCGACGAGCTGAATCATGCTTCGATGATCGCGGGCATCCGCAACGCCGGCTGTGAAAAGCGCGTTTGGCGTCATAACGATCTCGAACATCTGGAAGAATTGCTGGCTGCGGATGACGCTGACACGCCGAAGCTGATTGCGTTCGAAAGCGTCTATTCAATGGATGGCGACGTCGCGCCGATTGCTACGATCTGCGATCTTGCCGAAAAATATAATGCGTTGACCTATTGCGATGAAGTTCATGCCGTGGGTATGTACGGAGAGCGTGGAGGTGGCATCACCGAACGTGACGGTGTTGCTGACCGCGTTACCATCATCGAAGGTACCCTTGGCAAGGCATTCGGCGTCATGGGCGGCTATATCGCGGCCGATCAAAAGATCGTCGATGTCATCCGCAGCTATGCGCCCGGATTTATCTTCACGACATCGCTCTCGCCGGTACTGGTTGCTGGCGTGCTGGCAGCGGTCAAGCACCTCAAGACCTCGAGCGAGGAACGCTACGCGCAACAGGCCAATGCCGCGATGTTGAAGAAACTTTTCGCGGATGCCGGGCTTCCGGTGATGATGAGCGACACGCACATCGTGCCGTTGATGGTCGGCGATCCGGTCAAGGCCAAGAAAGTGAGCGACATATTGCTCGCCGAATATGGCGTCTACGTGCAGCCGATAAATTACCCCACTGTTCCGCGCGGTACCGAGCGACTTCGCTTTACGCCCGGCCCCCAGCACAGCGAAGCGATGATGCGCGAGTTGACCGAAGCGCTTGCCGAAATCTGGGAGCGGATGGAGTTGAAGGTGGCACTCGCGGCCTAGTCGCGGCAATATCCTTCGCCTGTTTTAACCATCAGGCAGTCCTTCTTTTCGGCGAGATATTTGAGGCCGGTTTCCTCGCCAGTCGCCTTTTTCAAGAGCAGCGTGTCCTCCCCACGTTTAAAGCTGATGCCGTCTGCTGTGGCTGTTCCTTCATAAGTGCCTTTGGTATCGAGATCGGACTGCATTTCAAGGCTGACTTTGCCATCGGCACCAGGAGCGATGATTGCATACATGCCTTCGGGGCCGATCCACTTTCCGCTCCATGTGGTGACGTCAACCACCGTCGGCAAGGTTTCAGCCGGCATGGCCGTAGGCTTGGCGGTTGCTGCCGTGTCGGCTGCCGGGGGCTGCTCGGCTTGCTTGCAGGCGCCTAGCATTGAAATAGATACAATAGCTGAAAGCAGTACCTGTTGGCGCATTGATATTCTCCTTTAGCTGTCGTCTGAAAATGCGCGCTAACGATTCCCCACGCAAGCGTTAACTGACTACGACCAGCCTGCTATAATCACGGAACAGACGCGTTTCACTCAGCTGGCGCTTCCGGCCCTTTGCGCATTCGGCGAGAAAGAGCGTCAGCGTCGCGCGCGGGGCGACATGGAACTGGCTCAACCAGCTTTCAAGCACGCTTTTGAACCAGCGTGGCAAACGTTCCTGCTGCCCAAAGTCGACTATGTGAATGCTGCCTTGAGTCGAAAGCAAATCCAGCGCCTGCGCTAACGCACCCTGCCAATCCGGGATCATCGACAGCGTGTAGGAAAACATGATGCGGTCGAAGCGGGCGCGCCCAAATAGGCCAATTGCATCGAAATGGGCTGCGTCACCCTGGCCGAGCTGCGTTCGATCGATACAGCGATCGCGCCTTAGATTTACGGATGCAGATTTGAGCATTTCGGCCGAAATATCCAGGCCATAAAGCCGAGCATCGGGATATCGACGGGCGATCCTTATCAGGTTGCGACCAGTGCCGCATCCGACTTCGAGCACCGTGCCTCCGTCCGGCACATCCATCTCGCGGATCAACCGGTCGCGGCCAAGCAGATAATATTTGCGAGTCAGGTCGTAAATATGTCTTTGCCCGCGATAGACTCCGTCCATCAGGCTGGCATGATCGCCGCTGAGCGTTTGCACTTGATTAGCCCTTTAGGACGTAAAGATGGACGCCGCCATAAATCGCCGAGCGGTCGCGCGCCGTATAATCGAGCGATTCTTCTGCTCGATATTGCCACTTGGCTAAAAGCGCATCAGGCAATCGACCCGGTAAAAGTGTTGGCTCCGCAGCGGTGCGGAACAGCACCCGCGCTCCGGGCCGGGCCGTGCGGGTGACCTCGGACCATAATGCCGTCAGCTGTGCATCCGTCATCCAGTCTTGCGCATCGAGAAAAACATAGCGGTCGAAGCTTGCATCGGCAGACTCGGCCAGCACATGGGTCATATTCGCATGACGCATGCTCACACGGTCGGCACGTGATTTGACCACTGCGTAATTGGATTCCTGCAAATAGGGCGGCAGCGGCATTTCGGCACCTTTGCCGTAGCCGCGACCGAACGCTTGCCATGCAAAATAATTGTCCTTCAAGTCGAAGTCACAGCTCAGCTTTTTCAGCCGGGCGCGCAGTACATCGGCCATGCGGTTGTCGCCGGCGAGCGCATCATATTGCGCTGGCGGAATGCCAAGTCCGAACAACGAAGACCGTTGGTCGGTGATCCACCGGATGAATTTGCGGTCGAACATCGGCGCGAGCTTGGTGTCGAATATCGCTCTTTGTTCTTCCAGGTTTTTGGCTTCCAGCAAAACTGTGGGGTCGATCCGGTGAAGCCGCGCCAGAAGATGCGCCAGCCCGATAAAGCCGCCAAGGAGTCCACGCTTGTACAAGCCCGTGGCAAAGCCATTGATCCGTCTCCTGCCCACCAGATCTCGCCCCTCCCAATAACGGCGGCTGATGTCATCGAGGTGCGGCTGCACATGCGCTTTGTAGACGCGGATGTTGGTGCGGCTGTCCGCATCGGCAAAGAAACGGCGAAATTGCCGGTAGTCCGGGATATTGCGAACCGCGCTCTGCTTCAACTTGTTGAGCGCGACATGTGCGGTGTTTAGATCGACGGCGACGATTTCTGATGGATCTGCCGTCAGGTAAGAAAAAACGTTGCACCCGCCGCTGGCAATCGTAGCGATCCGATTTCCAGGCTGGATATCCAGCGCGTCCATATCGACGACAGGATCTTCCCAGATTTGGGCGTAAACTAAACCCCGAAAAGCGAAGGCGAACGCCCTGTCGAGCAACTTTTGCGGTGCTTCGCCCTCCGTGCGCACCACTGCGTCTGCGATTTTCCTGTTTTTTGTCTGCGCCATTTGCCCCACCTACGAACGCCTGAACTTGTGGCGGGCATAAGCGAGCAACGTGACGCTATCATTGGCGAATTGTGATGCTTTTCAGACTCAATTTGCTCCGCTGATCATGTGTGTAAACATTGCGACATCCACGTTTCCACCGGACAGCGTAATGGCAGTTACACCGCGCGGTACGACCTTGCCCGACAAGATTGCAGCAAGTGCAACCGCACCCCCGGGCTCTGCCACAAGATGCAATTTGTCGAAAATCAGCCGCATTGCTGCTGCGACCTCTTCGGTGGTGACCGCCACGCCTTTGACGTTGCGGTCGCGCAGGACTTCAAAGTTGATTGGATAGGTTTGCAGCGTCTGCAGCGCATCGCAGGTGGTGGGATATGTGAGATCGTCTACCGGCAGTATCTCGCCAATCTCGAGGGAGCGCGTGACGTCGTCCCAGCCTTCGGGTTCGACTATTACGACCTCAGCGTCGGGACAGGCCAGCGACAGGCCCGAAGCCAGACCGCCGCCGCCACAACAGGCGACGATCAGGTCGGGGGCGCTCCGCCCGCGCTGGCGGAGTTGTTCGGAAATTTCAATCCCGGCGCTCCCTTGCCCTTCGATCACCCAGGGGTCGCCAAAGGCGTGAACCAGTGTTCCACCGCTTTCGGCAATCAACGCGGCGGCCACCGCGTCGCGCGATTCGGTCGCTCGTTCGTACAGCACGACGTCTGCGCCCAGCGCCCGTGTGGCATCCAGCTTCGTTTGCGGCGCGTTCGAAGGCATGACGATTGTTGCAGCGATCCCAAGCCGCTTGGCACCCCAGGCCACGCCTTGTGCGTGGTTGCCACTGGACACGCCGACCACGCCTTTGGCGCGTTGTTCTTCGGTCAAGTCGGTCAACCGGTGCCACGCGCCGCGAATTTTGAACGAACCGATAGGCTGAAGCATTTCAGCCTTGCACCAGATCG
>CALRMO020000093.1:0-10337 GCA_943369235.1 Sphingomonas paucimobilis
CGAAATGCCGACCGAAGGGCAGATCATCATCGACGGGCAGGATATGAGCCTTGTCCCGCCCAACACGCGGCCGGTGAACATGGTGTTCCAAAGCTACGCGGTATTCCCGCACATGAATGTCACCGACAATGTGGGCTATGGCCTGCGGATTGCCGGTGTCGGCAAAAGCGAGATGCGTGACCGTGTGGCCGAGGCGCTTGAGCTCGTAAAGCTGGGCGGTTTTGAAGACCGGATGCCTGACCAGATGTCCGGCGGGCAGCGGCAGCGCGTGGCGCTGGCACGCAGTCTGGTGATGCGGCCCAAGGTATTGCTGCTCGACGAGCCGTTGTCGGCGCTCGACGCGAAGCTGCGTGCGCAAATGCAGTTTGAACTGTCCGATTTGCAGGACAAGGTGGGTATTACCTTTGTAACGGTAACGCACGATCAGGACGAAGCCCTCTCGATGGCAAGCCGCGTGGCTGTGATAAACAAGGGCGAGGTCGCGCAACTGGCACCGCCATCCGACCTTTACGAATATCCCGCCAACCGCTTTGTGGCCGATTTCGTGGGCTCGGTGAACATTTTCGAGGGCAGACTGACGTTGGATGAACCCGAAAAAGCCGCAGTCGATTGTCCCGGTCTCGGCAAGGTCTATCTTAACCACGGCGTCACCGGCCCGCATGGTGCAAATGTTTGGGTCGCGCTTCGACCTGAGAAAATTTACCTGCACGTCCCCGGCGAGGGCAAGGCGGTGACCGCCGCGGCACAAGACGCCCCCGACGGCCATAATTTTGCGCGCGGTGCCATAAAGGGCATGAGCTATCTCGGCGACATCACGCTCTATGAAATCCAGCTTGAGGGCGGACAGATGATCCGCGTCTCGCGTCCCAATCTGTCACGGCACGACCAGGAAGATTTCACCTGGGACGACAAGGTTTCGATGCACTGGCGCGCCGACAGCCCGGTGGTGCTTCTGAGCTAGTCAGCGGCTGGCGCTGGCCGCACATCGAGCAGATCGACGCGGATGTTGATTTCCGGCTGAGCATCGCTCTCGGCAGATTTCGGTAAGCAAAAGGTATAGCTCGACCCGACCTGCATCATCTTGAGCCCTTCAGCGAAGATGGCGGTGGCCTGAGCAAGCGGGATTTTCTCCCATTCGCGTTTTTCGAGGCTAACACCGGTTTTTGCATCGAACGTCGTGAAATCAACGAGGGTCATGTCAAAGGCGGTTGGCGTTTTTCCGGTGCCGGTCTTGATAGCGAGATAGCCAAGGCCTGACGCGGTGGTCTGCGCACAACTCCGCTCTGCAACTGGAATGACCAGCTTTGGCGGCGGTGTGGTAAAAGAGAGCAGGTCGACCTCGAAAACCAGATCGGCGTTGGCCGGGATGGGGCCGGTGCCAGCTTCGCCATAACCAAGCTTTGCCGGAATGCATAAGCGATAGCTCGCGCCTGGCTGCATCAGTTGCAGGCCTTGGGCAAAGCCGGGGATTACGCCGCCGACCTTGAATTCAGCGCCCTGGCCTGAATCGAATTCGCTGCCATCGGCAGTCAGCATGCCTTTGTAGTTCACCTTCACCTTGGCATCCGCGCCGGGCTTTTGACCCTTGCCCGCCTTGAGGACGGTATAGGTCAGGCCGTCGGCAGCGGCGGTCTTGCAGGTGAGGACGGGGGGTTGGGATTTTGCGGGGGTTGGCGCTGCGATGACAGGTGCGCTGAGGAGGGCGGGGATCGCAAGGATCGCGAGTGTTTTGTGCATGGGATTTCCGGTAGCAAGTAAAGGAGATTTGTCTAGATCCGACCGTTAATTGCCCTAAAGTCTTGTCATGCTAATCAAAGCAGGATCCCGTTCGCCCTGAGTAAGCCGAAGCCGCAGGCTGAGGCTGTATCGAAGGGTCCTTCGATACGGCACTTCGCCTGCGGCTCAGCACCTACTCAGGACGAACGGATGAGGGACGGTCGTTATGATTTGGGCAATCGCAAGGTAATAGGGTGGCCTATTCAATCGCCCGCAATTTCGGCTCGGCCTCATCGAGCGACTTGCGAATTATGTCGACTAGGTCGTCGATTTGCGCGGTCGTTATGATCAACGGCGGGCACATGACAATGCTGTCGCGGATGCCGCGGACCATCAGGCCGTTGGCGATGCAATGATCGCGCGCGATTGGTCCAGCGGTGCCTTCCTTGCCGCCAAAGCGTGCGCCGGTGGCTTTGTCCGCCACAATCTCGACCGCGCCGAGCAAGCCGACGCTGCGCGCCTCGCCGACCAGCGGGTGGTCGTTCAAGGTCGCCAGCGCTTTGGCGAGATATGGCCCGGTTTCGTTTCGGGTACGCTCGACCAGGCCCTCGCGCTCCATGATCTCGATATTGCGAAGTGCTACCGCTGACGCCACCGGATGGCCCGAATAGGTATAGCCATGCACAAAATCGCCGCCGGTTTTCATGGTGGCGACAATGTCGGCGCTGACCGCTACCGCTGAAATCGGCAGATATCCCGATGACAGGCCTTTCGCCATCGCAATGATATCGGGCTGAACGCCAACGGTTTCGTGGCCCCATTGATTTCCGGTGCGCCCAAATCCGCAAATGACCTCGTCGCAGACCAGCAAAATGCCATATTTGCGGCAAATCGCCTCGACCTGAGGCCAGTAATTGGCGGGCGGGATAATGACGCCGCCAGCGCCTTGAATTGGTTCTCCGATAAACGCCGCGACATTTTCGGGGCCGACTTCGATAATCTTGTCCTCGATCGCCTGAGCGCAAGCGGTCCCGAAATCTTCCGGCGTCATATCGCGGCCTTCATTGTACCAATAAGGCTGGCGGACATGCTCGATGCCTTGCATCGGCAACACGCCGGGGACGGGGAAGCCCTGCGCGTGCATCCCTTTCATGCCGCCCATCGAGACCCCGGCCACGGTCGAGCCATGATAGGCGTTGTGGCGGCTGATGAAAATAGTGCGGCTATGTTCGCCCTTTACCTGCCAGTAATGTCGGACGAGGCGCAAGATCGTGTCATTGGCTTCGGAGCCAGAACTGTTGAAAAAGACATGCGGCAAGCGGCCGCCCGTCAGGCTGGCAATCTTGTCGGCGAGCATGACTGCTGGCGGGTTCGCGGTTTTGAAGAAGCTGTTATAGTATGGCAGCTCAAGCATCTGCTCTTTGGCGACATCGGCCAGTTCATCGCGGCCATAGCCGACATTGACGCACCACAGGCCCGCCATCCCGTCCAATATGCGGTTACCGTCGCCATCATGGATGTAGCAGCCGTCGGCATGGGTGATGATGCGGCTTCCGCCCAGATCTTCTATTTCCTGCCAGTCGGCTTGGGCAGGCAAATGGTGGGCGATGTCGAGGCGGCGGAGTTCGGCGATGTCGTAATTGCGGGGCATATATTGATCCTTTGATTGGTTCACGCAGAGGGCGCGGAGAACGCAGAGTTTTCGGATGCGCACGAACTCTACGTTCTCTGCGCCCTCTGCGTGAAATCAAAAGATACTAAGGCGAAAAGCCGATGCGCGCCTGATAGCGATTAAAGCGGGTGACTTTCGTGTTCACAATTCGCCTCTTAACGCCTTTCCGAGCAGGTGAAAATAGGTTTGCGAATCGGGGTCGTTTTCGGTGCCCCATTCGGGATGCCATTGCACCGCAAGTAAAGGTGCACCGTTGGGACGGGCGCTGTAGGCTTCGATCAGGCCGTCCGGCGCGCGGGCCTCGACCGAAAGCCCCTCGGCGAGTTTGCCGATACCCTGATAATGCACCGAATTGACCTCCATCGCCGGTTTGGCATAAGCGGCAGCCAGCATTCCGCCTTCGGCTAGTTCAACCGGGTGCCGGTGGCTGAACATCGCGTCGAACGCGACGCCGTCGGGGGCATGATGGCGGAGCAGCTCATCGCTGGCGCTGGTGTCGCGGCGCAGCGTGCCGCCCAAGGCAACGTTGATTTCCTGGAAACCGCGACAAATTCCGAACACTGGCTTTTGCGCATCGATCATACGGTCGACCATCGACAGCGCGATTTCGTCGCGCGCATCGTCGAACGGGCCGTCACCGTTCGCCTCGCCATAGCGTTCGGTGGCGACATTCGACGGGCTGCCCGTCAGCAATATGCCGTCGAGCCGGGGTGCTACTTCAGCTGCGGTCATCAAATCGGCGAGCGAGGGTACAATCAACGCCGCGACGTCCGCATAGGTCATAGCGGCGCGGATATAGCGGTCCATCACGGTCTGGGCGCCTTCAGTGCCGACGATCCGGTTGCAGGCAATGACCCCCAAAACCGGGCGAGTCATGCTGCGGCCTCTTGAGCGACTTCCTGCTTTGCCTGTTCGGCGAGTTCTTGCGCCTTTTCAATCTCGGCCTTTTTCTTGCGGCTGATCAGGAATTGCCAGACACCGAAGATATTGATCACGAAAAGAACGCCATTCTGAATTGCCAGCGGCATTCCGTCGGGCGCGGTCAGTCCCGAATAGACCCAAAGACACGCGACAATCGAAAACAGGACAAAGCCGATGCCAGTCACGCGGCGGCTATAGTCGGCCGCCACCAGCGCAGCCGCCAATATCGTACCGATTGCGGCAATCCATTCGATGGGTCCGTTCACGCCGCTCCAATCAGTTCACGGCCAATCAACATCCGCCGGATTTCATTTGTTCCCGCACCGATATCGAGCAATTTGGCATCGCGGAACAGCCGCTCGACTGGCCAGTCCTTGGTATAGCCCGCGCCGCCCAGAGCTTGGATCGCTTCGCCCGCAACCTTGACCGCATTTTCCGACGCCAGCAGGATTACGCCCGCCGCATCGAAACGCGTTGTTTGACCAGCATCGCACGCGCGCGCGACCGTATATGTATAGGCGCGTGCCGAATTCAGCGCGACATACATATCGGCGATCTTACCCTGCATCAACTGGAACGAACCAATGGGTTTGCCGAACTGTTTGCGCTCGCGCACGAAGGGCAGGACGACATCGAGGCACGCCTGCATGATGCCAAGCTGAAGACCTGCGAGCACGACGCGTTCATAATCGAGGCCCGACATCAGCACACCGACGCCGCCGTGAAGCGGGCCGATAATTTTCTCTTCGCTGACGAAGCAATCGTTGAACACCAGTTCGGCAGTCGGCGAGCCGCGCATCCCCATTTTGTCGATTTTCTGGCCGATGGAGAAACCTTCCATTCCCGATTCGATCAGAAATGCCGTGATGCCGCGCGATGCGGCTTCGGGTGCCGTCTTGGCATAGACCACCAACGTGTCGGCATAAGGCGCGTTGGTGATCCAGAATTTGGTACCGTTGAGGACATAGCCGCCCTGCACGGCGTCAGCTTTCAGCTTCATCGATACAACGTCGGAACCGGCACCTGCTTCGGACATCGCAAGGCTGCCGACATGTTCGCCCGAAATCAGCTTGGGCAGATATTTTGCCTTCTGTTCAGGCGAGGCCCAGCGGCGGATCTGGTTGACGCACAAATTGCTGTGCGCGCCATATGACAAGCCAATGGAAGCCGACGCACGGCTGACTTCTTCGACTGCAATTACATGCTCCAAATAGCCAAGGCCAAGGCCGCCATCTTCTTCCTCGACGGTCAGTCCGTGGAGGCCGAGCTCGCCCATCGCGGGCCATAATTCATCGCGCGGAAACCAGTCGTCCGCGTCGATTTTTGCGGCCAAAGGCGCAATTTTGTCAGCGGCAAAACGCTGCGTCGTATCGCGGATCATCTCGGCATTTTCGCCGAGGCCGAAGTCCAATGTCATATGTGTCGTCATTGGCTCGCTCTGCCAGCAAATTGAATGGCTCGCAAGCAGGGGACTAGCCACAGCGTTCAGTTTTGCCTACCGCAGCATCATGCTCTTTGAATATACGGACCGCCAACATGCTGCAATATGATGTGCTGATTGTCGGCGGTGGTCATGGCGGCGCGCAGGCAGCGATTGCGCTGCGGCAAGCCAAGTTCGAGGGCAGTATCGGGCTGGTCAACGCCGAGCCTGAATATCCCTATGAACGCCCGCCACTGTCGAAAGACTATTTTGCGGGTGAAAAGCCGTTCGAGCGGATTATGATCCGGCCAGCGGCTTTCTGGGCTGAGCGCAATATCGACATGCTGCTCGGCAAGAGAGTCGAGACGGTCGATCACGAGGCCTATTCGGTAATCACGTCCGACGGCGACATTATCAGCTACGGCAAGATGATCTGGGCCACTGGCGGCAGCCCGCGCTGGTTGCCCTGCGAAGGTGGCAATCTGGCAGGCGTTCATGTCGTCCGCACCCGCGCCGATGTCGATGCGATGACAGACAGGCTCGACGATGTTGCGCAAGTTGCGATCATTGGCGGCGGCTATATTGGGCTCGAGGCCGCAGCGGTGCTGCGTAAAATGGGCAAAAAGGTTATTGTGCTCGAGGCGATGGACCGCGTGCTGGCGCGGGTGGCGGGGGAGCCACTGTCGCGTTTTTACGAGGCCGAGCATCGCGTGCATGGCGTTGACGTCCGGCTCGGGGTTGAGGTGACCTGCATCGAGGGTGCGAATCGGGCAACGGGTGTTCGGCTTGCGGACGGCGAGGTTATACCAGCGCAAATGGTGATAGTCGGTATTGGCATCATCCCAGCGGTTAGTCCTTTGTTGAAGGCTGGGGCTGCCGGTGGGGCCGGTGTTGACGTTGACGAATATTGCCGGACATCGTTGACCGATATATTCGCCATCGGCGACTGCGCCGCGCACGCCAATAGCTTTGCGGGCGGAACGATCATACGGGTGGAATCGGTTCAGAATGCCAACGACATGGCAAACGCCGTGGTCAAAAGCATCATGGGCGAACTCACCACTTACCATGCGATGCCGTGGTTCTGGTCGAACCAATATGATCTTCGGCTGCAGACGGTCGGGCTGTCAGTCGGTTACGACGCCACTGTCGTGCGCGGCGATCCCGACGCGCGGAGCTTTTCGGTGATTTATCTCAAACAGGGCAGGGTAATCGCGCTTGATTGCGTCAACGCAACCAAGGATTATGTGCAGGGGCGGGCGCTGGTGGTCGAGGGGATGACGATTGCGCCAACGCAACTCGAAGATACCAAAATGACTTTAAAGGATTTGGCGGCAACAACCGCGGCATGATTTTTGTTCTCACTTACTTTGTCATTCCCGCGAAAGCGGGAATCCATGGTCTGACCTTCCAGCACTCCACAAGCGATGTTGAAAGTTCAAGCTTAGACCATGGATTCCCGCCTTCGCGGGAATGACAACCATGTTTGGTAAAGCTGTAACTCGTCTTGAAAAAATCCGCCCTCACCGCCATTCTCGGCCCCACCAATACCGGCAAGACCCATCTCGCCGTTGAACGGATGTGCGCGCATTCAAGCGGAATGATCGGCTTTCCGTTGCGTTTGCTGGCGCGCGAGATTTACGACCGGGTCGTGGCGATCAAAGGCGTGCATCAGGTCGCGCTGATTACCGGCGAAGAGCGGATAGAGCCGCCACAGGCGCGTTGGTATTGTTGTACCGTCGAATCGATGCCGATCCAAAAGGAGTTTGCCTTCGTCGCAATTGACGAAGCGCAGCTTGGTTATGACCCGGAGCGCGGACATATTTTCACCGACCGGATATTGCACGCGCGCGGGCGTGAGGAAACGATGATCCTCGGCTCGGAAAGCCTGCGGCCACTAATCCGCAGCCTGCTGCCCGACGCCGAAATCATCACTCGCCAGCGATTTTCGACGTTGAGCTATGCAGGCGCGAAAAAGCTTTCACGGCTCCCCAAGCGTTCGGCCATCGTCGCCTTCTCGATCGAGCAGGTCTATGCGGTTGCCGAGACACTGCGCCGGATGCGCGGCGGTGCGGCTGTTGTAATGGGGGCGCTGTCCCCGCGCACGCGCAATGCGCAGGTAGCGATGTTCCAGTCGGGCGAGGTCGATTATCTGGTCGCAACCGATGCTATCGGCATGGGTCTTAACCTCGACGTCGCGCATGTCGCCTTTGTCAGTCTGGCCAAATTCGATGGTTCGCGTCGGCGGCGGCTGACGATTGCCGAAATGGCGCAGATTGCGGGGCGAGCCGGACGGCACCAGCGCGATGGCAGCTTCGGCACGCTAGCGGGTGAGGGGAGCGAGTTTACGCCCGAGGAAGTGCTGGCAATCGAAAATCACGAATTTCCGCGTCTTGACTGGCTGTATTGGCGCAGTGCAAAACCGCGGTTTGACAGCATCGCGACGCTGATCGCCGATCTGGAGTCAAAGCCCAATCGCGTCGGTTTATTGCCTGCGCCAAAAGCCATCGATCTGGCCGTGCTTAAACGGCTGGCGGAAATGCCGGAGGTGACTGCACTTGTCCGCCATCCCGTCGATATCGCTCGCCTTTGGGAGGTCGCGAGTCTTCCCGATTTCCGGCAGATGGGCGAAGAGCATCACAGCCGTTTCGTCGCTTCGCTCTGGCAGCATTTGGGGCAGGGAGCGCGCGTCATTCCGCAATCGCTATATGCCACCGAGCTGGCGCGGCTCGACAATATCCAGGGCGACGTCGATACGCTGTCGGCGCGGATTGCGGGCATTCGGACATGGACATATATCGCCCATCGCGGCGACTGGCTGGCGGAACCCGCCATGATGGCGCAGCGGGCGAGGGCGACCGAAGAAAAACTCTCCGATGCGCTCCACGACGCCTTGCGCCAGAGGTTCGTCGACAAGCGCACCTCGATGCTGTTGCGCAAGGCCGTCACCGATATCGGTTTGCTTTCGATGGAAATCGACGCAGACAGGCGCGTTCTGGTCGATGGCGAGGACATAGGGTCTTTACATGGCTTTGCGTTTCGGGTTGACCCAGCCGCAAAAGCGGGTGACCGTAAGCTGCTATTGGCCGCCGCCGAGAGGCACCTGGCGGCGCATTTGAGATTGAGGGCAAGGGAAGTAGGAATGGCAGACGATAGCGAATTTGCGCTGGCAGCAGATGGCGAAGGCAAACCGGCCATTTTCTGGAAAGGCGAAATGCTCGGCGCGCTTTCCAAGGGCCGGACGTTGATGCAGCCTGCATTTACGCCGGTGAAGGCGGTTGCCGGCCTCGAAGGCGATAGCCTGCGCGAAGTCACAACCCGCGCCGAAGGCTGGATTGCCGCGCAATTGGTCAAAGCGATGGGCGGGATCGTCGGCTTGCAGGAATTGGCGCAGCAAGCCGATATCGACGGCAATGTGCGCGCGCTTGCGGTGCGGCTGGCCGACGAAGGCGGGATTGCCGGACGGCATTATCTCGCCGATGCCATCGCCGCCTTGCCCAAGGAAGCGCGCGGCGCAGCGCGCAAGGGCGGCATCGTCTTCGGTGCGCTCGATATCTACCATCATGCTGCACTGAAGCCGGCCGCGGCAAAATGGCGCGCTGCATTATTTGCCGCGCGCGACGGCCGTGCGATGCCTGAGTTTCCGCCTGAAAGCGCGGTGCATCTGAAAGAATGGAAATTTGCCAATCCTTCGGAAGCACGCAACGCAGGCTATCGGCGCATCGGCGATGAATATGTCCGTATCGATCTTGCCGAACGCGTGATCAAGAAAGCGCATGAAGCGCGCGGGCAAGCCAATATCTTCGGCATGGACATGGCGTTTGCCACCTCATTGGGGATCAGCGAAGCTGGATTGAAAGCGCTGATGCGCGATGCCGGGTTCCGTCCTGCGGAGGCGCCCGTAGCGGCTGAGGAACCGGCTGAGGGAGCCGATGCTGAAGATTTACCAACTGTTCCACCTCTTGATCGTCATTCCCGCGAAAGCGGGAATCCAACTCCTGAGTTGGATGATTTGAGCGACGTGGTTGAAGAAATGACAAGTGAGGAGTTGGATTCCCGCCTACGCGGGAATGACGACGTTAATGTTATGAACAGCGGGGGTGCCGGTGTCATAGCCGCTCCCACCGAACGAATACCGCCTCAGCCGGCGATCCTGACCCATTGGCGCTGGATTGGCCTACCCAAGCCTCGCCCGCAAGAACAGCGGCAGCAGCGCACGCGGCCTGACCAGAAAAAGCCGCAACGCGCCGCTAAACCCGACCGCACACCGCCTGTGCCGCCCAAAGCGGCATCGCCGCCTTCAGCTCTAGCGCTGCAACTGGCCGCGCTCAAAGGCTTGAAGCTCTAACGGATATGGGCGACCCGACGCTTCGGATCGACAGGCTTTTATTCTTTCTACGCATCGCGAAAAGCCGGACGCTCGCCCAAAATTGGGCCGAAGCCGGGCATATACGCGTTAACAGCAAGCGGATCGAGAAGGGCAGCGCGGCCGTCAGCGCCGGTGACATCATTACGCTGCCCAAGGGCGAAGCGGTACTGGCGATCCGGCTTTTGACCCTACCCGTCCGGCGCGGCCCACCGGCGGAGGCACAGCTTTGCTATCAACTG
>CALRMO020000094.1:0-10334 GCA_943369235.1 Sphingomonas paucimobilis
CACCGTTCGGTCGAGAAAGTCACGGTCGTGGCTGACAATCAGAACGGTCCCATCATAATCGGCGATAACCTCCTGCAACAGATCGAGCGTTTCCAGATCGAGATCGTTGGTCGGCTCGTCGAGCACCAGCAAATTGGCCTCACGGGCAAATTCGCGCGCGAGCAATATCCGCGACTGTTCGCCGCCGGACAAAGTTCCGATGCGCGCCTCGATCAGCGAGGGGTCGAACAGAAACTCCTTCAGATACCCCTGAACATGTTTGCGCACCCCGCGCACATCGATCCAGTCGCTGCCGTCCGCCAGAACGTCGCGCACGCGTTTTTCCGGCGTAAGCAACTTTCGCTGCTGGTCGATCACTATGCCGGTCAAGGTAGGGGAAAGCGTAATCTTACCCGCATCAGGCGGGGTTTCGCCCGTCAGCAAGCGGATCAGCGTCGTCTTGCCGGTGCCGTTCGCGCCGACGATACCGATGCGATCACCGCGCTGGATCCGCAGCGTGAAGTCCCTGATGATAATGCGGTCGCCAAAGCTTTTGCTGACATCTTCTGCGGCAATCACCGTCTTTGTCTTGCTGCTGTCATTCGCGGCGGCAAGCTTCGCTGTCCCTTGCGGGCCGATCATTGCTGCCCGCGCCGCGCGCATTTCCCAAAGCTTTGCCAGCCGCCCCTGATTGCGCTTGCGCCGCGCCGTGACCCCGCGTTCAAGCCAGTGCGCCTCGATCTTGAGCTTGGCGTCCAGCCGGTCGGCATTGCGCGCGTCTTCGGCAAACACCCGCTCGGTCCACGCGTCATAGCCGCCAAAGCCAATCTCGTTGCGGCGAAGCAAGCCGCGGTCGAGCCAGAAGGTTTGCTTGGTGAGGCGAGTCAGGAACGTCCGGTCATGGCTGATGACCATGAATGCGCCGCGATAGCGGGTCAGCCATTCCTCAAGCCATTCGATTGCAGCGAGATCGAGATGATTGGTTGGCTCGTCGAGAAGCAAAAGGTCAGGCTCGCTCGCCAGCGCGCGGCAAATCGCGGCGCGGCGCTTTTCGCCGCCGCTTGCGGTTTTGGCTTCGCGGTCGAGATCGATGCCCAACTGGTCGGCGATTGCGCGCACGGCATATTCGGGCGGGCCTTTGTCGCCATGCGTTGCGAAATCTACCAGGCGGTCGAACGCGGCAACGTCCGGGTCCTGTTCGAGCATGACGATATTGGTTCCGGGAACGACGACGCGCTTGCCCTTGTCGGCCTCGACCATTCCCGCAACCAGCTTCATCAGAGTGGTCTTGCCTGCGCCGTTGCGGCCAATCAATGCCAGCCGGTCACGCGCGCCGATGGACAAATCGATGTCCTGAAACAGCCAGCCGCCACCCTGCTGCAGCGCGAGGCCTTCAAAAGCAAAGATGGGTGGTTGCGACATCGTTCGGGGCGGATAGGGGGAGGAGAAGCGAAGGGCAAGGGTCTTGCACCCTCAATCGTCATTCCCGCGAAAGCAGGAATCCATGGCCTGAGCTACCCACCTCAACATACTGTAAGTCGTGACGCACGGTTCGGCCATGAATTCCCGCTTTCGCGGGAATGACAAGGTGTGTGTTGACGATAGATGGTGCTTCAAGCAAGGCTAGATCATGCGCACAATCTATCTCAATGGCAGCTATATTCCGGAAACCGAAGGCAGGGTTTCGGTATTCGACCGGGGCTTCCTGTTCTCAGATTCTGTTTATGAAGTCGTTTCCGTCCTCGATGGCAGACTCGTTGATTTCGACGGGCATGTCCGCCGGCTCGCGCGTTCATTAAGCGAGCTTGGCATTAAAGGCGCTCCGGGCGCGGACGTTTGGCTCACCATTTGCCGTGAACTGGTCAAGCAAAATGCTGTCGAGGAAGGTATGATCTATTGGCAGGTCACGCGCGGCGCCCCTGCCGACCGAGAGTTCGTCTTTCCGCCCGAAGGCACCGCGCCGACGATGCTGGCCTTTACCCAATCGCGGTCACTCGCCAATAATCCGCTCGCCGAGCGGGGAATCAGCGTTGTGACCTTACCCGACCTCCGCTGGGGCCGCGCCGATATCAAGACCACGCAATTGCTTTACGCATCGTTGATGAAGAACGAGGCCATCGCGCAGGGTGCGGACGATGCCTGGATGGAGCGCGGAGGCGTGATCACCGAAGGAACCGCTCAAAATGCTCATATCCTCACGCGCGACGGAACATTGATTACACACCCGCTGAACCGTGAAATCTTGCATGGCATAACGCGGGCAGCGGTGCTGCCTATGGTTACGCAATCGATCGAGGAACGCCCATTTTCGGTCGCCGAAGCCGAGGAGGCGGCTGAGGCGTTCGTGTCCTCGGCATCGGGATTCGTCATGCCGGTGGTGCGGATCAACAACACAATCATCGGCGAAGGAAAACCCGGTTCGGCAACCGTTCAGCTTCGCCAAGCCTATATCGACTGGGCACGCCGCACTGCGATTTAAGCAGGCGGCAGTTAACGGGAGTATGATATGCGTAAACTGGTTTTGGCAGCTCTGTTGGCAACGGGCAGCATGACAGCGGGAGAAGCAATGGCAACGCAGGTTAACATCACCGCCAATAATCCGGTCATCGATCTGACCGTGACGGAAACGGTCGAGACACAGCCCGATATCGCCACCTTTTCAACAGGTGTCCAGACAATGGCGCCGACTGCCAGCGAAGCTGTGCGGTTGAACAATGTGCAAATGGCGTCGGTCGTCGCCCGTTTGAAGAAACTTGGCATTGCCGACAAGGATATCCAGACGACGCAGATAAACCTGAACCAGCAGTTTGATTACAATAATGGCCAGCAGCTGTTCAAGGGCTATCAGGCGTCAAATATGGTCAATGCCAAATTGCGCGACCTAAAGAAGCTGAGCGCGTTTCTCGATGCGCTCGCGGTTGACGGCGCGACCAATTTCAACGGGCCGACCTTTGGCGTCGATGATGACAGCAATTTCAAGGAAGCGGCGCGCGATAAGGTGTGGGCGACGGCAATAGCTCGCGCCAAGGCCATGGCGCGCAAGGCGGGCTTCAGCGATGTACGCGTGCTTCGCGTTGAGGCCACCGACAACCATGGCGGTAGTTATCCCCCGATGCCGATGATGGTGCGTGCGATGGACGCTTCTGAAAAATCAACGCCGATCGCGCCGGGTGAACTCAGTATCGGGACGACGCTTTCGTTCACTTTTGAAATGGTGAAATAGAGCATGCTTCGGGGGCATCATCCTTACCAAATGGTTGATGCCCCATTCAGTTTGTGTTCAATGGTTGGTGCTTAGATTGTAACGATGTCTAAATGGATTTCTTTCCTTCTGGCCGCAGCACTGGCTGGCCCGATCGTCTCTGGTCCTGCGGATGCACGGCGTGGTGAGCAGGATGAGGCGCGTCAGGATATGGCGGCGGGAAAAATCAAACGCTTGCCGGAAATCGAGTCGCTGATTATTCCGCGGATGCGGGGGATGCAGTATCTGGGACCCGAATATGACCCGACCGCTCAAGTCTACCGCCTGAAGTTCATAAATCGTGACCGCGTGATTTTTGTCGATGTCGATGCTCGAACGGGCGGGGTGCTTCGTCAGCGGTAACGCATTCAAGCTGATAGGATTTGCGCGGGGGCACTAATCTGCTAGCCCTTTCCAGTATAGATTTTGCTTTTGAAGGGGACAGCATGCGCATCCTTATCGTTGAAGACGAACCCACTTTAGGCCAGCAACTCAAATCGACGCTCGAAGGGGCGGGCTATGCCGTCGATCTTTCGGTCGATGGCGAAGACGGCCATTATATGGGCTCGACCGAAAATTACGACGCCGTCATTCTCGATCTCGGATTGCCCGAAATAGATGGCCTGACCGTACTCGACCGGTGGCGCAAGGAAGGCCGCAAATTCCCGGTGCTGGTCCTGACCGCGCGCGACAGCTGGTCGGATAAGGTAGCTGGCCTTGATGCCGGTGCCGACGACTATCTCGCGAAGCCGTTCCAGACCGAAGAACTGATCGCCCGTTTGCGCGCGCTTATTCGCCGCGCTTCGGGCAACGCGTCGTCAGAACTGACGGTGGGCGATGTGCGCCTCGATACGCGTTCGGGCCGGGTAACGCTCGACGGTCAACCGGTGAAGCTGACGGCGCAGGAATATAAATTGCTGTCCTATCTAATGCACCACAAGGGCAAGGTCGTGTCGCGCACCGAGTTGATCGAGCATATTTACGATCAGGATTTCGACCGCGATTCGAACACTATCGAAGTGTTCGTGACGCGCATCCGCAAAAAACTGGGGCAGGACGTTATTTCAACCATTCGCGGCCTTGGCTACAGCCTTGAGGAACCGGCCAGTTGAACTCGCCCGCCGCCATTGACACGGCCGTGAAACCGCCGTCGTGGCGGAGCCAGTTTCAAAGTACGGGCTCGCTTACCCGCCGCATGATTCTGACGGCGGCGGCGTGGATTACCGTATTGTTGATAGGCGGCGGTCTTGCGCTCGACCGCGTTTTGACAAGCTCGGTCGAGCAGAATTTCGACACTCAGCTAGAATATGTGCTGACCGCGATGATCGCATCGGCTGAGATCGGTCCGGATGGTGAGGTCCGGATGAACCGGCCGCTGGGTGATCAGCGTTTTCTCGAACCCAATAGCGGGCTTTACTGGCAGATAACAGGCAAAGGCGCGATACCGTTTCCGTCGCGTTCGCTCTGGGACCGCGCCTTGCGGGTTCCAGCCGTTCATAACGACCGTGCCGTGCATTTTCGCGATAGTCTCGAATTTCCGGGCGAGCCTCTTCGGATCGCCGAACGTTCGATTAAACTCCCAGACTCCGACATTAGTTGGAGCTTCATGGTAGCCCAGAGCCGGGACAGCCTCGATGCCCAGATCCGCGAATTGCGGTCGGTTTTGGCGACGAGCTTCCTGCTGCTGGCGCTTGGCCTTATCATATTGGCTGCGCTCCAGACATTTTATGGCCTGTGGCCGCTCCGCGCGGTCCGGCAGGCGATTGCCCAGATGCGAAGCGGCCGCGAAAGCCGTGTGACCGACGCGCTGCCCGACGAGGTTATGCCGATGGTGAACGAGCTGAACGCGTTGCTCGATCATAACGAAAAGCAGGCGGAGGAATCGCGCCGTCATGCCGGCAATCTGGCGCATGCGCTAAAGACGCCGCTTACCGTCATTATGAACAGTGCAACTGCGCAAGCACCCGACCTTGCTGAAACGGTCATCCGAGAAGCGACGACGATGCGGCGGCAAGTCGACCACCATCTTGCCCGCGCACGTGCGGTCGGTAGGCGTGGCCATAGCCACAGCCGGGCGCAGGTGTGGGACAGCCTGGAATCGGTGGAACGCGCGGTCAGCCGGCTTTATTCGCATGTGCGCCTGGACATGGCGGGGGACAAGACCTTGGCGGCGCGTGTGGAACGCCAGGATCTCGATGAAATGCTCGGTAACCTTATCGAAAATGCTGCCAAATATGGCGGAGGCAGCGTATTCGTAACCGTCGAGGATGCCGGTGACTTTGTCGAAATGCTCGTCGAGGATGATGGCCAAGGAATACCCGAGGCTGAGCGCGAACGGATATTCGACCGCGGCGCCCGGCTGGACACGGGCAAGCCCGGCACCGGCCTGGGGCTGGCAATCGTGAGAGATGTTGTCGAAATTTACGGCGGAACGGTCGGCCTCGAAGAGAGCGAAGACTTGGGCGGATTGCTCGTCAGGTTGAGACTACCAAAGGCTGCATCGCCCACTTAGCTGATGCTGGGACTGCCGATCCGCATCAGCCACTGACCGTCGCCGTCGCACTCATAAGAGCCGATATGCGCCGCAGATACGGGCATATGTTTCATAAACTCATTGAACCGGCCCATATGGTCACCGGCGAGGTGGGCAGCTTGCGATTCCTTGTCGCGCCAGCGTTCGCTTACCCAGATGAGACCAGGTATTCCGGGATCTTCCGCCATGCTGTATTGCAAGCAGCCTGCCAGCGTTTGAACATGTGCGGCGTGCAAAATGATCCGGCGCCGGTATTGCGCAAAATCTTCGGGCTGCACCTTCATGAAACCTTGAACGATAATCATGCGTTGCGATTATTTTTGACCTATTACCGTTCGGTAAAAATCTAACTCAGATCCCGGATCTGCTGATGGTGGCGGATGACCTCGTCGATGATGAAGCGCAGGAACTTCTCGGTGAAGTCCGGATTGAGCTTGGCATCGCGTGCAAGCTGCCGAAGCCGCTCGATCTGGCGTTCTTCACGCGCGGGATCGGCGGGTGGCAACGACGATTTCGCCTTATATTCCCCGACCGCCTGCGTAATTTTGAACCGTTCCGCGAGCATGAAAACAAGTGCTGCATCGATATTGTCGATGCTGTCGCGATAGCCGGCCAGTATGTTGTCGTCGTTCATGACGGCCTTTGTGCCGACAATGCATTCGGGCGACAAGTGGAAAGCGCCATTTGCACTTGCCTTTGACGACCCCGCTTGTCACAGCGGGGGGATATGACGGCCTCCATTCATCAGTTAAGCGGACACCGCGCCCCCTCGCTTGAACCAATGCTCAAGCTGGTTGCGCCTGAAATGAACAAAGTGAACGCGGTTATTCTCGACCGGATGCAGTCCGAGATTCCGTTGATACCCGAACTTGCGGGGCATTTGATCGCGGGTGGCGGCAAAAGGATGCGACCTATGTTGACGCTCGGCTGTGCGCGGCTGCTCGATTATCCGGGTGCCCGGCATCACAGGCTGGCAGCGGCTGTCGAATTCATCCACACCGCGACTTTGCTGCACGACGATGTCGTTGACGGCAGCGACATGCGGCGCGGCAAGACGGCGGCGAACCTGATTTTTGGCAATCCGGCGGCGGTGCTCGTCGGCGATTTCCTGTTCAGTCGCTCGTTCGAACTGATGGTCGAAGACGGATCGCTCCGGGTTTTGAAGATATTGTCGAACGCGTCGGCGGTGATTGCCGAAGGCGAAGTAAACCAGCTGACCGCGCAGCGCCAAATTGCGACGAGCGAAGAGAAATATCTCGACATTATCGGGTCGAAAACGGCCGCCTTGTTTGCCGCAGCGTGCCGCATTGCTGCGGTTGTCGCTGAAAGCGGCGAAGCGCAGGAAATGGCGCTTGACGCCTATGGACGCAATCTGGGCATAGCGTTCCAACTGGTCGACGACGCAATCGATTATGTCTCCGACGGCGCGACAATGGGCAAGGATAGCGGAGATGATTTCCGTGATGGAAAGGTCACGCTGCCGGTCATCCTGGCGTACAGCCGGGGCACCGCCGATGAGCAGAAATTCTGGCACGAGGCGATGCTGGGCAATCGGGTGTCGGCCGAAGATCTGGCGTATGCGACGCAATTGCTGCGCAAATATAAGGCGATTGACGATACCATTGACCGGGCACGGCATTACGGCCAACGCGCCATTGATGCCATTGGGCACTTCCATGCAGGTGAAGCCAAGGCTGCTTTGACCGAGGCTGTCGAGTTCGCCATCGCCCGGGCATATTGAGACCAGCTTGGCAGCCCTGCCCATCGAAGCGGTTTTACCTGAACTGCTTCAGCATCTTACCCATTCCAGCAACGCCGTCCTGATCGCTCCGCCGGGGGCGGGCAAGACGACGATTGTTGCGCCCGCCTTGCTGCGCGAGCGCTGGTGCAATGGCCAGATCTTGTTGCTGTCCCCGCGAAGGCTTGCCGCGCGGATGGCGGCGGAGCGCATCGCGGAGTTGCTGGGCGAACCAATAGGGGCGCTGGTCGGATATGCGACGCGAATGGACAGCAAGCAGTCTTCGGCGACGCGAATCCTTGTGTTGACCGAAGGCATATTCCGCAACCGGATCATCGCCGACCCGGAACTGGCGGACGTATCCGCCGTCCTGTTCGATGAAGTGCATGAGCGAAGTATCGACAGCGATTTCGGACTGGCTCTGGCGCTGGAGGCGCAAGCTGCCTTTCGGTCGGATTTGCGATTGGTCGCGATGTCGGCAACGCTTGATGGAGCGCGATTTTCCCGACTGATGGACGATGCGCCGTTGGTTGAAAGCGAGGGCAAAAGCTGGCCCTTGGATATCCGCTATATCGGAAGACGCGCCGAGCAACCCATCGAAGCCGACATTGCCCGCACGGTCCGAAGGGCGTTGACCGAAGATGAAGGCGATGTTCTGGCCTTTCTTCCCGGTGTTCGCGAGATCGACCGGGCTGCAGACGCCTTGGCTGGCCTCGGCGGCGGCTTTATCGTCCACAAGCTGCACGGTCAGGTCGATCCGACGGCACAAAAACTGGCGGTGCGACCTGATGCGCAAGGTCGCCGCAAAGTCATTCTTGCGACAAATATTGCCGAAAACAGTCTGACGATCGATGGGGTGAGGATCGTCATCGACAGCGGTCTGGCCCGCCGCGCCCGTTTTGATCGCTCGGCTGGGGTGACGCGTCTGGTGACCGAACGCGCCAGCCTTTCGGCCGCGACGCAGCGTTCGGGGCGTGCGGCGCGGCAGGGTGCCGGTGTTGCCTATCGGCTGTGGGAGGAGGCTGGCAATGGCGGTTTGCCGCCGTTCGATCCACCTGAAATACTGGAAAGCGATCTTGCCCCGCTCGTTCTCGATTGCGCGCTTTGGGGGGAAAATGACCCTGCCAATTTGCGCTGGCTCGACCCGCCGCCCGTTGCCGCGCTCAATGAGGCGCGCAAATCGTTGGAATTGCTTCAGGCGATTGATGAACACGGGCGCATTACTCCGCACGGACGAAAGCTGGCGGCGATCCCGCTGCCGCCGCATCTCGCGCACATGGTAATTGTCGCAGCCGACAGCGGGCAATCGGAGCAGGCGGCGACGCTCGCACTGCTGCTTCAGGAGCGTGGCTTGGGCGGGCAGAGCGACGACATCGAAGTGCGATTGGAGCGCTTTACCGGCGACCGAGGCACGCGTGCAGGCGCGGTTCGGTCGCTGGTCCGGCGGATTGGAAAAATGGCACCGCGAGCGGGACGCGCGCCGACAATGTCGGTCGGCGCTTTGGTTGCTGCGGCTTATCCCGACCGCATTTCGAAACGCCGCGACAGCAAAGGCGAAAACTGGATCAGTTTCATGGGACGCGGGCTGCGGCTTGATCCCGCATCGGTGTTGGCCAGCGCAGAGTGGCTGGCGGTTGCCGATGTGCAAGGGGTTGCTTCTGGTGCGCGCATCCTTTCGGCGGCGCCGATGACGGAGGCGGACGTGCTTGCGCATTTTGGTTCGAGGATCGAAACGATTACCGAGGTGCGCTATGATGCCGAGGCCGACCGGGTCGAAGCCCGTCAGCGTCGGCGGCTGGGGGCGATCCTTTTGGCCGAGGGAGCGGCGGCCAATCCTGACCGCGACGCCGTCGCAACGGCGTTGCTAAATGCCGTACGCCAGTTGGGCATTGCGGTGCTGCCATGGTCGCAGGCCGCCATTGCGTTGCGGCAACGGGCGACATTCGCGGGCGAGGAGGTGGTATCCGATGCGGCTCTGACACAGTCGCTCGAGGATTGGCTCTTGCCGCTGCTGGGTGGCATCAAGCGGGTGCGCGATATTCCCAAAGCCGGATTGGCCAGCGCGCTCGACACTCTGTTGGGCTGGGAGGGCAAGCAGGGTATCGACCGGATTGCGCCCGCATTCTTTACCAGCGCCGCCGGGACCAGCCACGCCATCGACTATTCGGCAGAGGCAGGGCCGACCGTTGAATTGCGCGTGCAGGCTCTGTTCGGTCAGGACACGCATCCGGTTGTCGGTATCGACCGCGTGCCGTTAGTTCTCAGCCTGACCTCGCCTGCGGGTCGCCCGATTCAAACCACGCGCAATCTGCCGGAATTCTGGCGGGGAAGCTGGCGCGATGTCGCAAAGGAAATGCGCGGGCGTTACCCCCGGCACAACTGGCCGGACCAACCGTGGGAAAGCATCGCAAGTCTGAAGACCAAGAAGGCGCAAGGGATTTAGACTTGATTGACTCGCGCAAATCCATGAAAGGGCAGTCATGACCAAAGCTCGTATTTTTCAGCGTCCCAAAAATGCCATGCAGTCGGGCAAGGCGCATACCGACGAGTGGATATTGGAATTCGCCCCGGCTGAAGCGCGCAAGCCCGATCCCCTGATGGGCTGGGCCGGATCAGGCGACACGCAGGCGCAGGTGCAGTTGAAGTTCAAAAGTCTGGCAGCGGCGCAGGCTTATGCGGCGCGCAAGGGTATCGATGCGACCTATATCCCGACTCCGCCGAAGACGTTGAAGCTTCAGGCATACGCCGATAACTTCCGTTAAAGCTACAAAAGATACCAGCACCCGATTGTATCCTTTGTTGCTTTAAGCAAGACGTCACTAGGGTTTTATTTCTCGAAGACG
>CALRMO020000095.1:0-10279 GCA_943369235.1 Sphingomonas paucimobilis
CTGGGCGGAGTGGTGCGGCCCGTGCAAGATGATCGGACCGAGCCTCGAAGAAATTAGCGAAGAACTTGGCGACCAGGTCGAGATCGTCAAGCTCAACATCGACGATCATCCTGATACCCCGGCGAAATATGGCGTCCGCGGTATTCCGACGATGATCCTGTTCAAAAATGGCGAGATTGCCGACACCAAGGTCGGAGCGGCACCGAAGGCCCAGTTGAAGAGCTGGCTTGAAACTGCGCTTTAACGCAAAACTGCCAAAAAACCTCTCTTAGCTTCGCAAACTTCACAGGGTACGCCGAAATTATGAGAAGCTAAGGGCAGGGTTTTGCCCGTCGGAATATGCTGCAAAAACCGACAATGAGAAAGAACGCCGCGCACTGTCTCAAAGCAAATCCTACATTGCAACTTCTTAACTGCGATAATCGGCGTTGATGCTGATATAGCCATGCGTCAGGTCGCAAGTCCACACGGTTGCGCGGCCATTACCCAAGCCCAAATCCACGCCGATTTCGATTTCCATGCCTTTGAGATGCGCCACGACTGGCGCTTCGTCGCAACCATCGACGGGCAGACCGTCGCGTGCCACTTGCGTGGTGCCGAAGCTTATCGATAAGCGGTCGCGGTCGGCGGGTTCGCCTGCTTTCCCGACCGCCATCACCACGCGTCCCCAGTTCGCATCTTCGCCCGCAATCGCTGTTTTGACCAAAGGCGAATTGGCAATCGCCAGACCGACGCGCCGCGCGCTTTCGTCGCTGACTGCCCCCGTCACCGCAATCTCGATGAACTTCTGCGCGCCTTCACCATCGCGTACGACAAGATGCGCCAATTGGCGGCAGATATCGTGAATCGCCGAGGCGAACGCATCGGCGCCGGAATCTTCAAATGACGCGAGCGGCGCATTTCCGGCTTTTCCGGTGGCAAAGGCCAGCACGGTATCGCTGGTCGAGGTGTCGCTATCGACGGTGATGCAACTGAAGCTGGTTTCGTTCGACGCCGACAGGAGTTGCTGCAAAAAGCCGGCTTCGACCGTCGCGTCGGTGAAGATATAGCCGAGCATTGTTGCCATATCGGGTGCAATCATGCCCGAGCCTTTGATGATACCGACGAGATTGACTTTGCGCCCGTCGACAATGGCGCTGGCGACGGCGCCTTTAGCAAAGGTATCGGTCGTGCCGATGGTGTGGGTAGCGTCCTCCCAACTGCACGACTCCGCCTCGAACACCGCTCGCAATCCTGCTTCCGCTTTGTCTTTGGGCAGAGGGACGCCAATTACGCCGGTCGAGGAAACAAAAACCTCATTCGGCGCGCATTCTAGGTGCGCGGCGACCTGAGCAACAATGGCCTCAACCGCCTCGCGTCCGCGATATCCGGTAAAGGCGTTGGCGTTACCTGCGTTGACGACAAGTGCTCGGGCGTATCCGCCCTTCAAATGGTCCCGGCAAAGCTCTACTTCGGAGGAACAACACACATTGCGCGTTGTCACGCCCGCAACCGTCGTTCCATCGGCCAGCTCAACATATGTCAGGTCACAGCGGCCCCAGTCTTTGTAGCCAGCGCGCGCGATACGCAACGTAACGCCGTCGATTGTCGGCATGTTTGGAAACGGAACGGCAAGCGGCGAGGCAGCGGACACGGGAACGACCTTCAATTCAGACAGTCCCCATACTCTAGGTAAGTTTTGCCGTTGCGACAATCAAAAGCCAGCCCGTGCTTTGGCGGTGGACGAATGGTGTTACGATCCCTATATGCCCCACAGCACGAAACAGGGCTGCACATGCGTTTACTGATTTATCTTTTGGCAATGCTGACCGGATTTTCCGCCGCGCAAGCCGCTCGCCCTGCGCCGGCGGTGCCGGCACCGGTGGATGCCACGGCGCAGCAATCCTATGCTGTGGCTGTCGTCAAGATAGCAGAGCAGACGCTGGCTATCGGTGAATTCAATAGCTCAGTCCCGTTTGCGATTTTGCGTTCATTCCCTTCGGGCCTCGAATTTGCAGCAATCGGCGCGACAACGCCAATAATGCGGCGCGACGTCATTTTGGGTTAGCAGCCACGCGTCACCTGTTGGCGCACTATTAACTGTTATACGCGCGTGAGGCTGACCTCGCGCACCTACTCATTAAAATTCAAAGGATTCATTCATGCTAGGCTCCGTTGCCAAAGCGATTTTCGGTTCGTCGAACGACCGTTACGTTAAATCGATCATGAAGATCGTCGCCAAAATCAATGCCCTCGAGGACGAGATCGCCGCGATGGACGATGATCGGCTCAAGGCGCAAACTCAGCTGTTTCGCGACCGGCTGACCGCAGGCGAGACGCTCGACGATATTCTTCCCGAAGCCTTCGCCACCGTTCGTGAGACATCCAAGCGGGTTATGGGGATGCGCCACTTCGATGTGCAGATGGTCGGTGGTATTGTTCTTCATCGCGGTGAAATTGCAGAAATGCGGACAGGCGAGGGTAAAACTCTTACCGAAACGCTGGCCTGCTATCTCAACGCGCTTGAGGGCAAGGGCGTGCATGTCGTCACCGTAAACGATTATCTTGCCCGCCGCGATGCCGAGTGGATGGGGCGTATCTACGGCTTTTTGGGGCTGACCACCGGCGTGGTCGTTCCGAACATCCCCGAGCATGAACGCCGCGATGCTTATAATTCGGACATCACCTATGCGACCAATAACGAACTCGGCTTCGACTATCTGCGCGACAATATGAAATATGAGCGCGCGCAGATGGTGCAGCGACCCTTCAATTTCGCGATCGTGGACGAGGTGGACTCGATTCTGGTGGATGAGGCGCGCACGCCGCTTATCATTTCAGGTCCGACCGACGACAAGTCCGAACTCTATATGCAGGTGCATGCAATCGTCCTTCAGCTTGTTGAAAGCGATTACGAAAAGGACGAGAAAAGTCGCAATGTATTGTTGACCGAAGACGGCACCGAAAAGGCCGAGCGTCTTTTGGAGACGGCCGGATTGTTGCAGGGTTCCAACCTCTACGATTATGAAAATACGCTGGTCGTCCATCATCTCGATCAGGCGCTTAAGGCCTATACGATGTTCAAGCGGGATACCGATTACATCGTCAAGGACGGCAAAGTTATCATCATCGACGAATTTACCGGACGAATGATGGACGGACGTCGCTGGTCGAACGGCCTTCACCAGGCGGTCGAAGCCAAGGAAGGCGTCCAGATCGAGCCTGAAAACCAGACGCTGGCGACCATTACCTTCCAGAATTATTTCCGCATGTATCCAAAGCTTTCGGGAATGACCGGAACCGCAGCGACCGAGGCGGGCGAATTTCATGAAATCTACAAATTGAACGTCGTCGAAATCCCGACCAATTTGCCCGTGCAGCGCATCGATGAAGACGACCAGTTCTACAAAAACACGCAAGACAAGTTCGGTGCCATTGCTAAGACCATCAAGGAAGCAAACGACCGCGGCCAGCCGGTTCTGGTAGGCACCGTGTCGATCGAAAAATCCGAACTGCTCTCGGAATTCCTCGAAAAAGAAGGCGTCAAGCACAGCGTTTTGAATGCGCGTTTCCATGAAAGCGAAGCGCATATCGTCGCGCAGGCGGGCCGGTTGGGAAGCGTGACAATCGCCACCAACATGGCCGGGCGCGGCACCGACATTCAGCTTGGCGGTAACTATGAATTCAGGCTTGAAGACGAGTTGCGCGATATCCCGGAAGGTCCGGAGCGCGAAGCAGCCATTGCCGCGCTCAAGGCGGAAATAGCTGCCGAGAAGGCGAAGGTTATCGAGGCGGGCGGTTTGTTCGTGCTAGCAACCGAACGTCATGAGAGCCGCCGTATCGATAACCAGTTGCGCGGTCGCTCCGGGCGTCAGGGCGACCCCGGGCTCTCCCGTTTCTACCTGTCGCTCGATGACGACCTGCTGCGCATATTCGGTTCGGAAACCCTGTTTTCAAAGATGATGAATTCCAGCCTTGAAGACGGTGAAGCGATTGGCGGCAAATGGCTGTCGAAAGCAATCGAAACCGCGCAGAAAAAGGTTGAAGCGCGCAATTACGATATTCGCAAGCAACTGGTTGAATATGACAATGTCATGAACGACCAGCGCAAGGTGATTTACGACCAGCGCAGCGAGATCATGGATGCCGAAGCGGTTGACGATATCATCGAGGATATGCGCAACGACACCGTCAACATGTTGGTCGGAGAACATTGTCCGGTTGGCACCTATCCCGAACAATGGGATGTCGACGGGCTTAAAACCAAATGCGCCGAAATTTTGGGGCTGGCGCCCGATATCGATAGCTGGCTGAACGAGGATGGCCTTGAGCCCGAGATTATCGAAACGCGCATCGCCGATATGGCAGCGGCGAAGTTCAATGCAAAAGGTACCGAGCTGGACGAAACCGTCTGGCGGCAGGTCGAGAAGAGCATATTGCTGCAAACGCTTGACCATCACTGGAAAGAGCATTTGTCGACGCTCGATGCGCTTCGCCAGGTCATTTATCTGCGGGCGTATGCGCAGAAGAATCCGATCAACGAATATAAGCAGGAAGCGTTCGGATTGTTCGAACGGATGCTTTCGGCGATCCGTGAGGGTGTAACCAAAACCATTGCCACTAACGAATTCAAGGCCGAGCAGGAATTCTCGCAACCGGATTTGCCCGAGTTGCCGGATTTCCTGACCACGCATATCGATCCGTTCACGGGAGAAGATGACAGCGATGACATTGACGGCGGCTCGCTTGGACTCGTGACAACCAGAGCGCCTCGTCAGACCCCGGCGCCGCAGGGCGACGACCCGTTTGCGGGCAATCCGGACATCAGGCGCAACGACCCATGCCCGTGCGGATCGGGACAGAAATACAAACACTGCCACGGCGCTTACTGAAACGGATAATAAGGGGCGAAAATGATCTGGCTAAGTGGTCTTTTCGCCCTCGTCGCGCTGATTTATGCCTCGGTGGGCTTTGGCGGCGGGTCAACCTATACCGCGCTGCTGGGGTTGTGGGGTGTCGAGTATCAGCTGATCCCGGTCATTTCGTTGCTGTGCAACATCATTGTCGTCACCGGAGGCTCGATCCGCTTTGTGCGAGCGGGTCTGGTGAAATGGCCGCAGGTTTTGCCCTTGCTGCTGGTTTCGGCGCCGCTGGCATTTATCGGCGGGCTGGTGCCGTTAAAGCAGTCGCTGTTCCTGATGATATTGGGAAGCGCGCTGCTCTTGTCGTCGATTGCGCTGATTGTGCAGCCCGACAAGATGTCGCCCCGACAACTGCCCAAACCGGTTTTGCTGGCGATTTCGGGCGCAGTCGGTTTGCTCGCGGGTCTGTCAGGGATTGGCGGCGGGATTTTTATGGCGCCGGTGCTTCACCTTATCCGATGGGCCGATGCCCGGCGGATTGCGGCGTTCGCGTCGCTTTATATCCTGATCAATTCGATCACCGGCCTGAGCGGACAGATCATCAAGTCCGGCGCACAATCGCTGGCCGGGCCGACGTCCGAATATTGGCCATTGCTGTTGGCGGTCTTCGTCGGTGGGCAGCTCGGCAGCCTGCTGGGAATGAAGTTCCTCACCCCGCGTTTGTTCAGGACGCTTACCGCATTGCTTATCGGTTATGTGGCTGTCCGTCTGCTGTGGCAGGGCTGGGGCCTGATGTAGGCAAGTGCGAGCCAGAAAAATGGCTCCCCGGGAGGGATTCGAACCCCCGACCAATTGATTAACAGTCAACTGCTCTACCACTGAGCTACCAGGGAACAGCCCGATGTCTCCGGGCAGAGGCGCGCCTATAGCAGCGGATTTTCGCTTTTGGCAAGCACCCTTTGCGCCCTCAGACGATAAATTGCTCCATCGCGATGCGGTCGTCGAGCGCATGTTCGGGATCGAACAAAAGCGTCAAAGCGCGATTGCGGTCGAGGGCGACTTCGACATGAGCGATATCGCGGATTTCGCGCTGATCGGCGACGGCGCTGACCGGTCGTTTGCCAGCCTCAAGTATCGCAATCTTGATGACGTAACGATCAGGCAAAATCGCGCCTTTCCAGCGACGCGGCCGAAACGGGCTGATCGGTGTCAGCGCCAGCAACGAGGAGTCGAGCGGCAGGATCGGGCCATTTGCCGACAGGTTGTAGGCAGTCGAGCCCGCCGGCGTTGAAACCAATATGCCGTCGCAGATAAGCTCAGGGATCACTGCGCGCCCGTTGACCGAGATTTCGAGCTTTGCGGCCTGCCGCGTCTCGCGAAGTAACGAGACCTCGTTAATCGCAGGGAGGGAAAAGCTTTGGCCGCTCACCGTGGTGATGAGCGTAGTTAGCGGGCTGACCGAGAATGATTTTGCGCGCGCCAACCGGTTATGAAGGTCACTTGCTTCCCATCCGTTCATCAGAAACCCGATCGTGCCGCGGTTCATGCCATAGGCCGGGATGTCGCGGCGGTCCTCCAGCAACTGGTGCAAGACCTGAAGCATATGACCGTCACCGCCAAGCACAATCACCGCATCGGCGCTTTCGAGCGGCGCAAATTCATGCAGTTCACGCAGCAATGCCTCCGCTTCACGCGCTTGCGGCGTCGCCGATGCGATTATCGCAAGGCGGGCATAAGGGTTCATCCGCCCGTCGCATTCATATGGCGGACGAGGCGAAGGTCGGGACGCGTCATTTGGCTTTCGAAATCATGACGTTCGGGTTTGAGCCGCAATGCCTTTTGCTGCAACCGGTCGACCGCCGCCATGCCCTCTTCGCGGATTGCCTTGCGGAAATCGACGAACATTTCGGAACCAAGACACATGAAAACCTTGCCATCGGTTGTCAGGCGCAAGCGGTTGCAGTCGCCGCAGAAATTGTGGCTCATTGGCGTGATCAGGCCAAGCCGAAGCCCGAGCGGGGCAACCTGCCAATATCGCGCGGGCCCGGAGCTGCGGTGCGCAATCGGCTGAACATCGAATTTTTCGCGCAAAGGGGCGATAAAGTCCTCTGCCGAGACATAATCATCTTGTCGGCCAGCCACCGCGTCGCCAAGCGGCATCGTCTCGATGATCGACAAGTCAAAGCCATTGGCGGCGCAATATTCGGCCATTAGCAAAATCTGCGAGCGATTGTCGGCGTTCAGCGCGACCATGTTGATCTTGATCGCGATATTATATGCTTTAGCCGCAGCGATCCCTCCCAAAACCTGGGCAAGATCGCCCCCTCGGGTGATGGTTCGAAACTGATCAGCATCGAGGCTGTCCATACTGACGTTAATGCGCCTTATCCCGGCGTCGGCGAGCAACGGTGCAAATTTTACCAGTCTGCTGCCGTTCGTGGTCATCGTAAGTTCGTCCAGACGCCCAGCGTGAACATGCTCGCCAAGCGCGCGGATTAATATGTCTATATCCCGCCGCACAAGTGGCTCGCCGCCGGTCAACCTGATTTTGCGGATACCGTGCGCAATAAACCGGTTTGTCAGCAATGCAATTTCACTGTAATCGAGCAGATCGGAGTGCGGCAAAAAACTTTGCGTTTCAGGCATGCAGTAATGGCAACGGTAATTGCAGCGGTCAGTGACCGATATCCGTAAATAGTCGACCTTTCGTCCGAACCCGTCAATCATGTGAGCGATGTAAGCTGAAACACGCGATAGACAAAGCTGAAATGCAATCGGTGAAAGGGTTGCTAAAGATATTGGCTTTAATGCTATCCTATGCAGATGCAGAATGCTTCAGACAGCGCGACGGGCAAAAGGCTGCTCCCCATGCGCCGGGCACGCGATGTTCGTGGCTGGTTGGCGGAAGGTTCGACCGAGCCTGTGACGATGCTGTTGATCGGTATCAAGGATCTGAAGCAAATCAACGATCGCTGGGGCAGGGCAACCGGCGATGCTGTAATCCGGCGGGTCGGACAGCAAATTCGCGCGTTTTCGAAACAGCAGCTTTCGCCGATCCATTTGCTGGCGAGGATGCCGGGGCGGGAGTTCCTGCTAGTCGTCGGAGGCAATTCAGGCGGAAAGCAGCTCGAACTCGCCGCGCAAAAACTGCTGGAGATGGTTTCGGTAGATCTGGCTGAAGGCGATGACCCGCTGCACATCAATCCGCGCATCGGTATCGCGCTCTCGCAAGCGGGGGAGCCGAGGACGCATACCGCAACGCGGGCGGCGGATGCGCTTGCCAAAGCCTATCGCCGCAAGGGCAAAAAATATGCGCTGGCGGATAGGCATATCCCCGAAGAAAAACGAAATGCCGTGCTTCTGGAGGCGGCTATCAGGAATGCGCTGCGCGATCGTCACGTGACCATCATGCTGCAACCGCAATTCGATGTGGCGACGGGCCGTTTGGTCGGCGCAGAAGCTCTTGCCCGGCTCAATCATCCCGAGCTTGGTGAAATCAACGCCGCCGATCTGTTCGCGACCGCCGACAGATGCGATTTGCGCGAAGAATTATCCGACATTATCCAGCAACAGGCCATCAATCTGGCGGCATCGTGGCCGGCTGGCCTCGAACGTTTGCGCTTGGCGGTCAATTTGGGAGCTGGGGAATTTACCGACACATATGGTAGCGACCTTTTGGATTTGCTCGGCACAGCGGGCTTTCATCCGTCGCGCCTGACTCTCGAATTGACCGAAGAAAGTCTGGTGCGCGACATCGGCCTGGCTGCCGGGCAGCTTCAAATGCTGCGTGAACGCGGCGTGCAGATCGCGGTTGACGATTTTGGCACGGGCTATTCAAGCCTCGCCTATCTCAAGGATTTACCCGTTGATTATCTCAAAATAGACAAGGATATGACTCCCGATATTGCTGGCGACGGACGAGACCGGATCATCTTGCGGGCTATCATTGCGATGGCCAAAGCACTTGGATTGAAGGTAATCGCAGAGGGCGTCGAAAAGGCTGAAGAGTTGGAAATGCTTAAGCTTGAAGGCTGTGACTATTTCCAGGGCTTCCTGCGGTCACCGCCTTTGACGCCCGCGCAATTTGCGGCTTTTGCGCTGGCCAATGCCTAAGCCGTTTTCTTTGCGAGACTTGCCAAGCCCTTGGACAATTGCAGGCACCCGTTCAGCCGGGCAGCAGGATCGCTCCACACGCGGTTGATGACCAGCTTGCTGTCCGGACGAAGCTTGGCCGTATCCCCCAATTTTGCGACATAGGCCAGCAAGCCCGGGACGTTAGGCGGCGTATCGTCGTGAAAACTGACAAGCGTACCACGCGCGCCCACCTCGATTTTCGCAACCTGCGCCACCAGGGCGTTTTGCTTGATTTGAATGAGTTTCAACAAATTCTGCGTAGGTTCGGGAATGGTGCCGAAGCGGTCGGTCATTTCGGCAGCAAAGCCCTCTACATCTTCGCCCTCGTCGAGTTCGTTCAGGCGGCGATAGAGCGCCATGCGCACCGATAAATCGGGGACATAATCGTCGGGAATGAGGATCGGGGCGTCGATGGTGATTTGCGGCGAGAAACTGCCGCGCGGTTTCGCCAGACCCTGGGCACCGGCGCGTGCCTCCAGTATCGCTTCTTCAAGCATCGACTGGTATAGTTCGAACCCGACCTCCTTGATATGGCCCGACTGTTCGTCGCCAACGAGATTGCCTGCGCCGCGAATGTCGAGATCATGACTGGCAAGCTGAAAACCCGCACCAAGGCTGTCGAGATCACCAAGTACCTTCAATCGCTTTTCGGCGGTTTCAGTAAGGACTCGGTTTTCTTCATGCGTCAGATACGCATAAGCCCGCGTTTTCGACCGACCGACCCGCCCGCGAAGCTGGTATAATTGCGCCAGGCCGAAACGGTCGGCGCGATGGATGATCAGCGTGTTGGCGCTGGGGATATCGAGACCGCTCTCGACGATAGTGGTCGAGAGCAGGACATCGTAACGCTTTTCGTAAAACGCGCTCATCCGCTCCTCGACCTGCGTTGCAGACATCTGACCGTGTGCGGTTACAAATTTGACTTCGGGCACATTGGTTCGCAAAAATTCTTCGATTTCGGTAAGATCGGCGATACGCGGGACCACGAAGAAACTTTGGCCGCCGCGATAATGCTCGCGCAGCAACGCTTCGCGCAAAACGACCGGGTCCCACGGCATCACATAGGTGCGCACCGCGAGCCGGTCGACTGGCGGGGTCTGAATCACCGACAGGTCACGAAGCCCGGACATTGCCATTTGTAGAGTGCGCGGGATCGGCGTTGCGGTGAGCGTCAGCATGTGGACGTCGGTCTTAAGCGCCTTTAATTGCTCCTTGTGGTTTACGCCGAACCGCTGCTCTTCATCGACAATGACGAGCCCCAGCCGTTTGAACTGAAGCGATTTGGCAAGGACGGCGTGGGTGCC
>CALRMO020000096.1:0-9858 GCA_943369235.1 Sphingomonas paucimobilis
ATTGCGCAGTTGCGACGTTCACAGACTACGACCGCGACGGTAACGGTCACAGGATCGACCGGGCGATTGCAATGCTGGATCGACTTCAACGGCGATGGCGATTTCCTCGATACAGGAGAACAGGTCGCCACCAATATTCGCGACAACAATACAGGCGACACCAATGCGACGACCGGAATCATAACTTTCAATATTGCCACACCCGCTACGGCAACCTTGACGCAAACATTTGCCCGTTTCCGTTGGTCGTCGACCAACAATGTGAACTCGCTGGTGACCGCCTCTGATGGCGAGGTCGAGGACTACGCCGTCACAATCCTTGGTCCGGCGGTGCTGAGCGTCTCCAAAACATCGGTCAGCTTTGCCACCACCGGGATCAACAAATTCTCGGTGCCCGCTAGCGACATGATCTACACCATCACCACGTCGAATGTGGGAACGGGGTCTGCCGACAATAACAGCATTTTCATGGTCGATCTGTTGCCGACGACGGTGGAGCTATTCGTCGGCGATTTTGACGGCGCTGGTCCTGCCACCGGAACCGTTTTGTTCACGCAAAACGGTTCCGGCCTTACGTTTACGCCAGCGACCGATCTGCGTTATTCCAACCTTGCGGCGGTCCCTGCAAGTTTTGCCGCCTGTACCTATACGCCGGTCGCAGGCTATGACCCCGCCGTGCGCTATATCTGTTTCAATCCCAAGGGCAGCATGTTGTCCGGGGGACCACCGACGCCAAGCTTCACCGTTCAGTTCAAGGCTCGCATAAAGTAGCTAGACAAGCATGCTTCTAATGCCCGATGGGCGTCGCGTGACCATGATGGCGGAAATGCGTTTCATCTATTTGCGCGATCAGATCGTCACGGCCTTGCAGCTTTAACAGCTCGTCGATCTTCGCCTCGATCCGGTCGTCATTCTCCTTGGATGATGGCGAGCCGATATAGAGGAAATAGGCAAGGCCAACCACCTGCCACAGCAATTGCAGAAATTCCGATTGCCAGTTTTCGAACGTATCGCGGCCCATTTCGACGAGATAACCGCTGAGTTCAGGTGCCTGGCCATGCTCGCGCGCTTCATCGACGAACGCATACCAGCCGAACATCCAGTGCAATCCAAGCGACACCAAAAAGAAGCCCAGGGTAATCCAGGCATAGGCATATTTGCGCAGCATGAGCGATCTCCTGACGATATGGCCTGAAAACAGACCAACACACCGTTCGTTCCCTCATGCCAAGGGCGCTTGACTTCCGCTTCTGGAACCGCACCGCCGCGAGGGCGTTTCCCTCACTCCACAAACCGGCAGGAGCCCCCCATGACCTATGCTGAAACCCGCGACGGCGCGCATCTTTACATCAAGGACTGGGGCGTCGGGGATCCGGTGATCCTCATCCACGGCTGGCCATTGTCCGCCGATAGCTGGGACCCGATATCGAACGCGCTGGTAGAGGCCGGGCATCGCGTAATCGCATACGACCGGCGCGGCTTTGGCCGGTCCGACCAGTCGGCCGCCGGCTATGATTATGACAGCCTGGCCGACGACCTTGCCGATGTGATGCGGCGCACGGGCGCGACCGAGAATGTTACGCTGGTAGGCTTCTCGATGGGCGGCGGCGAAGTCGCGCGCTATATGTCTCGGCATCATGGCAAGGGCGTTGTGCGCGCGGCGCTGATTTCCTCGGTCGTGCCGTTCGTCAAGCAAACCGAAGACAATCCCGACGGCGTGCCCCAATCGGTGTTCGACGACATCGACGAACAAATCCGCGAAGACCGGCCAGCCTTCATGCAGACCTTTCTCCAGCAATTTTACGGTGTTGGCTGGATATCGAAACCCGTTAGCCAGGCGACACTCGATGCAAGCTGGCAAATGTGTATGCAGGCCGGGCTGTTACCAACATTGCAGACAGCAAAATCATGGTTCGGCACCGACTTCCGTGCCGATTGTGCCGAAATCAATGTCCCCACGCTGATCATCCACGGGACGTCGGACAAGAATGTGCCGATCGACCCGACATCGCGTATGGCGCACCGGTTGATCGCCAACGCGCAATTGGTCGAATATCATGGCGAGCCGCATGGCCTGTTCGAAACGCAGCGCAATCGCCTCATCGCCGATCTGCTAAACTTTATCGGCGGCCGCGCAATCGAAAGCGCCGAGCCCGAAGATTACGTTGTCGACCCGGTGTTACCAATGGGGACATTCTGACCGATGCACATCAGCCCGGCTGTTCCGATCCATTATCTCGACACAGAGGTGCTGACGCGCTTGGGCGTTGCTGCATTATTGGGGCTACTGCTCGGGCTTGACCGGGAGCTTCGTGGACATCCCGCAGGTTTGCGCACCCACGGCCTGATCTGTTTTGCTGGTGCCGCGATGACCGTATCGATGCTGTCATTATACCGTCAGATGGGTGCCGAAGGGGCCAATATGGATCCCTTGCGCATTTTTGAAGGCGCGGGCGCGTTTGTCGGTATCGCTGCCGCTGGTTTGATTGTGGTGAGCAAGGGCGAGGTCCATAATCTGACCACCGCAGTCAATCTGTGGCTGGCCGTCGTCGTTGGCATCGCCTGCGGAGCGGGTCAGTGGCCGCTGGTGATGGTGTCGGTGCTGGTCGGCTTCATTATGATTACCGTCGTAGGCTTCGCCGAAAGCCGCTGGCTGGAACCGCTGGCAAAGCGCAAAACGATCAGCCCTCCCGATCTCGAGTAGCGACAACACGTGCGATACGCACGATGAGCTATTGTCTACTAATTTAGTTATGATACGTAATTACATGGCGGCCTCGAGTCGCTATCATGGAGAGAATGTCATGAAAAGACATAGCGCGTATCTCATTTTGGTCCCCACCCTCCTCCTCGCGGGCTGTTCAGGCGGCGGCGGAGATGCCAATGAAGAAACTTCTGCAGAGGCAGCGTCGAGTAACGTTGCGCCGATGGACGCAGCCGAAGAAGTAGCCGACTCGTCGGCAATGAAGGCACCCGGTATTCCCGCCAGCGTTGCCCCTAATCTGGCGTTCGAATATCGTTACGCCTTCAAACTGCCCGACAAAAAAATCGGGCTGGTCCAGGAAGAACATGCAGAGGCCTGTGAAGTGCTCGGCTCGGCCCGCTGCCAGATCGTTGACTTCAAATATCAACAGGCCGCCGAAAACGACGTCGAAGCAATGCTCGCTTTCAAGCTCGACCCCGCCATTGCCCGCAAGTTCGGCCGAGAAGCGATTGCCAGCGTAGAGAAAGCCGAAGGTGTGCTGGCCGACGGTAATGTCACCGGCGCAAATGTGAGTGGCGCCATCGAAGACTCGCAAGGACGAAGCGCGTTATTGCAAGCTCAACTTGAACGGCTCGAACAACGGCTCAAGGCAAAGCTTCCGGCCAAGGAACGCGCATCACTTCAGGACCGCGCCGAAGACATCCGGCGCGAGCTCGATAGCGAAAGCGATGGCCGCCGTCAGGGTGAGGTCAAACTCGCGATGACGCCGGTGCAATTCACCTACACCAGCGATGGCGGCATCCCGGGCTTTGGCAAGAACAACCCGTTTGCCAGCGCATTCGATGTTTCCGCAACCAGCTTTGCGACGATGGTCAGCTTTGTCCTGATGGTCGCTGGCGCGCTCGCCCCCTGGGCGTTGCTGCTGTTCCTGATCATTCTCGCGCTTCGTTCGAACGCAGCTTCGGGAATTCGCCGCTGGTGGAACCGCAATACGCCGCTCGCCGATCAACCTGTGCAGGACTAACGAAAAAAGGAGGGCGCAATATCAGCGCCCTCCCTTCCTTTTCCTTTTTAGAAGACGGCTTTCGCGCTCTCTTCCTTCATCATGGCCTGACGCACCATCGGGATTGGCGGCCCGCCATAGGACAGGAACTCGTCGTGGAACGCCTTCCATTTTGTCCGATCGCCTTTCGTCCAGTCATCGCGCAGCTTGCGGATCATAAGCTTGCCCATCGTGTAATTGAGATAGCCCGGATCATAGGTGCCGCGCGCGGCCTGCTGTTTCGAATTGCCGACATCCTGATAGCATTCGTTCTTGAACAATTCTTCGGACTGCGCGACCGTCATGCCGCGCGCGTGAAGCCCGATTGCCGACAGATAGCGGCAATTGCGCAGCAGCGCATTCGATAGCTGCCCGACTTTCATCTCGGCCGCGTCCTTGCCAACGGTTTCGCCCAGCCCTGCGTCCATCATCATCTCTTCGGTGTAGTGCGCCCAGCCCTCGGCAAAGGCATAGCCAACGAACAATTTGCCGAAAATCGACGGCGACCGGTTGGCGTGAAGGAAGTTCAGGAAATGGCCCGGCCATACTTCGTGGACGCTGGTGCCTAACAGGTCGTATTTGCCGGGAACGAAGCCATCCTGCGTCGCCTTGTCCCATGTCAGGTCGGGCGGCGAGATATAATAGACCGACGGAAGGCCTTTTTCATAAGGTCCAGGAATGTCGATATAGGCGGAATTCTGCCGGTTATATGGGGGAGACTCCTCGACCTGCGCTTCCTCGGTGCCCGGGATCGAGACGATATCCTTGTCGATCAGGAATTGCTTGAGCGGCGGCAACTGGCGGCGCGCTTCGGCAACCGGACCATCGGCAGCCTTGTTCGCCCCCATCTTGTTCATGCATTCCTGCATCGTCGCGCCCGGCGCAAAAGCAGCGCATGCTTTTGCCAACGCATCCTGATTTGCCTTCAGGTCAGCGCGACCAATCGCCTCCAGCTCATTCAGCGGCACGTTCACGCCTTCGGTCTTGAGCACCATCTGCGCAAACTTGTCCGCACCCAGCGCATAACCATCGGCTGTGCCCGGTTTCGATCCCACATAGGCCGCAAGATCTTTCATGGCAGCAGCAGCCTTCGTCGCGGCTTCGTCGAACTGCTTTTGCAGCGCCTCGTCGTTGACCTCGGCAAAGGCCTTCTTGGCGTCGCCGGTATAATAATCGGCAAAACCACCAAAGCCCGCCTGCCCGTATTTCACGAAGGTTGCGGGCAAGGGAAGTTTCAGGTTGGCCTTGATCTGCTCTGCCGCCTTCGGGACATTGTTGGCATAGACGATGAACGCCTTCATTCGCGTCGCTGCATCGGCATAAGGCCGCGCAATGTAGACGTTGGGATCGAGCGCACCGACATAAGCCGCCGGATTGCGGTACATATTGTCGGTGTCCTCAAGAAAGAAAAGCTCGCCCCCCATCACATGCACCAGATAATCGCGCTCGAACTTCTGCTTGTCGTCGAGCTTTGAGTCATCGATTGCCTTCGCGTCGGCAATTGCTTTTTTGCGATAGTCGATGGCCGCCTTGATGCCTTCTGCACTCCAGTCGGGCAACTGGCCGTCGAACTCATGCTTGCCCTGATAGACGGCAAAGGTCGGGTTGACCTTGAAATAGCCGTCCAGGAACGTGTTCATGAAACCGCCCCAGTCGCTATTGTCTTCGGCGGTTATCGCACCGACAGAGGCCGAGGCCTCGTCGGTTTTTTTGCATTCGCCGGTGATCGATATCGCCGCGACGGATGCCGCGATTAAAAGATGTTTGATTTTCATTTCAGACTCCCTGCCCTTGTATGAAGCAATGATGCACCGCTCGCGTCCATAAGCCAGCCCTTTTTCGACGAGCGGCATAGCAGAGCTTTTGAAGCGAAGCGCAAAGCTTGGATTGCTCCTGCGTCGGCATAGCGTTAGGCGGGGCGAAATGACCACCGATACGCCCGAAATTCATCCCTTATCGATTCCCGATTTCCGCTTTTACTGGCTGTCCCGGTTCATGGCGGTGCTGGCGACGATGGGTATGGTCGTGGTCATTGGCTATCAGGCCTATGACATCGCGCGCAGCGACTATGGCATGTCGATCCGCGAGGCATCGCTTCAACTGGGTTTACTTGGCCTTTTCCAGTTCATTCCGCTGGCATTGCTGACACCCGTTGCCGGATGGGCTGCCGATCGCTGGGAACGGCGCACAGTCGCGCGTCTGGCAAACGGCATAGACATGCTCGTCGCGCTTACCTTGGGCTGGTTCACTTATACCGACACGCTGACATTGCCGACTTTGTTTGTCTTTGCCGCGCTGCATGGCGTCGCGCGCGTCTTTGTCGGACCATCGATGTCGGCAATTGCGCCCAATATTGTCCCGCCGTCCTCACTGCCGCGCGCAATCGCGTTAAGTTCGATTGCGTGGCAAATCGGCTCGGTCATCGGCCCGGCTGCTGGCGGATTGCTCTTCGCAGCCAACCCATCCCTGCCCTATTGGACATCGGCCGCGTTGCTGTTGCTGGCAACGATCAGCTTGAGCTTCGTCCGCCCCGTTTTCCCGCCACCGATGGAACGCAAAGTGCATCCTGTTCGGCAAATGATCGACGGCGTCCGCTATACCTGGTCCGAACGCTTTTTGCTGGGCGCGATAACGCTCGATTTATTTGCAGTGCTTTTGGCAGGTGCCACCGCGATGCTGCCAGTTTACGCCCGCGACATCTTGCAGGTCGGACCTGACGGCCTGGGCCAGCTTCGCGCTGCGCCAGCGGTCGGCGCCTCGCTGGTCGCCTTGCTTCTGGCCTTCAGGCCGCTGCGGCATAATGTCGGCGCGAAAATGCTCTGGGCGGTGGTGGTGTTCGGGCTTGCAACAATTGGTTTCGGGCTAAGCCATGAAATCGGCGAGAATGTCTTCGGCGGCGCCCAAATCGACGTTCTCGATATGGGCGCTGGCATGGCGGTTGCGCTGGTTATGCTCGTGTTGCTCGGCGCTTCCGACATGCTTTCGGTCTATGTGCGAAGCTCGCTGGTGCAGCTTCATACGCCCGATTCCATGCGTGGACGGGTTAGTTCGGTCTCGGGCCTCGCCATTTCGGCCTCAAACGAACTGGGTGAATTGCAGTCGGGGCTGGCCGCAGCCTTGCTTGGCCCCGTCGGCGCAGTGGTTGCGGGCGGCGTCGGTGCCATCGCGGTTACAGGGCTTTGGACATGGCTGTTTCCGGAACTCAAAAACGCCAAAACTTTCGAGCCGCAATATCGCGAAAGACCCGACAAAAATAACTTGTCCTCAGCATAGCGATTATCGCGAGCGCTCTATCGCAAGTCTATTGTCAACCAATTCAGTTGAATTAATGAGAGGACACCCGTCGCAAACGGCCTGGCAATTCATGCATAAGGAACCGACGATGTCCAAAACCGAACAAAATCCTGCAATTTTGATTATCCCCGGCCTTAACAACAGCGGCCCGGACCACTGGCAAACCAAATGGGAAGAGCGACTACCGAACGCCGTACGAGCCGAACTTGGCGGCTGGGACAGCCCGCGCCGGTCGGCGTGGATCACCAATCTCGGGATCGCGATCCGCCAGATTGCCGGTCCGAAAATACTGGTTGCGCACAGCCTCGGCTGCCATGCGCTCGCTTGGTGGGCAAAGCAGGAGCCCGAAGCAGCGGAGCTCGGTGTGACCGGCGCGCTACTGGTCGCTCCGCCCGACGTCGATAGCGTCGCCAAGGGTTCGAAACTGGCGGACTTTGGCCCTGCCCCCCGCACTTTTCTGCCTTTCCCTTCGCTTCTGGTTGGCAGCCTGAACGATCCCTACTGCTCGATCCAGCATGCCCAGAAACTGGCGCGGCGCTGGCGGGCGCGATTTATCAACGCTGGACTGTTCGGGCATATCAATGCCGATTCGGGCATTGGCGAATGGCCATTCGGGCTATCGTTGCTTGACACCCTGACGTTTAAGGGCAATCCGATTAGCAATCCGGCACTGGTGGCGCGCATCGAAAATTTGCGTGCGCAGCGCGGCCAGACCGGTCAATTTGTCTGATCAAGGAGCCGCCCGATGAAAGCCCAGTCCATCCTCGAAACCATTGGCAACAGCCCGCATATCCGGATGAGCCGGATGTTTCCCGATGCCGAGGTCTGGGTTAAATCGGAACGCTCGAATCCTGGCGGGTCGATCAAGGATCGTATCGGCCTTGCCATGATCGAGGCCGCCGAAAAGGACGGCAGCCTGAAGCCGGGCGGTACCATCATCGAGCCGACGTCGGGTAACACCGGCGTCGGCCTCGCGATGGTCGCGGCGGTGAAGGGGTACAGGCTGATCCTCGTCATGCCCGAATCGATGTCGCTCGAACGGCGGCGGCTGATGCTGGCTTATGGCGCAAGCTTCGACCTGACACCGCGCGAAAAGGGGATGAAGGGTGCTATCGAACGCGCGCTCGAGCTGGTCTCGCAAACCCCCAACTCGTGGATGCCGCAGCAGTTCGAGAATCCCGCCAATATCGAGGTGCACGTTCGCACAACATCGCAGGAAATCCTCGCCGATTTCGCCGACAGCCCGATCGACGCACTGATAACCGGCGTTGGCACCGGCGGCCACATTACCGGCTGCGCCGAAGTGCTGAAAAAAGCGTGGCCGAACCTGAAGGTCTACGCCGTCGAGCCGACTTTATCCCCCGTTATCAGCGGTGGGCAGCCCGGGCCGCACGCCATTCAGGGCATTGGCGCTGGCTTTATTCCGGCCAATTTGCATACCGCTTTGCTTGATGGCGTGATCCAGGTCGATCCGGAAGCTGCAAAGGAAACCGCCCGTCGCGCGGCGCGGGAGGAAGGCATGCTCGTCGGCATATCGTCAGGCGCAACGCTCGCCGCCATCGCGCAAAAGCTTCCCGACCTCGCGCCGGGAAGCCGCGTTCTCGGCTTCAACTACGACACTGGCGAACGCTATCTTTCGGTACCCGATTTCTTGCCTGTTGAATAAGGAAAAAGTGCCGGGGCTGACCATTACCCCGGCACCTTCCCATGCCCCGAAACTTGGTAACGCTTAGCGCGTCACTGGTTTTGCTGTCTTTTCGTCGGGCTTGCCGTCGCCATCATCGTCCATGACATCGGGTTTGCCATCGCCATTGGTGTCCCAGGCGTCGGGCTTGCCATTGCCATCGCGGTCCCAGGCATCGGGCTTGCCGTCTTCGTTGGAGTCGATCGTGGGGGGCGGCACCGTCCCTTCGGGCGCCGGTGCCGTCGTTGGTTCAGTTGGGGTTGGCGATGTCTGCGCATGGGAAACACCGCCCATCGATAGGCTGTCACAGCCAGCGCAGCCGCTGTTGCGACCCGGTTTTTCAGTTTTGACATTGGTTGCTCCTCTAAGCGCCCCCCTGTCAAACCCGATAATCCTCGCCTTTCCCGTATCGCGCCACCGTCTTGCGCCGACAAGTGGCGCGCACACGGCTGGCGGTAGGGCGGCTTCTCCTGGTCGCACAAGCGACGCTATTCGGCTTACGCGGCGGCGAACATCTCCGGTGCCAGCGCCATCATCGCCTCGCTCCCCGCCTCGATCTTGCGCCGCAACGCGCCGCAATCGGGAATATAGCGTTCGGCAAAATAGCGCGCGGTGACCAGCTTGGTTTCGTAAAACGCGGTGTTACCCGTTCCAGCGTCCAACGCCCGCTGCGCAGCTTCGGCCATACGCAGCCATTGCAGGCCAAGCGCAACGATGCCCATGATGTGCATATAATGATGCGCGCCAGCGCCAACATTATCGGGGTTGGCCATGCCGTTCTGCATGAACCACATCGTCGCGGCTTTCAGTTCGCCATTGGCCTTTTCCAGCCGGCCCGCCAAATCCGCAAGTGGCCCGGCCTTTGCCGAAGCGCATTCCTCGTCGACCACCTTGAAAAACGCCTGCACCGCTCGTCCGCCATTTTGCGCCAGCTTGCGGCCAACAAGGTCCATCGCCTGCACGCCGTTGGTGCCTTCGTAAATCATCGCAATCCGCGCATCGCGGACATATTGCTCCATGCCCCATTCGCCGATGTAGCCGTGGCCGCCATAGACCTGCTGGGCGTTGGTCGCGACCTCATAGCCCTTGTCCGTACCATAGCCTTTGATCACCGGGGTCAGCAGCGACAGCAGA
>CALRMO020000097.1:0-9744 GCA_943369235.1 Sphingomonas paucimobilis
GCTTCGTTGCCGAGGCATCCGGTGACGATGACCCGTCCGTTCTCAGCGAGTGCCTCGCCAATGGCCTCAAGGCTTTCTTCCTTCGCGGAATCGAGAAAACCGCAGGTGTTGACAAGCACAACGTCGGCACCCGCATAATCGGGCGACATCGCGTAGCCGTCCGAACGGAGCTTGGTCAAAATGCGTTCGCTGTCGACCAAAGCCTTTGGACAGCCGAGCGAAACCATGCCCACCTTGGGCGCTGCAGGAAATTGAGTTGCCATGATTGCCGCGCGCATAGCGGGTTTGCGCGGACTTGTCACGACCAGCGAACAGGCGCATGGTTAGAGAGCGGATTTCTAGGGGAAAATACATGGCAAATGCAAATTTACTGGCGATCTTCGTCGCCGCCGCTGCGGGCTTTCTGGTCGGCGGGCTGTGGTATGGGCCCTTATTTGGAAAAGCGTGGATGGCCGCGAACGGCTTTACCGAGGAGCAACTGAAAAACGCGAACATGCTGAAAATATACGGCCTGACTTTCGCATTTTCCGTGCTGTCGGCGGTATTTTTGGGCCATTTGCTAGCCTTTTTCGACACCAGCCCGCGCGCGACGATGATGATATCGACGGGCATTGCGCTTGGCTACATCGTCCCTGCAATCGGCACGAACTACCTTTTTGCGCGCAAGTCGGGCAGGCTGTTTGCCATCGACGCTGGTTACTGGGTGGTGTTTTACGCGGCGATGGGGGCGGTTTTTGTGGTACTAGGTACCTAGCGCTTCGATGGAATAATCTGCACGACAAGATCGCCAGGCTGCAAACTCTGCGCCTCGGGCTCCCAAAAGCCGAAGTTCACTCCGTCGCGATAGACGCGCAGTCCCATGCCGTCGGGCAAATCGCGCAGCCGCTTGCCAACCTCGTCCGATGCGACCGCGCGCTCCTGAATCAAAACCTCGCCGCCAACCGACGCGAGATCGGTCAGATATTCGGAGATATGTTCGCCATGGCATGAACTTGCGAGCAGCAGCCCAGTAAAGCTGACCGGGTTGATAACCGTCGTCGCGCCCGCCTGCCGGGCGAGCAATTCGTTATCATCGGCGCGGATAACCACGCTGATCGGAACATTGGGCGACAAATGCCGCACGGTGAGGACCATCAGGATCGACGCATCGTCGCGGCCAGCCGACACGATGACCGACGACGCCTGCGAAATGCGAACGGCATTCAGGATTTCGTCGCGGGTGGCGTCGCCGCACAGGATATTGCAGCCGATCTCTTCGGCTTCGGCGAGCCTTTCCTCGCTGCAATCGACCACAACGATTTCTTGCGGGTCGGTGCCTCGCTTGATGAGTTCATGCACCGCCTGTGCGCCGCTGACTCCGAAGCCGAGAGTCACGATATGTCCCGACAAACGTTCCTGAATCTGTTTCATACGCCATTTTTCCCAGCTGCGTTTGATGACGAAATTATAGGCGGTGCCTACGAAAATGAAGATGACCGCAATGCGGACGGGCGTCACGATGATCGCCTCGATAAAGCGCGAACGGTCAGAGATCGGTGCGATATCGCCGAAGCCCGTCGTGGTGACCGAAATCATCGTGAAATATACGACATCGAGAAAACTGATCACGCCGTCATGGCTGTCGCGCAGCCCTTCACGATCGAACCAGTGAATGATGATGACGATGAAAATCAGGAAGAAGGCGAGCGAAAGGCGGAGCAGGACATCGGCCCAGACCGGCAGCTTGCTCGCGCGGCGCAAGGCGGCGCGCAATTTAATCCGCTTTTCGCTCTTATCCACCATAAGCTGAATGCAGCGCGGCCATCGAGTCCCGGTGCGTCAGGTCGAGCTGCAAAGGCGTAACCGCGATATAGCCATCCTCGATTATTTCGAGATCGGTATCATGCCCCGACGTATGCACCATGCCATGAAGGCCGAACCAGTAATAATCATAGCCACGCGGATCGGTGCCCTTAACGATCGAACCACGGCTGTAATCGTGGAAGCCTTGCCGTGCGACCTTGATGCCCTTGACATCCTGCGGCAACAGAGCCGGAAAGTTGATGTTGATTAACGTGCGCTGCGTAAAGGGCATATCGAGCAAGGGCCGCAGGACGCGCTCGCCCCAGGCTTCGGCGGCCGAAAAAGGCACGGCATCGGCCATGCCTTCCTTGCTGTAGACCTGGCTGAGCGCAATCGAGCGAACGCCGGCAAGCGCGCCTTCCATGGCCGCCGACACGGTGCCTGAATAGGTAATGTCGTCGCCAAGGTTCGCGCCGCGATTGACCCCGGACAGTATGAGGTCGGGCTTTGCGTCCTTCATGATGACGCCAAGGCCGAGCATCACCGAATCGGTGGGCGTACCTGCTACCGAATAATGTTTCTCGCCGTGCTGGCGAATGCGGACTGGCTTGGTCAGTGTGAGCGAATGGCCAGCGCCTGAATTTTCTTCGGCAGGGGCGACGATCCAGATATCGTCGCTGATTGTCCGCGCAATGGTTTCCAGGACTTTCAGCCCGGGTGCGTGGACGCCGTCATCGTTGGTGAGGAGGATTCTCATTCCCACATCCGTTCGTCTCGACCGAAGACGAGACACCCGTCCGTGGCGCACGCCTTATGGGCCTCTCGTCGTCGCTCGAGGCGAACGGAAACTATAACACTCATACCGAAGGCTCCAATCTGGTAAGGCCGCCCATATAGGGTAGCAAGGCATCCGGCACGGTTACGCTGCCATCCGCTTCCTGATAATTCTCGAGCACTGCAACCAGCGTCCGTCCAACCGCCAGCCCGGAGCCGTTGAGCGTATGCACGAACACATTCCCCTTGCCCTCGCTGGGCCGGTAGCGCGCGTTCATCCGCCGCGCTTGCCAGTCGCCGCAGTTCGAGCAGCTTGAAATCTCGCGATACAGCCCCTGCCCCGGCAGCCACACTTCAAGGTCGTAGGTTTTGCGCGCGCTTGCCCCCATGTCACCGGTGCAAAGCAGCATCTTGCGATAGGGCAGTCCAAGCGCCTGCAAGATACCCTCGGCGCTTTCGACCATACGTTCATGCTCGGCGGCGCTGTCTTCGGGCCGGACGATCGAGACAAGCTCGACCTTTTCGAACTGATGCTGCCGGATCAGGCCCTTGGTGTCACGGCCCGCTGCGCCCGCCTCGGAACGGAAACAGGGTGTCAGTGCCGTCAGGCGGATCGGGAGCGCGGCCTCGTCCAAAATCTGCTCACGCACGCTGTTGGTCAGCGAGACTTCGGCGGTTGGGATTAGCCAGCGGCCATCGGTGGTCTGGAAATTATCCTCGGCAAACTTTGGGAGTTGCCCTGTGCCAAAGAGCGATTCCTGTTTGACCAAATATGGCGTCGCACATTCCGAATAGCCACGCTCGACCGTCTGGTAATCGAGCATGAACTGCCCAAGTGCCCGGTTGAGCCGCGCTATCTGCCCACGCATGAAGGTAAACCGTGCGCCCGAAATAGCGACGCCGGTTTCGAAATCGAGCCCGAGGGGCGGGCCGAGGTCGGCATGATCGTTCGGCGCGAAATCGAAGCTTCGTTGGTTGCCCCAACGCGCAATCTCGACATTCTCCTCTTCATCCGCGCCATCGGGTGCGTCGTCGGCTGGCAGGTTGGGCAAGCTTGCGAGCAACGCTTCCAGTTCGGTACCAATGGCCCGTTCCTGTTCTTCCATTTGCGGCGCCGTCGCTTTAAGCTCGGCAACTTCAGCCTTGAGCGCCTCGGCAGCAACTGAATCGCCCTTGCCTATCGCGGCGCCGATTGCTTTCGACGCCCCGTTCCGCCGTGCCTGCGCGTTTTGCAATTCGGTCTGCAATGCACGGCGTTTGCTATCCAGATCGACTATCGACGCGGCCACAGCGTCCGCCCCGCGGCGTTTAAGCGCAGCGTCGAATGCTTCAGGATTCTCGCGGATATATTTGAGGTCGTGCATGGCCGCTGGCTATGCCGAGCGCGTCGCGCTTTCGCAATGAAAAAGGGCGGCCCGAGGACCGCCCTTTAATGCGAATGCAAAGTAGCGCCCCCTTATGCCGCCTCCGCACTCTTCGATTTTTTCGCGGCACGGCGCCGCGCGACGAGACCCGCAGCTGCTGCGCCGAATAGCATCACCATGGGTGGCGCGGGAACGTCGGTTCCGCCTGTCGAGCCGCCTGAACCGCCGCTCGACGACGATGACGAGCTTGAGGACGACGAGCTACTGCTTGATGACGAACTGCTTGCGCCGGAGGACGTGCTGCCACCGAAGGACGACGATGTGCTGCCTCCGCTGCCGCCGAAGCTGGATGACGATGACCCACCCGACGATGAGCTCGACGAGGAGGATGAGCCGGACGAGGAGCCGCTTGAACCCGAACTACCCGAACTACCCGACGATCCACTCGAACCGTTGCTGCCTCCGGAACCGCCGTAACTTGAAGACCCATGTCCGCCAGAACCGCCCGGCTTGCCCGAACTTCCGCCATTGCCGCCCGAAGAGCTGCTGCTGGACGATGAGCTGGAAGAGGACGAACTGGACGATGATGAGGATGACGACGATGAGGTCGAAACGCCTCCGGTCGAAGTGCTGATGCCACCGGTAGAAGTTGAAACTCCACCAGTAGACGTGCTGATGCCGCCGGTGGAGGTGCTCACACCGCCGGTTGAAGTCGAAACGCCGCCGGTCGAAGTGGACGTGCTAACGCCGCCGGTCGATGTCGAGACCCCGCCCGAGGTACTCGAGGTGCTCGAACCGCCCGATGAGGTAGAGCTGCTGATGCCGCCAGTGCTGCTTGATGTCGAGGAGATGACGACGGTGCCGCTGCTTCCGCCGCTGCCGCCGCCCGAGAAACCACCGAAGAAACCGCCACCAAAACCGCCGCCGAAACCGCCCGAGCCGCCAATGACTACAGGCACGCCGCCGCCACCGCCGCCTTCATAAGGCGCTGGTGGCATGAACGGAACCGGAATGGGCGGCAATCCTGCGCTTGCCACGGTCACCGTTGGGGTACATGTGGTAGTAGTCGTCGTACGGACCACCTTGCGCACGCGCTTGACCTTGCGGACCGGCGTGTGGCGCGCGATTTTGCGCACTTTGGGATGTTTTTTCTTTACGACCTTATGGACCTGCGCGGGCGGCGTATCCGCCACCTGCATTGCGCCGCCGCCGATCAGGGCACCGCCGCAAGTGCAAGCGCATAATTTCGCTAGAGCCATGCGTACCGACATAATCTCAACCTTCTTCCGCGTTGGGGCAGTCTGATACGCCGGTTAACCGAACTGTATCACTCGCCTCCTGATACGCACAGAAACGCAGAACTGTGGGTGAAGCTCAAATACATTAACCCTGTTTGGCAAGCTAGAGCGCGAATAATTACGCGATTTCAGTGGGCAACACTCAAAGCGTCCCGAACTGGAACTGTTTGACGGTTAAGCATTGATCGCTCTCCCGCCTTTCCACAGCTTTTGGCAATGCTTTGAGGCGCGGCGCGAATTGGCGCTTGTGTGCCTATATTGGCAAGTCTATAGCGCCGCCCGAGAGCATATTTTACGCAGGTTCCTGTGCTTCGCCGGGGGCTGCAAGAGGTGGAGAATGATAATGGGCGCAAGCGCCGAGCCTCGCGATACTTCCAATGAAATCGTCAATCTGGATTATGACCTCGACCCGTCATATCTGCCGAGCGATGACGAGCCATTCATGAATGATCGCCAGCTAAAGTTCTTTGAAAAACAGCTGGTTGACTGGAAAAACAGTATTCTGGTCGAAGCGCAGGGAACGCTTAATCAGTTGCAGGACGGCCCGATCCGCGAGCCCGACCTCAACGATCGCGCTTCGAGCGAAACCGACTGGAGCATCGAATTGCGCACGCGCGACCGCCAGCGCAAATTGATTTCGAAGATCGAGGCCGCGTTGCGCCGCATCCATGAAGGCGAATATGGCTATTGCCAGGTTACCGGGGAGCCGATTTCTCTGGCTCGTTTGCGTGCCCGGCCGATTGCCACCATGACGCTTGAAGCACAGGAACGTCACGAGCGTCAGGAACGCATTTCACGTGACGATTAGACCGGCACGGGTTTCAAGGCTTGGTTAATGCCCAGCCGGTCAATTCCTTAAAAAGCCCTGTAATTAACCTTTTATCTACGTTTCTCTGCCACTGATGTCGCCTTGATTAAGGCAATCTCGTCTTTGGTAATGCGATATGAACGATCCATTGAAATCCGATAGCGTGGCCGCGAAACGCGGCACGAACCGCGATAGCCTGTTACTGAAGGCCATTTTGCGCTTCCCGAGTACAAAAGACGAGCGCGAGGTGCGTATCCGTAATCTGTCCGCAGGCGGATTGATGGCAGAGGTACCTGTTCGGGTAACGCGCGGCGAACCCGTTGAAATCAATCTGCGCAGCATCGGCTGGATTACCGGGCACGTCGCCTGGATAACGGAAGGCCGCATCGGCATTGCGTTCGACCATCCGATCAATCCGAAAGACGCACGCAAGCCGGTGGGCTCAAGCGAACTCGAAATCCCGCCTTATTTGAAAAAGCTCAACAATCCAGCCGCGCCCGGCAAGATAAGGCGGGCCTGACTGGCCGACGCTGATTTACTCGGCGAGACAGTAAATATCGATCGGCACCACGATTATGTCGATCACACGGCCAATCGGATAGGCTGATTTCGCGCCCTCTTCGATTGCCGTTTCCAACACTTCGCGCTTTTTCGCGCCGGAAATCACGAGCATGCTTGTGCGTGCCGACGCGATTGCCGCCGCCGTCAGCGTAACCCTGTTTACAGGAGCTTCAGGGGGCAGCGGATCGGGAGCAACACCTACTGCGCGAACATCCTTGCCGCCATTCAAAGCATCGTCAAGGTCGGGGCCCGGAAATATCGACGCGGTATGGCCGTCGGTGCCCATTCCCAGCCAGACAAGATCAGGTGGCCAATGAAGGTCGGCGAGCCGCGCATTCGCTGCGCTCCCTGCAAGTTTATGGTCAGCTGCGTCACTGGTAATCGGCAGGACTCGTGCGCCTTTGGGGATGAAGATCTTTGCGATCATCGCGACATTCGACAGGGGGTTATCGACAGGCACCAACCGGTCATCGGTGGGAATGATCGTCACATTCTTCCAGCGAATGTTCGCCTGAGCCAATTTTTCCAATATCGGCTTCGGCGTCGAACCGCCGGGAAAAGCGACCAGTGCCTGACCGCGCGCGTCGAGTGCACTTTCAATGATAAAGCTGACGTCGCCGACCACGCCTTCGATCAGATCCTCCGCCGAATCGAAATCCCACCATTCAACTTCTTCGGCCATGTTTACTCCATCAGTGTTTCAGCGCCGAAGCGGCGCGCGCGGCTGCCTCTATTGCGGCCACGTCCGGCTGTCCTTTACCAACTAGCCAGCTTCCGCCAACACATAAAATTTCAGGCACCGCCAGCCAGTCGGCTGCGGTTTCCTGCCTGATACCACCCGTTGGGCAGAATTTGCACTGTCCAAACGGCCCGATGAGCGATTTGAGCGCCGGAAGACCGCCATTGGCTTCGGCCGGGAAAAATTTAAAGTGGCTAAGCCCGAGATCGAGACCACGCATGATGTCGCCGGCATTGGCAATGCCTGGAAGGAACGGAATGCCCTTGGCGATTGCCGCCTTGCCAAGATTGTCGGTCAGCCCGGGCGACACAATGAATTCGGCACCTGCCGCAATCGCACTTTCGAGACCCGGAATGTCGACGACCGTCCCCGCACCCACAATCGCGCCCGGCACCTTTTTCATCTCGGCGATGACATCGAGCGCGGCTGCCGTCCGCAATGTTACTTCAAGCACCGGCAGTCCTCCGGCGACAAGCGCTTCGGCAATAGCGCGTGCATGGGCGGCATCCTCGATAACAAGCACCGGGATGACGGGCGCAGTCCGCATGACGGTTTCGACGGCTTTCAAATGCTATGCTCCCTTACTGGTTTTCCTGGGCGTATGCCGCGGCGGCACCGAACAGGCCAGGATGCGGATGCGTAATGAGTTTGACCGGTATTCCCGCCATCAGCGATTCAAAACGGCCCTTGGCTCGGAAACGTTCGGCAAAGCCCGATCGCAATAATATGTCCTTGATACGCAGACCAAGGCCGCCTGCGATAACCACCCCGCCAAAGCCACCTTGCGCCAGAGTGATGTCGCCGGCGACGCTGCCAAGCGAGAGGCAGAAACGGTCAACCGCTGCGGCGGCCAGACTGTCCTGGCCCGACATACCGAGCTGCCATAATTGCTTGTCGTCGAGCTGCTTCACCGGTCGGCCTTCAAGTGCGGCCAGCGCTTCGTAAATCTCGATCAAGCCAGGTCCGGAAACAACGCGTTCCGCCGACACCCGACGATATCTTTTGCGCAAGCGACCGAGCAGTGCATCCTCAATGCTGTCGAGCGGCGCAAAGTCGATATGTCCGCCTTCGGTTGCTTGCACATGATATCCGGAACGGGTGCGCCACACATGCGCGACGCCCAGCCCCGTGCCAGGGCCGATAATGCTGATCGTGCCCTGCTCCGGAAAATCGGTGTCGGGTCCGGTCAGGTGCTGAAAATGTTCAGGGCCCGCCTGCGCCACGGCATGGCCGACCGCGCCAAAATCATTGACGATGACGAAGCTGTCGACGCCAAGCTTTTCGCACACCAGCGACCGCCGGATAATCCAGGGATTGTTGGTGAGCTTGATGACATCCGCATCAACCGGCCCGGCAATAGCTATCGCTGCCGCACGCGGAAGAGCCTGCCCCGTAATGCGACCGAAATCCTGCCAAGCCGTCTGGAAACTCGCATGTTCGGCCGTCTTGAGCGTGACCGCCTCGCCCAGATTGAGCACGCGCCCACCATCAACGTCGGCAATCGCAAATCGCGCGTGCGTGCCGCCAATATCTACCGCGACGATCTGCATCAAAGCCCGGCAGCCGCCAGCATTGCCGAACCGCCCTTCTCTGCTTCATCGGCGGTGGCGCGCATCAGAGCGAACAGTTCACGCCCGGTTCCGACATGCTGGGGCGGCGCAGGGGTTGGTTCACGTTCCGCCCATTCGGTCCGATCAACCAGCACATCGAGCGCCCCCGTGTTTGCGCACAAACGCACCACATCGCCGTCCTGCAGCTTGGCAATGGCCCCACCGCGAGCGCCCTCGGGGCTGAGATGAATAGCCGCAGGAACCTTGCCCGATGCGCCTGACATGCGGCCATCGGTAATGAGCGCAACCTTGAACCCCTTATCCTGCAATACGCCCAAGGGCGGGGTCAGCTTGTGCAATTCGGGCATGCCGTTGGCGGCCGGGCCTTGGAAACGGATCACCACAATGACGTCGCGGTCGAGTTCGCCCGCCTTGAACGCTGCAAGCGCGTCATTTTGGTCGCTGAAGCAGCGCACCGGTGCTTCGATTGTCCAGCGTGCCGGATCGACTGCGCTTGTCTTGAAGGTCGCACGGCCGAGATTACCCGTCACCAACCGCATGCCGCCGTCGGGGCTAAAAGGATGGGACGGCGGACGAAGCATCGTCTCGTCAGCGGTCACCGCCGGGGCGTCCCGCCAGACAAGCGTGTCCTCGTCCAACACCGGTTCGCGCCCATAGGCCGTCAAATCGTCCGCAGCCACCGTCATGATGTCGCGGTGAAGCAATCCTGTGTCGAGCAATTCGCGCACGACAAAGCCGATGCCGCCAGCCGCATGGAAATGGTTCACGTCGCCCGAACCATTGGGATATACCCGGGCGATCATCGGCACGGCTGACGAAAGCTGGTCGAGATCTTCCCAGTCGATGA
>CALRMO020000098.1:0-9706 GCA_943369235.1 Sphingomonas paucimobilis
CTGCGACGGGTAATCGCTTCACCGCTCTTATGTTCCGCTTTGGCGTCGGGCTTTGCGGCGCAAATGCTTGAACACCTTGCTCTTGCGCCCGAACACCGGCACATGAAGGTGTTCTTTGGGTGGAGCCGGCCATGAATATATTTGTTCGACGCGCGTGTGTGGGTGCAGTCATGCTGGCATCGTCACCGGCGGCGCATGCACAACTGTCCAAGCAGGAGGTCACCATGACCGCCACCATCGACGCCGAATATGAACGCTCCGTTGCCTTGCTCGAAAGGCTGGTCAACCAGAATTCGGGCAGCATGAACTTTGCAGGCGTGAAAACGGTTTCCGAAATGATGCGCGCCGAGCTTGAGCCGCTGGGTTTCAAGGTCGAATGGATCGACATGGCCAAAGCAAAACGCGCCGGGCATCTGGTTGCTACTAAGTCCGGCAAAAAGGGCAACAAGAAGCTGCTGCTTGTTGCGCATCTCGACACCGTGTTCGAGCCGGATTCGCCGTTCCAGACATTCAAGCGCAGCAAGACCGGCGGCAAGGATGAAGCCGAAGGCCCGGGCGTCGGCGACGACAAGGGGGGCATGGTCGTCATCGTCGCGGCGCTCCGCGCGATGCAAGCGGCCGGCACGCTGAAGGATGCCAATATTGAAATCCATATGACGGGTGACGAGGAAGATTCAGGTGAGCCAATAGAAGTCACGCGCGCGCCGCTGATCGCAGCAGGCAAGAAGGCCGACGTCGCGCTCGACTTTGAAGGTCTGGTGATGGATGATGGCCGCGACATGGGGTCTGTCGCGCGCCGCTCATCGAACAGCTGGAAGCTCGAGGTCAGCGGTAAGACAGGGCACAGTTCGCTCATCTTCAGCCAGCCTTATGGCGACGGTGCGGCGTTCGAACTGGCGCGGATATTGACCGCTTTCCGCACCGAGTTGCCCGAACCCAATCTAACCTTCAATGTCGGCATCATTGCGGCAGGTCAGGAAGCAAGCCTCGATGCCAGCGGCATCCGCGCCACCGCTGCCGGCAAGACCAACATCATCCCCGGCGTCGCCATTGCGCGTGGCGATTTCCGGACCTTGTCGGAAGAGCAGACCGCGCGTGTGAAAGCGAAGATGGAGGGCATAATTGCCAAGTCCTCGCCATTGACGTCAGCAAAGATTATCTTCGAACCCGGTGGGTATCCGGCGATGGCGCCGACCGATGGTAACCGCGCCTTGCTCGCTCGCCTGAACGGCGTCAATCGCGATCTGGGCCTTGCTGAGATGGCGCCGCTCGATCCGCTTAAACGCGGCGCTGGCGATATCAGCTTTGTCGCAAATGACGTCGATAGTCTCGCAGGCCTTGGCACTTTCAGCCGGGGCGACCACGCACCGGGCGAAACCGTCGATCTCGACAGCATCCGGCGACAGGCAAAACGCGCGGCCATCCTGATGACCCGGCTTGCACGCGAGAAGGCACCGTAAAGCAAGCCATGGCGCGACCTTGCAAAACATGTTGCAAACCGCAGTGTGGCGGCGTTTCTCATGGTGTTGGCTGGTTTAACAAATATATGGGTGATTGGCTTCGCCGACTTCCAGGACAAACAGACAAAGCATGATCAATCGGCGTAAATTTATCGTTGGAGGCGCAACCGCATCATGTGCCGCCGCAGGCCCCGCGCCGCTGCGCGCAGCCTTTTCGCCACAGACTTCCGGCGACATAACGCTTGTCCGGGACATACTGACGACTCTGCATCCGGGTCTCTACCGGTACATCAGTCCCCGCGATATCGACGCAGGGTTACACCGGCTCGCACGTCAATGGACGGCGGAGCCTGATCTGGCGGCGCGCTATCTCAACCTTTCCCGCTTTTTGGCGACAATCAGATGCGGCCACAGCTACGCCAATTTTTTCAACCAGAAAGATGCCGTCAAGGACCAGCTGTTCGATCGCCGATCGCGCCTGCCATTCGCCTTTAAATGGATCGGCAAGCAGATGGTGGTTTTGCAGGACCAAAGCGGAACGGGATCGCTGCCACGCGGCACCGTAATAAAGGCGATCAACGGTGTACCGGTAGGCGACATGCTTGCGCGCCTGCTCCCTTATGCTCGCGCCGACGGCCATAATGACGGCAAACGAAGGGCGCTGCTGTCCATAACCGGTGCCGATCAGATCGAGACATTCGATGTCTTTCATGGACTTATCTATGGTGCGCCCGGATCGCGCGGTGAGCCCGCCGCCTGTTTCCATCCGTTGCGGATGCGATTGCCCGCGACCAGCAGCGATGTGTGGGTCGATGTGCCGACGCTGACGCTGGCGCAGAGACAGGCCTTTATAACCGCGCCGGATTATCGCGGAGACGCCCCGGTTTGGGAATGGACGATGCGGCCCGACGGCATTGCGGTGCTCAAGATGGATGGTTGGGCGCTGTACGACAGCACATGGACGTGGGAAGCATGGTTGAACGACCGGCTCGACAGTCTGAACGGCGCGAAAGGCCTTGTGGTCGATATCCGGGAAAACGAAGGTGGTCTAGACTGCGGCGATGTCATTCTGGCGCGGCTTGTCGGCAAGGATATCGTGAAGCCTAAGGCACAACGACTGGTCCGCTATGTGAAAACGCCTGAGCATCTCGATAGCTATCTTGACACGTGGGACAACAGTTTCCGGAATTGGGAAAGCGAAGCCGAGAGAGTAAACGACCGATACTACCGCCTGGATCGGTGGGACGATGGCGGCATCCTGAAGGCAATGTCGCCCAAGGTCACCGTGCCGATGGCTGTGTTGACCAGCGCCCAAAATAGCAGCGCTACCTATCAGTTCGCTGGCCTGACCAAAGAGCTCGGCCTTGGCACCCTGGTGGGAGAAACAACCGGCGGCAATCAGCGGGGCATCAACGGTGGTGCGTTCTTTTTTGCGCGCTTACCCGAATCGGGCATCGAGTTCGACGTGCCATTGATCGGTTATTTTCCCGGTGGTCGAAGGCCGGACGCCGGTATCGAACCGGATGTTCAAATAGCCATGACCGCTGATGCCATTGCCTCAGGACGCGACCCACAAATGGTGGCCGCTGCGGATATCCTTTTGCGCACGTAGTCAAAAAAAAGGCGACCCTTGCGGACCGCCTTTTTCCATGTCGATTTGTATTTCGGAAAACTACCGGCCTTCGCGGGCAGCCTTGCCGAAGACGCGATATTGTTCGTTGCCGACAAAACCGAATTTGGTAATTCCGCTGCGCTTTACCGCAACCAGCGCCTTGTCGACCGTGTCATAGGGCGCGGTAGGCGCTGGCTGAAATTGCAGCTCAGGCTCCGGGTTCATCGAAGTCGTCTGGACCAGATATTGCTCCATCTGCTGCAATGTTACCGGCGTACCGTTCCACTGAATGGTGCTGTCAGGCAATATGATAATCTTATTGATTATGGGATCAATGAGATCCGGGGGCGGTTGACTGTCATCCTGAACCGGAAGATCGATATTTACGGCGTGCGAAACCGGGGGGATGGTGATCATCAGCATGATGAGGAGAACGAGCATGACGTCGATCAACGGCGTCGTGTTCATTTCCATCATCGGCTGGCCATCATCTTTACCGCCACTCATTGCCATGATGATTGCTCCTTAAATAACTTACTGCGCGTCCGCATTGTCGAACGGCGATGAAATGAAGCCAACACGCGCAAAACCGGCCATCTGCATGGTGTAAATCGCACCACCGATACAACGATAAGGAGTGTTGATGTCACCACGAATATGCGCTTCCGGCAACATGTCAGGCTCAATCTGGCCAGCCGCAGCAGCAGCTTCGCCGCCCAGCTTCTCAAATTCCGCCTTCAAATGCTTTGCTGCACGATCGACCAACTCGGTCGAATCAACCGGCGTTACATTCCAGTAAATCCGGCATTCGCCATTCGGATTTGCACCGTCATAGGCTGGATCGCCGGGGTCACGCCCTGCCGAATCCGTGGTGGTCACCGACAGCAACACGTTTTCACGTTTTGCCTTGGTGGGTTCGAACTTCACAATCGGAATGTCCATTTTCACCGTTTGAATGGCGACCGGAATTGCGATGAGGAAAACGATGAGGAGCACCAGCATGACGTCGACGAGCGGCGTCGTGTTGATGTCAGACATTGGCGTGTCATTGCCGCCGCCTCCTGAACTGATTGCCATTGGCCAATCCTCTCTAATTAAATCGGGTCAAAAATCGAGCACCGGAAAGGCCGGTGGACGGGCCACGCACCAGCGCGGCCCTTCACCCAATCTTACTTCTTCACCGCAGCGGCTGGTGCGGGCTTGCCGACCTGTGCTGGAGCGGTGATCGTTGGCTTAACGCGGCCACCTGAGGAGATGTACCCAAGCACATCGTTCGAGAATGTGGCAAGGCTACGTGCGATCGTCTTGTTACGGGCCTGAAGCCAGTTGTAAGCAAGCACGGCAGGAACAGCCACGAACAGACCGATTGCGGTCATGATCAGCGCTTCACCAACCGGACCTGCGATCTTGCCTATATCGGCTTGCCCGGCAATACCGATCTTGATCAGTGCCGAGTAAATCCCGATAACCGTTCCGAGCAGACCGACAAACGGTGCGGTTGCACCAACGGTTGCAAGAAATGGAAGGCCGGTTGCAAGCTTGTTGTTGATCGCATCTTCCGAACGGGCCATTGCACCGTGCAGCCAGTCATGCGCTTCGACCGGATCGGTCAACAGGCTATGCTGCTTTTGTGCTTCGATACCGTCGTCGACAACCTGACGATAAGCGCTGTTCTTGTCGAGCTTTGCAGCGCCTTCTTCAAGCGTGTTTGCACGCCAGAATTGCGCACGAACCTGCTTGTACTGGTTCATCACCTTCTGCTGTTCGAACAGCTTGGTGAACATGATGTAGAACGAGAAAACCGACATGATGACCATCACCGAGAAAATCGCGATGGAAATCGGGCCGCCTTCTTTAAGCGCGGGGATAAGGCCGAACTGGGCGGCGGCCTCTGGAGCGGCACCGGCCGCGGTCAGGAACAAAATCGACATTATAACTACCTCTCAGATAACTTCAGTTGCTAGCAAAAGGTCCGGCGCGAAGGCTCCCCCATGCCGGACCATATAAATCATTTTGGAATCTGCCACCGGACGCGGTTTGAATAGGTGCCGGTGGTCGGGTTGCCGTTACCATCCAGCGCCGGGTCGAACCGGGCGCGGCGGGTCACGTTCGTACATGTCGCCTGATCGAGGTCGGGATGTCCGCTCGACTGGCTAATCTGACAATCGGTCACGCGGCCATTCGGGCCAACAGTGACACGGAAACCGGTGGTACCTTCACGTTCCTGCTGCAAAGCGCGCGACGGATAGTCGTTCGTGTTCGCCCAGTTGCCGGGGTTGCCTTTTGGCACTGGATTGGGACGCTTTGCCACAGGTGGCGGAGGCGGAGGCGGGGCCGATGGCGCAGGCGGGGCTGCGGTCGGAACAATCGGCGCAGACGGCGGCGGTGTATCAACGGTACGCACCGTTGGTGGTGGCGTAACTGTCTTTACCAAAGGTGGCGGCGAGACAACAGGCGGCTCGATCTGCTTTTCAGGCTCTGGTGGTGGCTCTTCCTCTTCGGGTGGTTCTTCTTCCTTCACATCGACCACAGTCATTTTTTCCTTGATTGCGACGACCGCATCATATGCGAGGCCAGTCACCAAGGCATAACCCAGGAACGCGTGAAGCAGGATAACAATGATGATCGAAACCAACCGGTTCGTGCTCATCCCATCTTGATCAGCATATGCCATGCGGAAACAGCTCTCCTACCTTCAAAACAAAACAGTTTACCAGGACGCATGGTGAAAAAATGCGACCGAAGCACCCCCCGCGATATCGAAATATTATTTCTTTTTAACTTCGATTCACCGCAGCTTTAGCCAAGGGTGTTGAGGCAAGCAACACGGATTCTGCGATTCATCCGCAATTCATGTCTTGGGCTATCTTATGGGTGAAACCAGATATAGGTCAAAGTTGCGCAAGCCGCCATTGGATCGAAAGGACGCCAAATGAGTATTAGAGGTTTAAGCGTTGTTTTCGCAGCCTCGTTGCTGGCATCTGGGAGTATTTCCGCCGCCCAGAATGTACCGACACTTCCTTCGTCTTTGGCTGTGCAAGCCGAGTCAGCAAGCTATGCCGATATCGCAGATTTGGTCGTTATTTCGCCGTTGATCGTCGACAGCACGATCCGGAGCGCGCAGAAAGTCGCGCCCGAACAGGCGGTGGGTGTACCTGCAAACCTTCAACGGATGCTCGTAGAGGCGGACGTTACCGCCTTGATTCGCGGTCAGGGCGGCGTCACGCCGCGCGTCCGCTTCGTCCTCGATGTGCCGAAAGATGCAAAGGGCAAGATTCCGAAGCTTAAGAAGCAGCGTCTGTTTTTGCTGGGCAGCAGCGTTGCGGGTCGGCCGGGCGAAATTCGGCTGTCGCGGCCCGATGCGCTGATTCAATGGAGCGCGGCGAATGATGCGCTGGTGCGCTCGATTACGCGGGAGGCGGTGCAAATCGATGCGCCGCAGCGTATCACCGGCATTACGAGCGCATTTCACAGCGCCGGAACCGTGCTCGGTGAAGGCGAGACGCAGATTTTCCTGAAAACTGAGAAAGAACAACCGCTCTCGCTTTCGATACTAAGCCGTCCGGGTCAGGAAAAGCGCTGGGCGGTCTCGACGGCCGAGGTCATCGACGAATCTGCCAGCGCGCCTGCGAAATTCACGTTGTTATGGTATCGGCTGGCGTGCGGCCTGCCCCGGTCTCTGTCGTCCGATCTGGTCGAGGCGGCCAGTAGCGAGGATTCGGCGCGTGCCCAAGCGGACTATAAATTCGTTCAGGACGCGCTCGGCCCTTGTGGACGAAAACGTTAAGGCGCTGCGTAGATCGGAGCGGCCTCCGCCAGCACCAGCGTAAACCAGCCATTGGCGTCGCTATAATCCGCAATCGGCGTCCAGCATCCGGCACGAAGCAAAAGCCGGAGGCCGCGCAGATCATATTTGTGGCTGTTTTCGGTGTGGATGCTTTCATCGGCGGCCATGGAGAACGATTCGCCGCTCACAGAAAAACGCACATCGCGTGTCGCTCGCAGGTGCATTTCGATCCGCGATTGCATGTCGTTCCAACGTACATCATGCACAAAAGCATCGACAGGAATGTCGCCGGCAAGTTCCCGGTTGATGCGGTGAAGCAGGTTGAGGTTGAACGCCGCCGTGACACCTGCGGCATCATCATAAGCGGGAATCAGCACGTCCGATGATTTGATCCGGTCGAAGCCGATCAGCAACTTGGCGCCTTGCATCAGGGTATCGCGCATGTGCCGCAACAGATTGACGCTGCTGCGCGGAACGAAATTGCCAATGGTCGAACCGGGGAAAAAGCCGAGACGATCGGCCCCGCCGAGCGGCGGTAGCTCCATCGGCTCAGTAAAATCCGCCTCGATAGGAACGACATTCAGCTCGGGGAAACGGCCCTGCAGTATATCGGCCGAGCTGCGCAGATAGTCGCCCGAAATATCGATCGGGACATAAGCAGACGGGGCGATCGCTTCCAGCAACAGGGGCGTTTTCGTTGCACTCCCGGCACCGAATTCGATCACCGCCGCCCCGGGCCCAATACGCGCCGCAATATCGCTACGACACCTTTCGAGCACTGCAGTCTCGGTGTGCGTAGGGTAATATTCGGGCAGCCGCGTGATCTCGTCGAACAACTCGGATCCGCGCTCGTCATAAAACCAGCGTGCCGGGATAGCGCGACGCGGACCCGCCAAGCCCTCTAGGACATCGGCGCGAAATTGCGGGTCGGCGCGGGGCAGAAAATCGGCCTCAGACATCTTTCGCCAGTCGCAATCCGGTGAACTGCCATCGCTGATGCGGGTAAAAGAAGTTGCGGTAGCTGGCGCGCAGATGCCCACGCGGCGTGGCGCAACTTCCGCCGCGCAGCACAAACTGCCCGCTCATGAACTTGCCATTATATTCGCCGACCGCGCCTTCCGCTGCGCGAAATCCGGGATAGGGGCGGTAGGCGCTGCCCGTCCATTCCCACACATTGCCGAACATCTTGTCGGCTTCAGCAGCGTTGGGCCTTACCGATGCAGGCGCGTCGAGCTGATTGCCGTCATTGGCGTCATGCGCCGCAGCAACAACCTCCCACTCAGCCTCCGTTGGCAACCGCGCACCTGCCCATGACGCATACGCATCGGCTTCATACAGGCTGATATGCGCCACCGGAGCATGCAGATCCACATTGCACACGCCATCGAGCCCAAACGACAGCCACTGGCCGTCATTATCCTGCTTCCAGTATAGCGGCGCGGAGATGCCCTCGCCTTGCACCCACGCCCAGCCGTCGGACAGCCAGTGCCGTGGCTCAACATAACCCCCGTCTTTCATGAACTTGATCCATTCGCCATTCGTAACCGTTCGGTCGGCCAGCGCAAAAGGTTGCAAGAAAACGTTGTGGCGGGGGCGTTCGCAATCGAACGAGAATTCGTTGCCGCCATAGCCGATCAATTGAACGCCAGATGGGGCCGGTTCCCAGGCTATTGCAGATGGCTCCCCTGACATGTTTCGTCCTGCCCCTTCCGGCCAATAAGCAGGCAGGGTCGGATTTTGCGAAAACAAATGCAATATGTCGGTCAGCAACAGCTCCTGATGTTGTTGCTCATGGTGGATACCGAGCTCTATCAGGCGAAGTGCCGCATCGGGAAGATTGTTCCACGCGGCATCGATCGCAGCTTCAACATGCGCGCGATATTCCTGCACTCTGTCCAGCGACGGGCGGGAAATCAGACCTCGCGCCGTGCGCGAATGACGCGCGCCTTCGGCTTCATAATAGCTGTTGAACAAATACGCGAAGCTATCGTCAAACGGGCGATAGCCCGGCACATGGTCGCGAAGGATAAAGCTTTCCAGGAACCAGGTTACATGCGCCAGATGCCATTTGGTTGGCGACGCATCGGGCATCGATTGAACCGTCGCATCGGCATCCGACAGCGGCGAAGCAAGATCGGCGGTAAGCTTGCGTGTAGCAAAAAACCGGCTTTTGAGATCGCCGTTCACCGCGATGCGCCCGGCACCCACAATATGTCGCCGCCCCGGCTGGCGTTGATCAGGCGGCACAGAACAAACAGATAATCCGATAACCGGTTGAGATAGGTCAGAGCAAAAGGATTGATGCTAACGGTGAGCGACGCCGCGACGAGCGCCCGTTCGGCGCGTCTCGTTATGGCGCGCGCCATATGCATGTGCGCCGCCGCCAGACTGCCGCCCGGCAGAATGAAGCTGGTCAGCGCCGGCAATTGCGCGTTTGCTTCGTCGATGGCGGCTTCGAGCCAATCAACCTGCGCAGCAATTATTCGCAACTCCATAGGCGAGGGTTCGAAGCTCTCTCCGGGGGTCGCGATATCGGCACCCAGATCGAAAAGGTCATTCTGGATATGACGCAAACCCGCGGCGAGTGGTGTCTGGCCTTCATCGGCCTCGAGCGCCTGAATGGCGACGCCCAGCGCGCTATTGGCTTCGTCTACCTCGCCAATCGCCTGAAGGCGCGGATCAGTCTTGGACACGCGCGACCCATCGACAAGGCCAGTCGTGCCGTCATCACCTGTCCGCGTATAAATCTTGTTCAGCTTGACCATGGGACGTGCGGATCGCTTATTGCGAACCGACAACCACGAGCAAAATGACAATCAGGAATATCGTAATCGCCTGCCACTTAAC
>CALRMO020000099.1:0-9675 GCA_943369235.1 Sphingomonas paucimobilis
TCATACCTGGCCGGAGGAGTTTCCCCTCCCTTCTCCTCCGGCCTTTTTCTTGCTTGTCCTGGAATAATCGCCGACAGCCCGAACGCGCATGAACAAAACCCGCCCGCATCTGCTGCTCGTTGACGACGAAGCATCGATCCGTGATCCGCTCGGTAAATATCTTGAGCGCCAGGGCTTTCGCGTGACCGAAGCCCCTGATGCTTCGATCGCCCGTTCGTCCCTCCTGTCCTATGACATCGATCTCGTTCTGCTCGACGTCATGATGCCTGGCGAAGATGGCCTGAGCCTTTGCCGCCATATTTCCGCAAATGACGGACCGCCGGTGATATTGCTTACCGCGAAGTCCGAAGAGACCGACCGGATCGTCGGGCTTGAAATCGGTGCCGACGATTATGTCGTCAAACCGTTTTCGCCGCGCGAACTCGTGGCTCGGATCAAGGTCGTGTTGCGGCGGGTCGCATCGGGCGGGCCAAAGCCGGACCGTATGGGCGAAAGCTATGCATTCGCGGGCTGGACCCTCAATACAGGCGAGCAGACGTTGCATGACCCCGAAGGGGTACTGGTGGCGCTGTCGTCAGGCGAACATCGCATGCTGGAAGCGCTTGTAACCCGCGCCGGTCAGGTGCTGACGCGCGATCAGCTGCTCGACCTTACCCGGGGTCGCGAGGGCGGACCGTTCGACCGCGCCATCGACAATCAGGTAAGCCGGCTTCGGCGAAAAATCGAAGTCGATGCCAAAGACCCCCAACATATCAAGACAATTTGGGGCGGCGGCTACCGCTTCTCGACCGATGTAAAACGCTTGTGAGCAGTTCCCTCATGACGCGCATCTGGCCGAAAAGCCTTTATGGCCAGATCCTGCTGGTGGCGGCTTCAGCGCTGCTGGTGGCGCAGGCGATCAATACCGTCTTATTGCTGGCGGGGGCTCGGAACCGGGCAATCACGGAGACCTCGGCGGTTCTTGTCAGCCGTATTGCAAACCAAATCGAGCGTTCCGAAGCGGTGGGTACCGATATTGGGCAGATCGCAAATGAATTCGCCACCCAGCGCGAACGGCGGCAACGCCGCGCGCCTTTGGTGTCGATGACAATAGCGGCCCAGCCCGCGATCATCGAGCGCGCTGAATTTCGCGACGAGATATCGGAACGGGCGCGCGACCTGCTTCGCCAGGGCGAAATCGGCCTGACCGATGTCAGGATTTCGACCGTTTCGGTAAACCTGCTTCCTGCCCGGTTACGCGATCCGCAGTTGGTGCGCTGGCAAAAATTTCAACTGCGACGCCCCGACCGGCGGCTTCCCAAAACAGCGATATTGTTTACGGCGCGGTTGCCGGATGGCCGGTGGGTTAGCGCAGCTGGACTGGTCCGGCCCACGGAGACCGCCTCAATCCTCGCGCTTCTGCTGCAAACATTGCTGCTGTTCGTCGCCGTCATGGTGCCGCTGGCACTCGTTGCCCGCCGAATTGCCAAGCCCCTGCAAACGCTCACCTCCCGTGTGCGCGATGTTGGCGTCACCGATGCCCCGGAACCCATGCCAAGCGAAGGCCCGGATGATGTGAAGCAACTTATCGACGCCTTTAACGTGATGCACGCCCGCGTCTCGGCGCTACTGAGCGAAAAGGACGTTATGCTGGGCGCAATCGGTCATGATTTGAAAACACCGCTTGCCGCGCTGCGGGTGCGGATAGAGTCGGTCGATGACGACGCCGAGCGTGAAAAAATGGCGGCGACCATCGATGAAATGGTTACGATACTGGATGACATATTGACGCTCGCCCGGCTCGGCAGATCGGGAGAAGCGTTGCAGTCGGTCGATATCGGTGCGCTGGTTGAATCGGTCGCCAGCGAATTTGACGGCACAACATATTGCGCCCCGGACGCGCGCATCGTCGCCGACGTCAGACCGGTGCTGGTCCGCCGGGCACTCCGCAATCTTATTGGCAACGCCGTGACCTACGGAAAGACCGCCGCAATCGGGATTGTCGACGCGCTCGATGTCATCATTATCGAGATCGCGGACGATGGCCCTGGCATCGATCCGGTCAATGTCGAAAGCATGTTCGAGCCATTCACCCGCGCGGAAAAGTCGCGGAGCCGTGCCACGGGCGGTTCCGGACTTGGCCTGACGATATCGCGGGCGATCGCGCGTTCGCACGGCGGCGATGTCATCTTGCAGAATCGCGAAAAGGGCGGGCTGAAGGCAGCAATCTCGTTCAAGAAATAGAGGAACGACGGCCTCCGGAAGCGGGGATGTGGGATCGCTGCCGGAGGCCGATACTTCGAGCGCAGTGGCGATACGCCACCAACCTCTGCCGACCGCGCGAACGCCAGGTCAGATGGACCAGTATCGCAGCAAGCTGCTCGAGAACTGGCGTCCAGCCGGTCTGATTGGTAAAACGGGAAAAGGGGGAAATTGTTTAGCGTCGCGGCAAAAAATTTTGCGCAGCTATCCCGTCGGCAAGGCCTTCCAGCTTCCGCTGTTCTGGAATTCGGGCTTCACATCGGTTGCCTGCGGCAATCTCTCGCCACCATAAGCTGCTTCTCCGCCCCGGCTCCGCGCCTCACGCGAATAATCCGGTGCAGTGAATGTTGCCGCAGGGCGCTGGCGGGCCGGCGCAATGTCTGAATAAGGCGATGTCGGCCCGCTGGATATGGCAGCACGGGCATCGGCTTCGGCTTTCAACCTGGCTGCGGCGAACTCGCGCTCATATTTCTTCTGAAGTTCGATGGGTCCAAGATTATCGGGAAGCGACGCGGTCCACGCGCGCGGCTTGGGTCCCGGAAACGGCTCGCGCCCCGCATAGCCCCGGAAAAACGCGGACGGCCGCCCGGCACTTCCCTTCCAGCTATAGAAGCGATGCGCCCCGATCGTGCCGACGAAGTTCAGGCTCGGCGCCCAGTAAGGATAAACATACGTGGCGTGATAATGCGTCGCCATTCCGACCGGCGCGTAGACATATCCAGCAAGCGCGTCAGCCGCCACTCGCTGCGCGCGAAGCCACGACGCCCGCGCCGGAATACGCGCCATCGATCCATCGCAACTGTAGCTGAACTGGCATCCTGTCGCCCGTTCGGATCCCTGGTAGATGACCCCGCAGACGCTGTTCGGATAGGTCGGGTGGCGCATCCGGTTCAGGATGACCTGAGCCACCGCGCGTTGCCCGGCGTCGGGTTCGTTCGCCGCTTCATAATAAATCGCGTCGGTGAGGCATTTGAGCGCGCGTGCGTGATCGACGCTTCCGGCGCGCATGACAAACGGCTTTGCAGCCCCGCCTGCCGCAAAATCATAAGGAGATTTAATGTTGGCGTTCGGCTCGTCGCCGCTCATAGCCATCGCATCGGGCGTTATCGCAAGCGGCGGAGCGGCATCGTTCGGATCGAGATAGAAAAATGCCGATCCCGGAAAATTCTCGGCGGGATATTCGGCGTCCCACTTCAGGTTGCTTGTTGGCACGGGGTTTTGCGGTCCCCTGAATGGCGCGATTTGTGCAACCGATGGAACGATCGCCAGCAAGGCAAAGGCAATCAAGACCAGAATGATTTCGCGCGTACCGATTATCCTCTGGCGCGCGGCTTTGCGATCCGGTCGCGGCCTGGCGGGCAGCAGGTCATTGATGTGCTCGTGTATCATGCCGCGCTTTGCTATCAGAGGGTCCGGCGAAGAGTCCGGATTCGGTGCGAGGCCAGCCAATAGCTCAATTCAGCCTTGCTCGCGCGAGCCATTTTTGCGCTGTGCCAGCATGGGACGGCGCAACAGCGAGTCCTTAATCTGTAACAATAACGATTATTTATGAGCTACTTAATAGTAGTCCCGTGACGGCGGAAGCGAGGATGACAGCGCGCACCAGGCGACCCTTCCGCCCCAGACGCAGGATCGTTCTCCCTGCCCCGTTAAAGCCGTTTCCGCCACGAACCTGCTCCATCATCAGCTCGAATTCAGGACCGGTCAGCATATTGTTCGAATAGCGCATGCGTTCGACAACCTTGCGACGGACAAACGCGGCCGATCCAGCACCGAGATGATCGTCAAGCGCGTCGATTTCCGGCAGTTCTGCAGCCTCCTTGAAGAGGCTGTTTTTGCCGTCGCAGCACCGAAGATGATCGAGCCAAGCAATGGCGGCACCCTTGGCTTGCTCCGCAGCGAATTTCTGGCTGACCTGTTGCGGGCTGCGGCGGTACAGAAGCAATCGCTCGGGCAAACTTGTAATCTGCGTTTCGACCGATGCCCGCAACCACAGGTCATAATCCTGCGCATGGCGAAACGCCTGCCGGTACGCGCCAAGTTTCCGGATGAGCGCGGTTCGCATCATTACCGACGGGTGGCAAACCGGCGGACCGTTTTTCAGCGCGATTTTCGCCTCTGAAGGGTCCTTCGGATAATCGTCGCCGCGCCCCGTCAGCAGTCCGTTTTCATCGAGATCATGCGTATCGCATCCGAGAATGCCGATTTCGGGATGCTCTGTAAGAAATTCCGTTTGCCGCCTGAACCTATCCGGCATGGCAATATCATCGCAATCCATCCGCGCCAGCAGCGGTGCCTGTGCAAGCTCGATCAGCTCGTTGAGGCTCGCCACCAGCCCCCGGTTTTCGCGGACCACCAGCCGGATGCGGGTGTCCATTTTCGCCATGTCGCGCAGTATTTCGGTGCTGCCATCGGTCGATCCGTCATCCATGATCAGAAATTCGAAATCGCGGAACGTTTGCTGCAGGATCGACTGCACGCATGGATACAGATAATCGGCGCCGTTATAGACGCTCATAATGACCGAGACGTGCGGGCCTGTTGCCATGTGCTGGCGATAGCAGCTAATCGTCACGAATTGGTTTCAATCGAGAGGATTCCCATGCGCCTCGCGCTCTATCAGCCGGATATGGCGGGAAATGTCGGCGCTGTGCTGCGGACGACCGCGTGCCTTGACGTCGTCTGTGACATCATCGAACCATGCGGTTTCGCGTTTTCCGAACGTGCGCTCAGGCGGTCGGGGATGGATTATGCGGCGCAGGCCAAAATGCACCGGCACGCGGATTGGGAGGCATTCACCGGCTCGCTGAATGGAAGCCGAATCGTTCTGATGTCGAGCAAGGCTTCGACCCCCCTGCCGCGCTTTGAGTTCCGGGCGGACGACATCATCCTGATGGGATCCGAAAGCAGCGGTGCGCCGCCCGAAGTGCATGAACGCGCAGACGCGCGCGTGTTCGTCCCGATGGCACCGGGATTTCGGTCCTTGAACATTTCAGTGTCGGCTGGCATCGCATTGGCTGAAGCTTTACGGCAGACACAACAATTTCCCGGAGAGTATGCGTGACCCTGACCCTTGATACCCGCCAGCAGGCTGCGCGCGACTGGTTCGAATCGCTCCGCGACCAGATTTGCGCTGCATTCGAGGCAATCGAGCGGGAGGCCGGATCCGAGGCGTCGTTCGATTACACGCCGTGGGACCGCAACGACCATGACGGATCGCTCGGCGGCGGCGGCGTGCGCGGCGTGTTGAAGGGCAAGGTTTTTGAGAAAGTCGGCGTCAATGTCTCAACCGTCGGCGGAGCGTTCAACCCCGAATTTGCCAAGACCATCCATGGTGCTGCCGAGGATCCCAATTTCTTTGCCACCGGCATCAGTCTTGTCGCGCATATGGCTAATCCGCATGTGCCCGCTGTGCATATGAACTGCCGGTATCTGGTGACCACGAAAAGCTGGTTCGGCGGTGGTGCCGATTTGAACCCGCCGATCCCTTATGACGATGACACCGCCGACTTTCACGCCCGTTTCCGCGCGGCCTGTGCGCCCTATGGGCCAGACGTATACGAACGCTACCGCGCCTGGGCCGAGGAATATTTCTGGATTCCCCACCGGAATGTTCACCGCGGTGTCGGCGGGATTTTCTACGACCATTTGGAAAACACAAGCGATGCGCTGTTCGAACAAAATTTCGCGCTGACCCGCGATGTCGGCAAGGCGTTTCTCGACATATTCCCCAAGCTCGTTCGCCGCCGGATGAACCAGCCTTTCACGGCGGAAGAAAAACAGGCGCAATTGCGCTGGCGCGGGCTGTATGCCGAATTCAACCTCGTCTATGATCGCGGCACGACATTTGGCCTCAAAACAGGGGGCAATGTCGATGCCATTCTGATGAGCCTGCCACCCGAAGTGGCTTGGGATTAATGCTCTGCTTGACCCCCACTTTCATTCCATTATCCCTCCGAAATAGGCACATGAGGTGACTGACATCCCAATCACAAAGGGCTATGTCGCGGCGATTGCTACCTCGTTGGAAATGAACCGACGCCCCCCGTTGCGCCCGATGCCGAGCAGCGAGCTTCGCCTTAAAAAATGGGAACAGCCCGATCCTGACAAGTATCGGAAGCTGTTCCGCCGTGTCGGTGAGCACTGGCTATGGGTTTCGCGGCTTGAATTGTCGGATTCAGATCTGATCGCGGCAATCCGGCGTCCTGAAACGCAAGTGTATGCGGTGGAGGATCGTAAGGGAATCGAGGTTGGAATTCTCGAACTCACCCATCCCGAACCCGATTGGTGTTCGCTGGATTTTTTCGGACTGGTACCTGAATTGTCCGGCAAGGGACATGGCAGATGGCTGATGGCGCAGGCAATGGCGCTCGCGTGGCGGCCAGGCGTAACGCAGGTCCGGGTGCATACCTGCACGCTTGATCATCCCGCTGCGCTTGCTTTCTATATCCGCGAAGGCTTCGTGCCTTTTAATCGCGAGGTCGAGACATTTCCCGACCCCCGATTGACCGGAATGATCCCGCGCGAAGCAGCGCCGCAAGTCCCGATCATTGAATGAGCATCGAGTGGGACATATCAGATGGGCTTACGCCCTATCCCGAAGCCTTGGCTCGGATGGAAGCGCGGCAAAAGGCCATTCGCGATGACGGCGCGCGCGGGTTGATCTGGCTGCTTGAACATCCTCCGCTTTACACAGGCGGCACCAGCGCCGATCCGGCCGAGCTGCTCAGTCGGCAGTTCCCAGTGTACGACACAGGGCGCGGCGGGCGATACACCTACCACGGCCCCGGCCAACGCGTCGGCTATGTCATGCTCGACCTTGCCAAACGCTGCAAGGATGTGCGCTGCTATGTCCACGCGCTCGAAGGCTGGGCAATCGACGCGCTTGCACAATTCGGCGTCGAGGCACGGCGCGCCGAGGGCCGGATCGGTATCTGGTGCGACACGCCCACCGGACAGGAAGCGAAGATCGGCGCAATCGGCGTGCGCATTCGCCGCTGGGTCACGATGCACGGTTTTGCCGTCAATGTGGCGCCAGATTTATCGCATTTCGGCGGCATCGTACCCTGCGGCATCGCCGAATTTCCAGTCACCAGTCTCGCCGCCCTCGGCATCGATGCAACGCTCCACGATTTCGACGAAGCACTTGCCGCGACGCTTCCCGATTTCCTCAACAGCCTTGCCAAAGCGGGCGGAGAATGTAGGGTCGCCGCCGACTGAATGCTTGGAGGAAACATGCGTACCGCAATTTTGGCCCTGATGCTTTTCCCACTCGCCGCGTGCGGCGGCAACAAGGAAGACAATCAGGTCACCGAAACCCGGATGGACGATCTCGACAGTCTTGAAGGCACAATCAGCGACGATATGATCAACACCGATGAGTCGGTTGATGAGGCTCCCGTTGAAGCAGCGCCGGCTCCCACCGGTAAAGCACCGACAAAGGAAGCAGACATGTCGGCAGACAAGACCGACGAACCAGCGCCCGCCAAAACGGCCGATAAAGCCGACAGCGAATGAAGCTTGCCGAAGGCCTGACACTGCCCTGCGGTGCCAAACTTAAAAATCGCATTGCCAAGGCGGCGATGACCGAAGGCCTGGCGGACATTCACGGTCGCCCGACCGCAGAGCTGGAAAAGCTGTATGGAATCTGGTCGGATGGCGGCGCGGCAATGCATCTGTCGGGCAATATCCAGATCGACGGCGATCATCTTGAACGGCCGGGCAACGTCATTATTGATCGCATGCCCGATGACGAAATGCGCGCAGCGCTGCGGCGGTGGACGGCGGCGACACGCAACGGCAACCATTTCTGGGCGCAGATAAGCCACGCCGGACGGCAGACGATGAAAGCGGTCAACCCACGTCCCAAAGCGCCCTCGGCAGTAAAACTCGGCCTGCCAGGTGGTCAATTCGGAATGCCAGTGCCGCTCACCGAGGATGAAATACTGAACCTGATCAGCCGCTTTGGGCAGGCGGCGAAGATATGCCAGGAAACAGGATTTACCGGCGTGCAGATTCATGCCGCACACGGCTATCTGATCTCGCAATTTCTCAGTCCGCGCGCGAACCTGCGCGATGATCGCTGGGGCGGAAGCCTTGAAAACCGTGCGCGGTTCTTGCTGTTTACGGTCAACACCGTCCGCCAGCTCGTGGGTCCCGAATTTCCGATCTCGGTCAAACTTAACAGCGCGGATTTCCAGCGCGGCGGTTTCGCCTTCGAGGACAGCCTGCAAGTTGCGCGCTGGTTACAGGAGGCCGGTGTCGATCTCATCGAAATCTCGGGCGGCACCTATGAGCAGCCCAAACTGCTCGGCATCGAAGGGATGGAAGCCGAAGAGGTGCAGTCCGTGGCCGTGACCACCTTGGCGCGCGAGGCCTATTTCGTCGATTTTGCCAAGGCAATGAAAACCGAGCTTGATATCCCGCTCATGGTCACCGGCGGATTCCGCAGTGCATCGGCAATGGAGCAGGCATTGCGCTCGGGCGCTGCCGACGTAATCGGCCTTGGTCGCCCCCTGTGTGTAATGCCCGAGGCCCCGAAACGCTTGCTGGCCGGCATGGCCATGCTGCCGCGCACGGAAAATCAGCTGAAGCTGTTTCCCGAATGGCTGGCTTCTTTGCGCAAGCTTAAAATGATGCGCGGCCTGGAAGGTTTCGCCGTCCAATATTGGTATTACAGCCAGCTATATGCGCTCGGACGCAGCGGCCGTACCAGACTGGACATGACAGTTTTCGCCGCAATGCGCGAGGTTGAAAGCTATCAAAAGCAGTGGTTGAAGGGGCGGCGCGTTCACCGATAGGATCCAAGCTTGCCCATGGCACCGGTGCTCACCGCTAAAACCGTAGTGCTGAGCCTGTCGAAGTACGCCTAAAAGTTTACGCTACCGCTGAAAAACGCCCTTCGACAGGCTCAGGGCTACGGTGTTTTGCTCACGCAAAGCTTAATCCCCGTCGCCCGGCTCTGCGCTGAAATATTTGTCGAACTTGCCTTCCTCGCCCTTATGCTCGTCGGCATGGGCAGGCGGCTCGCGGCTTGAGGTGATGTTGGGCCATTCGGCGCTGTAGGTGGCGTTCAGTTCGAGCCATTGCTCAAGACCATTTTCGGTATCGGGCAAAATCGCTTCGGCTGGGCACTCGGGCTCGCACACGCCGCAATCGATGCATTCATTGGGGTTGATGACGAGCATATTCTCGCCTTCATAGAAACAATCGACCGGGCATACCTCGACGCAGTCCATATATTTGCACTTGATGCATGCGTCGGTCACTACATAAGTCATTGGCAACACACTCCCAAAACTGTCCGCCGCGAAAATTTCCAAAATGCGGCGCTCTCCCTTTGCTGCCTATTGGCAGTGCATATATCAAGTCAACGGGGGAATATCGCTGTAGGTCAATTTTTATTCAAGCAGTTGATAGCAAAGCTGTGCCTCC
>CALRMO020000100.1:0-9448 GCA_943369235.1 Sphingomonas paucimobilis
AGGCCATCATGCTTGACTCTACCCCAACGTTTCAAGTGCCAGCGCTGAACGTATGGCAGGTTTGAGTAAAAATCGAAGAGCGTTTGGACGTCTGAAAAGTTAGCGTTTTATGTATGGGGCGGCATATTCGAAACTACCCATGCGGACAATTTCAGGATCTGGATATGGGCGTCATTATCGCGTTACGGCTATCGTATTTGCCTCAGCAAACAAAATTGCCCGATGTCATGGTTGCGTAACAGATAGCTGGTGAACGTCAGCGGTGCAAAACCGCCGTCCAGCCAAAGACCTTGCGAGCTTCACCCACGTGGGAGCACTCTCAGTGGCTTTTGAGGAACATCGCGGTACAATCGTACGCTACGTTTCTAGAAGAACTTCCGATCCTTCTGCCGTAGAAGACCGCGTGCAGGAGGTGTTTGCGCGGTTGGCAGGCACGGTGTCTTCCGAACCCGTCATATCCTGGAAGGCATTGCTGCTGCGGGTCGCGCGTTCGGTCGTGGTCGATCAATGGCGCCGGGAAAAAGCGCGCAACGAAACTGCGCACCTCACTTATGATGATGACCGGTGCCCTTCGACGTCCGAACCGGAATTTTTCGAAGCTCTAGTCGCGCGTGATCGGCTTGCCCGGCTGAAGACAGCAATTTTCAAACTCGACACGCTGGAACGCGACATCGTCCTGCTCGCGCGACTGTAGGGACTGAGCCATAAAGCCATTGGCACCCGGCTCGGGATCGATTCCATATCGGTTTCCCGAACATTATATAAGGCTATCGCCAAGCTTGCTGTCGAAGTCGATGGGGCTTAAGCGTGCGCTATATGACAAACAGCGAAGACAGGATCGCGCTAGCCGCGAGTTGGATTGCTCGCGATAAGGGTAATGCGCCATCCAAAAGCGAGCGGGCCGCTTATCTGGCTTGGCTTGCCGAAGACGAACGCAATGCTGCCGCTGCAACCAAAGCAGACAATATCTGGGCTGGCATTGCGGATCTGGCGGACGACAAGGACATTCTGGCCGCGCTTCCGATGCTAACAGCTGCCAACGACAATGTCGGCAATTATTGGCGCAAGGCCGGATTTGCTGCGGCCGCCATGGTTATGATGACGTTTGGTTTCGTCGCTGCCCCGCCGCCTGCTGTTGCCTACCAAACTGCAAAGGGTGAACAGCGGACCATCGAGGCACCACGCGGCGTGCGGATCGTTCTTAATACCGCATCGCGTGTTTCGGTTAGCTATGGCTGGTTATCGCGGCGGATTGTTGTCGAGCAGGGGGAGGCGGACATTTCGATCGCGAAGCGATTTATGTCTTCTGCCGAAGTTCAACTGGACGGCAATGCCATGCTACACACAAATGCCGGGCGGTTAGTTGTGCGTAACGGCGAGGCGTTGCCGCTTAATGGCATCGTGACCGCAGGGGGCAACGATCCGCCGCTGCGGCTCGGCTATACTGTCAGAGCGAAACAGGGCGGCCTATCCGTGTCTGCGCAACCGATGGACCGAAATGCAGCAACCGCGTGGCAGCGCGGCCTCGTTGTTTTCGACAATGTTACGCTGGACGCGGCGCTGTCGGAATTTAGCCGCTACCAGCCGTTGCGCTACAACATAACCCCGCGTGCGGCAGCGTTACGGATCAGTGGGACCTACCGGCTGACCGAAGCGAAGGGTTTTGTCGCTACGCTTCCCCGCGTTCACCGGGTGAGCGCGACGACCAAAGCCGACGGGACTATTCGCATCGCCGTATCGGCAGAATAATTTTTTTCGCGATAATCTGAAAATCTTCATCTGAGTGCGTCTTGGTAGGTGTCGGCTGACGTCGACCGTTCAAATCCAGGGGGACCATCATGAAGTCATTAATCTGTCGCGCCATTTTGGGTGCATTGCTGCTTGGCGCAGCAACCCCGGCTTTGGCGCAGCGCGAGGCAAAGCAGCGTTACGATATTCCGGCACAATCATTGTCGTCGGCATTGCTCTCGCTCGGCCGCAGCGCGGGGCGCAACATCGTCTTCGTGCCGAGCAGCGTAGCCGGCAAGCGTTCAGCGCCGGTCAGAGGCGCAGCGAACTTCCAGACAGCACTCGCCGATTTGCTTGCCGGAACCGGCTTTCGCGCGGCATTTGCCAGCGACGGTACGGTAACTCTAATACCGACAAGTCAGGCAGCATCGGAAAAGCCCGAGGCGCTGGTCCTGGAAGAGATTATCGTCACTGCCGATCGACCGGAAAGCTTTGGTGCGTCGGCTGTTCAGGTCGGCACGTTTCGCAATGCCCGCCTGATCGATACGCCAATCACAATCAATGTGATTCCGCGGAAGCTGCTCGAATCGCAAGCCGCCACAAGCGTCTATGACGCCCTGCGGAATACTGCGGGTGTCAGCCGTTCCGAAACAAACGGTAGTACGTTCGACAGTTTGTTGATCCGCGGTATCCAGGTCGACAATCGCAACAGCTACAAGCTCAATGGCGTGCTACCGATCATCAACCTTGCGAGCATCCCCATTGAAAACAAAGAACGGTTCGAAGTCCTGAAGGGCGTCGGTGCATTATATTATGGTTTCGCACCGCCCTCCGGAATCGTGAACGTCATCACCAAACGCGCCGACCGGAACGTAACCGAATTTACGGCAAGCGTGAATGAATATGGCGGGACGAGTGCAGCCATCGACATAGGGCGACAGGTGTCCGACCGGCTCGGTATCCGCGTCAACGCGGCGGCGGGCCTGCGCGAACTTGGAATAGACAATTATGACGGAACGCGCCATCTTGTGGCGGTAGCGCTCGACTGGGCCGCGACCGATGCGCTGTCGTTGCGGTTCGATTTCGAAAGCGTTGGCAATGACGCGACTGAAACCGGATCGGTTACACTTTTACCGGCGGCATCACCGCTCGCGCCGCCAGCTGTCGCCAACCGGATTACGTTGCCGCCGCTGCTATCGAACAGGGTCAATGTCGGCGGCAAGAATTTGCGGACCGATGCCGGGCAAACCAACGTCCTGCTGCGCGCGGACCTCAAACTCTCCGATCAGATCGCCTTCACGATTGAGGGTGGACAATCCGAAATGTCGCGCGATCGCAAATTTGCATCGATCCGCGACTATGATTTACGGCCCGGCCCGTCATTCGGAAACGGCACCTTGCGCGTCACGCGGACGATCGGGCAGGAATATCGCAACCGTCATGGCCGTTCCGAACTCGCCGCTGCCTTTGCAACCGGACCCATCGTGCACAATCTGGTGGTTGGTGCATCGGCCAACGAGCGTTTTCAGAACGGGCGTGCCGGAACAGTCGTGACCGTTCCGCAAAATTATTTCAATCCGGCCGATGTGCGGGTAGACGATCCCACCACCTTTACTATCTCGCCCAACACGATCCGCGATCTCGGCTTTTATATATTCGATCGTGGCGAGATCGGGCCAGTGCAAATATTGGGCGGCGTCCGCTACAGCGATTATAAAAGCCGCACGACTTCCAACTCTGGTGTAACAAGTCGTTTTCGGTTCAAGAAATGGTCGCCTTCCATCGGTGTGGTCTTCAAACCGGCCGACACCATCAGTCTTTACACGACCTATCTTCAAGGGCTGGAAGAAGTATCGCCAGCGCCCAACTTCAGTGCCAATCAAGGCCAGGTATTGCCGCCGGCGACTTCCGAACAATATGAAGCCGGGGTCAAAGCCGAATTTGCCGCCGGGCTGGTGCTGCAGCTAGCAGGTTTTCGCATCGAACGCCCATCGGCGTTCGTCGATCCGGCTGACAATATATACAAGCTGGCCGGCCTCGCGCGCTTTGAGGGAATCGAAGCATCGCTGACCGGGGAGGTCACTCCGCAGTTTTCGATATATGCCAGCGGCCAGTATTTGGATGCCCGCATTCGGGCCTCGGCGCAACCGGCGCTGATCGACCGTGTGCCCGAGAATACGCCCGAATGGACAGGAAGCCTTTATGCCGAATATCGTCCTGAAGGCATATCCGGGCTCTCCTTGGGCGGCGGCGTATTTTATGTCGGAAGCCGCCCCGTCAACGGCCTCAATCAAGCGTTTATCGATGGCTACACGACCTTTTCGGCGTCCGCCGCCTACACGTTTCGGCTGGCAGAAAAGAGCATGACCATCCAGCTTACCGGCGACAATCTGGCCAACAAAGATTACTGGGCAGGCGCTGGCGGAAATGTCCTTGCGACCGGCGCGCCCCGCCTGATCAAACTTACCGCGCGGATTGGCTTGTGATCGCGTTTTCATCAAAGGAGTTCGCTATGCGCCTGTTGCTTAAATCGCTGTTTTTTATTGCCCTGCTATCGTCTGGCATTGCCGGGGCTCAACCTCAAAAAGAAGACGCGGCCACCGTTAAAGTGACCGGTAAAGTCGTCAGTATCGGATCAGCGGCGGGCAACGAAGTTTTCGCTCGCTGGGCGGCGCAGTTCATGGCGCTTCATCCCGGTGCCACGATTGAGGCAATCGGCAGCGGCTCGGGTTCGGCTTTTCCGGCCTTGCTTCAAGGCAAGTCGAGCATTGCTCCGATGAGCCGTCCGATGACATCGGGCATGATCGATGCCTTTACCAAGTCGCGTGGCTATGCGCCGCTCGAGATCGACATTGGGATCGGTGGCGCAGTCGTATTCGTTCATCCCTCGAACCCCATCGTCGGACTGACCCGCGCCCAGCTCGACGGCATCTGGTCGCATACTTATTATCTTAGCCCGTCGGCCATTCTTTCGTGGGGCGATGCGGGAGCAGAGGGTGATTGGGCAAAGCGTCCGATCAAGCTCTACGGCCCGCGCGAAGATAGCGGCGTGTGGGGGTTGATGCGGTCTGAGGCGGCCACATTGTCAGGCCGCCTGAAGCCCGACGTCGTTCAGCTCGACAGCATCGAGGCCGTGCTCGCAGCAGTAGCCGCAGATCCTTCAGCAATTGGTTTTGCTCCAGCGGGGCTAAACAGCGCGAGTGTCAAGATACTTCCCATCGCAGCTGACCAAGGCCGGGGTTATGTTGGTCAGCAAAGCGCAATTGCAGCATCGCGTGCTGGGTCCGCTTTTGTCGTTCCCTCAACAGCCAATCTGGCCAGCGAGAGATATCCGCTGACGCGAACGTTCAGGCTCTATATCGAACAGAACCCGGCCAAGCCAATGCCGAAAGTTTTGAAAGAATTTTTGAAATATATTCTTTCCGATGCTGCGCAGATGGAGTTGCCTAAATCCGGCTACGTACCGCTCTCGGCCTCGGCGCGGTCGAAACAGCTGGAAAAATTGTGTGAGCGTAATGAGTGCTGACGCGCGACACAGCGTAATAACTGAAGCGATGAATAGTACTGAATGAACGTCAGCTTTGGTAGGATTCTTGAGGCATTTTATCGTCGGCTTTTTTAGCGGTAGCTGCCGCAGCCCGGGCCTATAATTGAAGTGGCGGCCTATGGTTTGTTCAATGTCACAGTGAGGCGGAAAGCTCGTCGGTGGGAACGAACCCCAATCGGCTGTATAGCGGAGCCGATAGATCACCTGCATGGAGAAGCGCACGGCCGCATCCCAAAAACTTAAGATGCGACATGCAAGCTGCTACAAGCTCAGTGCCGATTTGCTTGCTGCGATGCTCGGGGCGCACATAGACGCCCCAGATGTAACCAATTTTGCTGGTGTCCACCTTGCGGAATAGAGGAAAGGGTTGCCGCATTAGGTGGCAACATGCTGTACCAAATATTTCGCCTTCTTCCCTAGCGACAAAGGCCGAGAGACTATCTCGTTTCCGCCTGTCTCGTAGGAAGCCGAGCGCCACGGCATGCCAATCGTCGCGAACTTCGCTTGAAGCGATGCCGAGCTCCAGCCAGTGGAGCAAATAATGCTCTGTCAGCAGCGCATCGTCTGAGGTGAGCTCGATTCATGGCACGCAACCTTTAAACATTTGACGGCCTTGAAAGCAAACAAGTGGTACGCGCTCTATCGATTGGGTGTTTAGTGCGCCACTCGCACCAACAGCAGAAATTAAGCGGTCCTATTCTCTAGCGCTAAGGTCTACAATTTAGCGGTTCCGGCCGTCTCCCAGGCTGCATTAAATGAAGTCGGCTTATCGCCGTTTATCATCCAAAGCCGCATCATCACGAGCGCCAGGTCCTGCCGTTCAGTGCAGCACAGATGTATGACCTAGTTGTGACGTGAGAAGGTATGCAGAATTTCTCCCGTGGGTGAGTGCGATCAGGGTACGCAAGGACAGTGATACGGAAATGCTTGCAGATATGATCGTTGGCTTCAAATCGTTACGCGAAACATTCTCGTCGCGCGTCGTAAAAACACCGAAATCGGAAATTTGCGTCGCTGCACAACTCTTGAGCAAACAAAAGTCTTTTGGCACCCCTTGGACGAACCAATCGAGTGGGATTATGCAACGCCGTTCCCGAAAGCTTGCACTCCGCTAATCCGAGCCGCAAGCCGCACCGCAAATCGCGCTAGGCGCTCTGAAGGCGGACGGGCGCGCAAGGAAGATACCGATAAAGGCCGGACCGATTAGCGTCTGATTTGAAAAAATGAGCAAGCTGGCCTCATTACGTTGAACGATTAGAATAGGGATACCGAGCCCCTCGACGATGCACGTCGCCCGACCGGCAGCATTGAATTGGACCAGTTCGCCACGCGCCGTGTCCAATGCCAGAAATTGACCGTCCACCTCCACGATGCCTTCGGGATTCGACCAGGGATAACGAACTTCAGCATTCCGCCGAAGCGACTTTTGATTCGGCTTCATTGTCCATAGCGAAACCCGACCTGGCCCCTTGCCCTGCTCAGTTATCCAAAACGAATCCTTCCCCACCGCCAGAAAATCGAAAGGATAATCCAGATCGCTGGTCAGTTGACGGTAACCGCCTTCGAGCGTGAGAACACCAAAACCGTCGTAAGTCACGACATATGTGTCACCATCCGCCGTCCGTTTGGCATTCCATGGCTTCGGTGCGTCCCACTGCCGGCGAACCTCGAACAGCAAATTTGTTTCGTAAACCTTCGAAGCACCAAAGTCGGCGATCAGATAGCCATCACTTATCCGCTCTAACCCCGCGATTTCCTGACCGCTAAAAACAGCCTCACGCGGCCGGCCCGGCATGACACGAAAGATGTGACTCACTTTCCTCGCCGGATCTTCATACCGATAAGTATCCGCGACAAGCAAAGCACCCGCCGGATCGAGGGCCATGCCATGCGCCGCGCGAATCTCGCTCGCAGAAAACGTTACCTGGCTGGCCCTAAATGTCGGCGCTTCAAGGCCAGGCGAGGCTGCGACAGAGACAGCGGCCGCTAGTGCAAAAGTAGATAAGCCCAAGCGCACGTCAGAACGAGTGACTCAGCCCAAGAAAGTAGCTTCGCCCCACAAAATCAAAGCCGGCGCCCAAAACGACGCCAAAGCGCGAAAGCTGTCCGCTGTTGCGATTGACTGCTGGCGGCGGCGTATTCAGAACATTCTTCACACCGGCGCGCAGCCCCCAGCCGTTCCGCTGGTAGCTGATTGACAGGTCATGGTACCAATAAGGCTCAACCCGGCCGACGGGATAGAAACCGGGAAGGTCGAAGGCGAGTGTACCGGGCGCACCATCGCCGTCGGGATCGATGGTCCCGCTGCCCAAGATAGTCGTGGGATTAGAAAAGCCGTCGATAAATGGGTTTGTCGTGCTTGCTGTGGGAAATTCCGAAGTGCAGCATCGATCTGGAATACCACCGCTTGTATAACGCGCGCGCCACAGAACGGTAAAATCTTCCCATGCAAGCGTGACGGAGGCGACCGCTTGCCATTTCGAAAATTCAATTTCCCCAAGATTCTCGTCTTGGGCTCCCAGGCGGTCTTCGGAACTTTCGAGTTGCCGCGTAGCAATCGCGTCCACGCCCACCCGGAAACTCGTGCCGAGTGCTTGGATTGGCATTGCAAAGCTGACGTTAAAGTCGACACCGCGCGACCGTAGTTCACCAACGTTGAAGAAGGAGGCGTCGATTGTATCAATGAAGTTTGTGCGAGGGTTGCCCGAATTCACGCGTCTTATCCGAGCGCAGAAGGGACTGGCCAGATCAGGCGTGACAACGAGACACTCGCGCAGAATATCGGCAAAACCTGGCTCCTCGACAGAGTTTTTTACCTTAATGTCGAAGTAGGTGGAAGATAATTTCAACGTGAAGCTCTCGAACCACGGCTGCGTGAAGCTTGCACCGACCGTAATCGATCGGGACGTTTCAGCCTTAAGGTCGTCGGCACCACCGCGCTTGACGTTGATCTGTGGCAAACTGCCTAGGCCCTGACCAAGAAGGGTGGGGTCCGCACCCTGTGCGCTGCAGTTAAAGAGCCGGATAGGATCAGTGATCGGAGGCGCGCCGCTGAGCCGCAAGCAGGGATCGTTTCCGGGCACAATGGTGTTGAACTGGTCTGCCAGAAACTGCTCGCGAAGGTTCGGGGCCCGAAATGTTGTGCCATACGTTGCTTTGAACGTCAGTGACGGCACGGGCGCGTATCCCCCTTGCAGGCGGTAGGTCCACAAGGACCCGAAATTCGATTCCTTGGTGTAACGGGTTGAAGCGTTGAACGTCAGAAAATGTGCAAAGGGCTTGTCTTTCAAAACCGGAATTTCTGTTTCTGCAAAGAACTCCGTGAGGCTCCGCGCGCCGATCGTGTTGAGTTCGGGACGGCCCAGGCCCCCCAGCCCCGAGCCTGATGTGCTCAAGAAGCTGTTGCGCGAATCAATACTATCGCGCCTGTACTCGGCCCCCAGAACAAGCGGTACCGTGCCAGCCGGGATGCGGAAGAGGTCCCCGGACACAAAGCCACTGACAATTGTCTGACCTATCACAGTGTTATTGATCCCGTCGCCTGCCAAATAGGCGGCGGCCGCCGCGGGTAAACGATTGTCGAGATAGATCTCAGGCGCAGTGGGATCAAGCGGTACGCAGGATTCCAGGCTACTACCGAGCAGTGCGGTGCCACAGACAATATCGGTCGTGGACCCATCGCGATCCTCGTCTGCCGTATCTATCCTGGCTGTATTGAGGGCTAATGCGAGGCGCTCGTCGTTGATCTGAGTCGCTACAGAGCGACCATTGGAGCGCGTGTAACTCGCAAAGACATCGTACCGCCAGTTAGCCGGCGCAAAAGCAAAGTCCCCTCTTTCCGGGTCTTCCGACGAAACGCCGAAGTCTCCCCTGAAACCCATAACGCCGCGAATCTGCTCAACTTCAGTCCCCTTGCGCCCGAGATCAGAGAGTGCAGGTAACCAGTTCAACGTTCGCATGGGTGTCGAAGGCGGATTACCGGAAGTCGCGACAGCTGTATTTGCGCAACTCGATGAACCGCGCAGCACTGCGACCGACTGAATGAAGGGATTGGCGCATGGCACAGAAATCGTGACCGGACTTGGGCCAGCTGATACATCGACCTCACGTCGCGAGTAGCTCGCCTCAAAATACGCTTGCGTGCCATCGATGAACGGCAGTTCGTAATCGCCT
>CALRMO020000101.1:0-9197 GCA_943369235.1 Sphingomonas paucimobilis
GCTCGTCGCGCCGATATTCCTCGCGTAATTCGGCAACTCCGCCAAGCGCCCGCTTCAGGTCCCACGGATCGGTTGGGTGGTTGGGGACCTGCTTGCACAAGCGGTCGACTTGACCATAGCTCATTTGCAGAACGCGGCCCGTGTCACGCAATACCGCCCGCGCCTTCAGTTTTCCGAACGTAATAATCTGCGCGACTTGCCGCGACCCATATTTTTTCTGGACGTAACGGATAACCTCGCCACGTCGCGTTTCGCAGAAGTCGATATCGAAGTCGGGCATCGATACACGGTCCGGGTTGAGGAAGCGTTCGAACAGCAAACCGAGCCTGATGGGGTCGAGGTCGGTAATCGTCAGCGACCAGGCGACAAGCGAGCCTGCGCCCGATCCGCGCCCCGGGCCTACGGCTATATCCTGCTCCTTCGCCCATTTGATGAAATCGGCAACGATCAGGAAATAGCCCGAAAAGCCCATCGAGCAAATAACGTCCGCCTCGAATTTCAGCCGGTCCAAATAGACCTGCCGCTCGCCTTCATTGGTGATGCCCGCGATTTCTAGCCGTTTTTCGAGGCCCGCCAACGCGTCACTATGTAACTGCGCGTCCTCGGCGGTGCGGTCGCCCGCAAGGCTTGGCAAAATAGGATTTCGATAGGGCGCTAACGCGGTGCAGCGCTGCGCGATTACCAAAGTATTGGCCAACGCCTCCGGTATGTCGGCAAAAAGCTCACCCATCTGCTTGCCGGTTTTTATCCAGGTATCGCGGCTGCTTTTGCGGCGATCCTGGTTTTCGACATATTCGCCATCGGCAATGCACAGCATGGCATCATGCGCGTCGAAAAAATCGGGTTCAGCAAAAAAGGCGGGGTTGGTCGCGACCAGCGGCAGGTCGCGCGCATAGGCCAAATCGACCAATGCGTTTTCGGCTGCTTCCTCGACAACATCGTTCCTGCGGCTAAGTTCGATATAAAGCCGTCCGCCAAACATCGACTGCAACTGATCCAGATATTCGGACGCCGCGTTTTTCTGCCCCTCAGCCAGCAGCCGCGCAAGCGCTCCCTCGCCGCCACCGGTCAGCGCAATCAGGCCTTGGGTAAGGCCATTCAACTGCGCAAAGGTAACATGCGCGTCGAACTCTTCGGGCCGGTCGAGATGTGCCATCGACACCAAGCGACAAAGATTGTGATACCCGGCCTCGTCCTGAGCGAACAGCGGCAGCCAGTCGCGCACAAATTGCCCGTCGGTTGTGGGGCGCCGGACACCCAGCAGCGTCCCGATGATCGGCTGCACACCTTTGGACTTGGTACCGTCCTGAAACGGCATAACGCCGTACAGCCCGTTACGGTCGCAAATCGCTATCGCGGGAAAGCCCAGCTTTTTGGCAGTTTCGCCGATTGCCTTTGGTTCGATTGCGCCTTCCAACATCGTGTAGGCGGAGAAAACGCGCAAGGGTACGAAGGGAACGTAAGCCATTATGTTTCTTAGGCCCGTCTTTCCCGATTCGGCAATTTTGCTCGAACGGTTCGCTGTGGACAGTTTTTATCACGCAAAGACGCTAAGGCGCGAAGTGAATTCATTACGAAGACGCCCGATTGCAAAAAGTCCAAACGAACTCCTGCCCCTTTTTCCTTCTTTGCGCCTTAGCGTCTTTGCGTGATAAAAAAATCTCAAGCTGTCTGCGCGAGCAGTTTTTCGATATCCTTCGCCAGCGCCTCAGGCTTTACTTGCGGGCCGTGACGCGCGACGACATTGCCCTTACGATCAACGAGGAATTTGGTGAAGTTCCACTTGATCCCGCGCGATCCCATCAGGCCAGCCTGCTGCTGTTTCATATAATGCCACAGCGGATCTTCTTCCTTGCCGTTGACATCGATTTTGGCCGCTAAGGGAAAGGATACATCATAGGTCAGCGAGCAGAAATTCTTGATTTCTTCTTCGTCTCCAGGCTCCTGAGCGCCGAACTGGTTGCAGGGGAACGCCAGCACCTCCAAGCCCTCATCCTTATATTTGCGGTACAGCGCCTCCAGCCCTTCATATTGCGGCGTAAACCCGCATTTGGACGCGGTGTTGACGACGAGCAGCACCTTTCCCGCATGTTCGGCCATGGCCTCTTCGCGGCCGCCGGGCATCTTCACGTTGAAATCATATACCGACATATTTCTGTCCCCTTATGCCAAGATGCCTTCGTGTAGCCGGAAAACCCGGTCCATTTTGGCCGCGAGCCGTTCGTTATGTGTTGCGACAATTGCGGCTGATCCCTCGCCGCGGACCAGCGCCATGAATTCGCCGAGTACAACATCTGCCGTATGCTCGTCGAGGTTGCCGGTGGGCTCGTCCGCCAGCACCAACTTGGGTCGGTTGGCAAGCGCGCGGGCAACCGCGACGCGCTGTTGCTCGCCGCCCGACAGTTTCGACGGACGATGATGAAGTCGTGCGGCAAGACCGAGCTGCGTCAGCAGATGCGTGGCCCGCTTGGTAGCTTCTTCAGGAGGCAAGTCGGCGATTAGTTGTGGCAGCACGACGTTTTCCAGCGCGTCAAAATCAGGCAGCAAATGGTGGAACTGGTACACAAAGCCAAGCTTTTGCCGCCGGATTTCGGTCTGGCGATCGACGCTGCTGGCGCTGACTTCTTCGCCATCGAGCTTGATCGACCCGGAAAAGCCGCCTTCTAGCAAACCGACCGCCTGCAAAAGCGTGGATTTGCCCGAACCGGATGGCCCAAGCAATGCAACGAGCTCGCCTTCTCCCACCGTGAGGTTAATTCCGCGCAAAACCTCAATAGTGACATCGGCCTGCACGAATTGCCGGCGGACATCGACCAATTCGACAATCTTACTCATAGCGCAATACCTGGACAGGGTCGGTGCTCGCGGCCTTTAATGCAGGATATAGCGTCGCAAGGAAGCTGAACAGCAAGGCAAGCCCGCAAATCGCCAGCACCTCCATCGGGTCGGTGCGAGATGGGAGTTCGGTGAGGAAGCGGATCGATGGATCCCACAGATTCTGACCGGTGACCAGTTGAATAAAGTTCACAACCGATTGCCGGAAATACAGGAATATCGCGCCAATTATCATACCCAGAACAATTCCTGCAGAACCGATGAGCAAGCCGACCGTCATGAAAATGCGCAACAGCGACTTGCGTGACGCTCCCATGGTTCGCAGAATTGCGATGTCGCGCGTTTTGGCGCGGACCAGCATGATGAGCGAAGACAATATATTGAAAACCGCAACCAGCACGATGATCGACAGAACCACAAACATTGCGACCCTTTCGACCGCGAGTGCTTCAAACAATGAAGCGTTCATGCTCTTCCAGTCGACGATTTGACCTTTATTCTCAAGCTTTGGAAGGAGCGGCGCCAATATGCGGTTCACATTATCCGGGTCGTCGGTCTTGATCTCGATCATCCCGACCTCGTCGCCGAGCAGCATCAATACTTGCGCGCGCTCGATCGGCATCACGACAAAGGCCTTGTCATAATCGTAAACGCCCACTTCGAAAATTGCCGCCACCTCGTATGATATTTCGCGCGGCACGGTGCCGAAAGGCGTCGTTCGCCCGGCGGGATTGATGATCGTGATACTCTGGCCGACCTGCACGCCCAAATTCTGGGCGAGCCTCGATCCGATGGCGACCCTGTCCTCATTGGGATCGAGCAACCGTAAATCGCCCGCTACCGTCTTGCCCTTCAAGGTGTCATTATTGAGGATATCGTTCACCGACATCCCGCGCGCCAATATTGCCTCGACACGGCCGTTGAAGGTCGTAAGCAACGGCTGCTCGATCAACGCGGTCGCATCAGTCACGCCCGGCGTACTCTTGGTATCGGCCAGCACCTCCCGCCAGTCCTGCAGCCGCCCGCCATAGCCCTGGATCACTGCGTGGCCATTCAGTCCGACTATCTTGTCAAACAGTTCGGCCCGGAAGCCGTTCATCACACTCATCACGATAATCAGCGCCGCGACACCAAGCGCAACCGCCACAAGGCTGATGCTTGCGACGAGGAAAATAAACCCCTCGCCCTTGCCAGGCAGCAGGTACCGTTTGGCAACCATCCGTTCGTATCGCGACAGGATCATTTGCGGCCTTTATTCAGCATTTTTGGCATTTTGCGCTCTTAGGTGGCGCGCTTGTCGCTGGCAAGCGTTGTTGCAGCGGTGCAACAGCTTTTGAAAAAGCGCGTCCCCGATGCGAGTTCTGTTTGCATAGAATCGGGCAAAGGCGGATGAAGACACTTGAATTCGTCGACCGCCCAAGTGGCCGAGGGTTCAGGGGGAAAAACTCAGGCCCGCCGGTGGGGACCGGCAGAGGACTGAACACTACGCGCTAGCAAAGCTGCAGAGCGAGGCCGTCCGGAAAAATCCGGGCGGCCTTGTTTTTTGTTCTTGAAAAAATTTGCGCCAATCCCATCTTCCTTCCTGGACGCCCAAAAGGGTCCGAACATGATCGCAGGTGCCGTTATGGGCTTGCACAAAACCAAATTGCTTTAAGGAGAATTTGACATGAACCGTTTTGATTTCACCCCATACCGCCGCAATACCGTCGGTTTCGACCGGCTGTTCGAGCTTCTCGAAAACAACGGCCGCGTGGCGCAAAATGAAAACTACCCACCGTTCAATATCGAGCGAACCGGCGAGAACGACTATAAGGTTACTATCGCGGTTGCCGGTTTCAAGAATGATGAGATCGAAATCACCGCGCAGCAGAATATGCTGGTCGTCGCCGGGCAGAAAGATGCTGACAGCAACGACAATCGCGATTTCCTTCATATGGGTATCGCCAGCCGCAATTTCGAACGCAAGTTCCAGCTTGCCGATCACATCCATGTGACCGACGCCGATCTGGCCGATGGTTTGCTGACCATTACCCTCGTGCGCGAAGTCCCTGAGGCATTGAAGCCTCGCAAGATCGCGATCGGTGGAGGCCAGACAGCCGCAGCGAACGTCATTGAATATGATGCGGATGCAAAGAAAAAGAGCGGCAAAGCTGCTTAAACAGTAAAAAGTTCGGGGCGGCCGACAGCTCGGTCGCAGCGTCAAAGTTCGGGGCGACCGATTGCTCGGCCGCCCCGGGCACTGTTAGCGCCCCTCCACATTCCGATCAGCCCGGGTCGCAAGTGGGCCCACCGGAAGCGAAACCTTAGGTGACGCGGCGTTACATTAGTTCGCCGTGTGAGGCAAACTAGCGTTAAATTCTGACAATTTTGTTATCAAACCAACCGGCTTTGCTTGACTGCTGCTTCGACGAAGCTCGCAAACAAGGGATGCGGCGCGAATGGCTTTGATTTCAGTTCCGGATGAAACTGCACCCCGATAAACCAGGGATGATCGGGGCGTTCGACTATTTCGGGCAATTCGCCATCCGGCGACATTCCGCTGAAAACCAGCCCGCCTTTTTCTAGCGCATCCTTGTAATGCACATTGACCTCGTACCGGTGCCGGTGACGCTCGGAAATATCGTCGCTGCCGTATATTGTCGCAACGTGACTGTTTCCTGCCAGCTTCGCATCATACGCACCGAGCCGCATTGTTCCGCCCAGATCGCCTCCGGATTCGCGCTTCTGGATACCTTCTTCGCTCATCCATTCGGTGATAATGCCCACAATCGGCTCATCTGTCGGGCCGAATTCAGTGCTAGAGGCGGAGTCAATACCAGCCGTATTACGAGCTCCCTCGATGCATGCCATCTGCATTCCCAGACAAATTCCGAAAAAGGGCACTTGGCGTTCGCGCGCAAATCTGACCGAGGCAATCTTGCCCTCCGACCCGCGCTCTCCGAAGCCACCGGGCACGAGGATGGCGTGCATCGGTTCAAGCGCGGCGGTTATGTCGTTCTCGGACTGCTCGAAAAGCTCAGCGTCGATCCATTTGACATTGACCTTGACCCGATTGGCAAGGCCGCCATGAGTAAGCGCTTCGTTCAACGATTTGTAGGCGTCCGCTAGCCCGACATATTTGCCGACGACGCCGATTGTGACTTCGCCCTCGGGATTGGTCTGCCGATCGATGATATCGTCCCAGCGCGCCAGGTCGGGATCGACGCTGCCTTCGATGCCGAACGCCCTAAGTACTTCATTATCAAGCCCTTCGGCGTGATATTGAAGCGGCACGGCATAGATGCTCTTCGCGTCGAGCGCCTGAATAACGGCTTCCTTGCGAACGTTGCAGAATGCCGCGATTTTGGCGCGCTCATTTTCCGGCAAGGGATGCTCGCAACGGCACAATAAGATGTCTGGCTGGACCCCGAGCGACGCAAGCTCGCGAACACTGTGCTGGGTGGGCTTGGTTTTGAGTTCGCCCGCAGCCGCGATGTACGGCACTAACGTGACATGCACCGACAATGTGCGTTCCCGGCCCAGTTCGTTCCGAAGCTGCCGGATGGCTTCGATAAACGGCAGCGATTCGATGTCGCCCACCGTCCCGCCGATTTCACACAGCACGAAATCCAGATCGTCCGTTTCGGCTTTTGCAAATTGTTTAATGGCGTCGGTGACGTGCGGAATGACCTGAACGGTTGCGCCGAGATAATCGCCCCGCCGTTCGCGCTGAATGATTTGCTGGTAAATTCGGCCCGAGGTTACATTGTCCGACTGCCGCGCGGAAACGCCCGTGAAGCGTTCATAATGCCCGAGATCCAAGTCGGTCTCGGCACCATCATCGGTCACATACACTTCGCCATGCTGGTAGGGCGACATCGTGCCCGGATCGACGTTGAGATAGGGATCGAATTTGCGGATGCGAACGCGGTAGCCGCGTGCTTGCAAAAGGGCAGCAAGCGATGCTGCCATAAGACCTTTGCCAAGCGAGGAGACCACGCCACCGGTGATAAAAATGAACCGTGTCATGGGAGGAAAGGCTTAAGGCGCGTTTATGACAAAAGACAAGCGGGCGACTCCGCAAGGCTCAAATAAATTGTGCACAAGCTTTTTGTAGTCGGCGAAAGTGGCTCTTATTTGTCGAGCGGTACTTCGGTTGCCGGCGTCGGTGTTTGCGCAGCGGCAGGCGCAGGCGCGTCGCCCGAGGCAGGAGCAGCCGGCGTTGTCGGAACTTCGGTCCGTTGCAACGATGTATCGATCTTGCTGGTGCCGCCCTGGCGCGCAGCGACGAAGGCCAGCGAAATCGACAGCAATATAAACAATGTCGCCAAAATCGTTGTCGTTCGTGTCAAAAAGTCGGCTGCACCGCGAGCCGACATCAGGCCCGAAGGGCTTCCTCCCATGCCGAGTCCGCCGCCCTCGGAACGCTGCATCAAGATGATGCCAACCAGCGAAGCGGCGACAATCGCTTGAACGACAATGAGAAAATGGAAAATGCCCATGAAAAATTCCGAAATGTAAGGCGGCTTTGTGCCAGTGATGCGGCCCACATAGCGAGTGGACCTGCAATCTTCAATCCTATTCGCCGGATTTCGCGGCAGCGGCCAGGATCGGTTCGAATTTGGCCGCCGACAGGCTTGCACCGCCGATAAGGCCGCCGTCGACATTGGAAATGGTAAGCAGAGTTGCTGCATTATCGCCATTCATTGATCCGCCGTATAATATCCGAATCGAGCGCCCATCGTCGCCATAACGGGCGATGAGTCGCCGGCGAATGGTCGCGTGCATTTCGGCAACATCGGACTGTTCGGGAATTCGTCCGGTACCAATGGCCCAAACAGGTTCATAGGCTATGTTAAGCCATTCGCCCGATGCCGAATCCGGCAGCGATTGATCGAGTTGCGCAAGCACCGCCGCCGTTGCCTCACCAGCATCCCGCTGGGCAAGCGTTTCGCCTACGCACAGAATGACGGCTATACCGGCTGCTTGCGCTGCATCTGCCTTCGCACGGATGTCTGCGTCCGTTTCGTGCTGGTCGGTCCGGCGCTCGCTGTGCCCGACAATAACGACGGACGCACCTGCATCCGCCAACATATTTGCTGAAACACAGCCCGTGTGGGCTCCAGACGCGTTTCCGTGACAGTCCTGCCCACCGACTGAAAACCCGGCTACCTTGGTTGAGCCGCGCGAAATCAGTGTGGAGGGCAGACATAATGCACTATCAACGGTAGGATATCGGGAACCGACTGAGGCAATCGCGGCGATTTCGTCCAAATCGGCCGAAGTCCCGTTCATTTTCCAATTGCCGACGATGTATTTCCGCATTGAAACCTCTTTAACCTCAACCTTTGATGCAGCTTCGGAACTCCCTTGTTTCAACTCAAGCACAATGTCTATCCCCCGATTTCCGCCACTTGATTGCTGTGGCCTTGCCGCCTAAAGCGACACGCAAATATCGGGCACCCCGGTTCACTCAGGATATTGTCGTTCATGATCAGTTTCATTCGTTCGCTCATCAATTCGAAATTCGGTGCGCTAATCGCTTTGATCTTCGTAGGCATGATCGCAATCGCCTTTGCGCTGGGTGATGTGACCGGGTCGGGCAGCTTTGGCGGCCTCAGCGGTGGCAATGTCGCTCGGGTCGGCAACCAGAATATCACGCTGGGTGAGCTGAACGACGCGCTCGATAACCGGTTGAAGGCCGAACGGCAGAATAACCCGACGCTCGATATGACAGCGTTCGTCGAGGGTGGCGGACTTGACTCCACACTTGATCAATTGATCAATCGCTATGGACTTGCTGTATTCGGTGCAAAATATGGCGTCGGGGTGAGCAAACGGCTTGTAGATTCCGAAATACGCAAGCTTCCAGGCGCCATGGGGCTGGACGGAAAATTCAGCGAACAGGCATTCCGGGCGTTCGCGGCTCAAATCGGGGTCAGTGAAAAGACCATCCGCGACGACATCACGCAGAATCTTTTTGCCCAGCAAATTCTGCCGACTGCCGCGAGCGGTCCGTCGGCACCCGACAGTCTGGTGTTGCCTTATGCGTCGCTGATGCTCGAAAAGCGAAGCGGCCAGGTCGCATCATTGCCCTCTACAGCGTTTTTCCCGGCAAATCCGCCGAGTGAAGCGGTGCTCGCCAAATATTATAAGGACAATGCCGCCAAGTTCACGATTCCGGAAAAACGTGCGGTAAGCTACGCAATCTTCGATAAATCGATTATTGCTGCAAAAGCGAAGCCGACCGATGCGGACATCGCTGCTTACTATAAGGCAAATGCTGCAAAATATGCGGCGTCACAAACGCGTAACCTAAGCCAGATCATCGTCCCCACCGAGGCGGCAGCAAAATCGGTAGCGACACAAGTCGCTGGCGGCAA
>CALRMO020000102.1:0-9175 GCA_943369235.1 Sphingomonas paucimobilis
ATTCGCGGCGCTGCGGCTGCTCGCGGTCTTCAGAAGCGCTTTCGGTTTCGCGTTCGCCCTGATCGCTTGCGTCCATATCGTCATAGCCGCTTTCGGCATTCTGGTCGCGCCAGTCGTCCCGGTTCTGCTCTTCGCGATTGTCGTCCCGCGCGGGGCGGCGTTCGCCTTGCTGTTCTGCGCGCGCTTCCTGGCGGCTGCGGAAATCGGCGAGGACGCGGAAATAATGGTCAGCAAACTGGAGATGATATTCGGCGTTTACACGGTCGCCGTTGAACTGCGCATCCTGCGCCAGTTTCTTGTATTTTTCGAGCATCTGCGCCGCGTTGCCGCGCGCCCTGTTGTCGATGCTGTTGTTGTAATCGAAACCGCTGCGGTTGTTGTTCTGCTGCCGGTTATTGTTGCTGTTGTTGTTGCGACCGCGACGACGGTTGTTATTGTTTTGCGGCCGGTTGTTGTTGGTATTCATCAGGATTTGCCCTGTCCTTAAGCTGTGCACAAAATGTTGCTTGTTGCCCCCGGTGAACCCTTAGTCATTTCAGGTTCGATCAAGGTCTGCATGACCCATGAAGTTTTCCATCTGCGCTGGGGGGCGGCTTCGCGCGAAAGGCCCGCTGGGGCGATTTTGCTGCGTTGCATTATCGTACCTAGTCGTTCGCATCGGTGATTCCAAGCGAAAAGCACAAGGCGCGTGGTTTTCCAGCAAGATCGCGGTGCATTTCGGTGGATAAACCTGCTATAGCCGCGAGATCGCCAACCGCTTCGGCCTGGCTGTGGCCGATTTCGAATATCGCAACGCCGCCGGGGGCAAGCAGCGCTGGAACAGACGGAATCAGGATCCGGTAATCGTCGAGCCCTTCGGGGCCGGCGAACAAGGCGCTGTGCGGTTCGTAATCGGCCACCATCGGGTCGAGCGCTGCATCCTCCTCGACATAAGGCGGGTTGCAGAGGATGAGGTCGAAATGACTCAGCGCGTCGCTCCAGCCTGCATCTCGCCAGCTTGCCAGCCGCAACGCGGCGCGCTGTGCGAATCCGAGCCGTTCACTGTTAAGGCGGGCAATAGCTAGCGCGCGTTCGCTGGCATCGATGCCAAGGCCGGTCGCATTCGGAAACGCCGACAAGCTTGCGAGCAGCAACGCGCCCGAGCCGGTGCCGAGATCGAGGACCCGCAACGGCGCGCGGCGGTCGCTGAACCGCTCCAGCGCCGCGCCGATCAATGTCTCGCTGTCGGCGCGGGGAATCAGGACGTCGGGTGTGACCGTCAGCTCGAGGTCCCAGAACGCTTGCGTTCCCGTAATATACGCGACCGGCTCGTGCGCGATGCGCCGCGCGAGAAACCCCGCAAACGCCTGCGGCACCGCCAGTTCCGACCGGCGAAGCAGAAGCTCCGACCGGCCAACTCCCAACGCATGCGCGATCAATAACTCGGCGTCGAGCCGCGGCGTATCGCTTACCGCAGTCAGCTGTGCGGTCGCGGATTTCAGGGCCTCGGCAATTTCGCTCACCCGCCGCCAATACGGATGCCCGCCATAAGTGGCAATCGCGATAGCAAGATTTTTGCCGTCGATGCATCCTTTTGCGGACTGCGGCGTTACCTACCGAGTAGTGCGAGGAGCAGACGATGCGGGCATTGAAATTATTGGCTCTGGCCGGGCTTCCGGCGCTGGCGCTGTCGGCCTGCAACCGGGGCGACGAGAGCGCCGCGACCCCCGCTGTCGATACCACCGTTGTGCAAAACGAGACGACGGCCGCTGACGGAACCGTTGCCGAAAGCACCGATGGCACCAAGACGATCGTCGCGCTGGCGCAGGACAATCCGCGCGCCTCGACGCTGGTTTCGGTTATCACCCAAGCTGGCCTTGCCGAAACGCTGTCCGGCCCTGGCCCGTTCACGGTGTTCGCGCCGACTAACGAAGCGTTCGCCAAGCTCGACCAGAAAACCCGCGATGACCTGATGAAGCCCGAAAACAAGGCGAAGCTTCAGGGCATCCTCAAATATCATGTGGTCGAAGGTAACCTCAAATCCCCCGACCTTGCCAACCAGATTGCCTCGAGCAACGGCGCGGTCACGCTCAAGACGCTGAACGGCGGAAATCTGCGGCTTAGCATGGTTGGCGACAAGATCACGCTCACCGATGCCAAGGGCACGCGATCGACGGTTACGATCCCCGATCTCGTCGCCTCGAACGGAACCATGCACGCGGTCGACACGATCGTGATGCCATAGACTTCGGGACCCCTCCCGGTCCTGGAAGTGAAGTCCTCAAATCCCCCTAGCAGGAGTGAGAGGACGTAAAGAGCCCCGTCCGGATCCTCCCCCGGGCGGGGTTTCTTTTGTGCGTTGCAGACGTGGCGTTTCGGCGGTGATTACTCTGCTGGCGGCGCGATGGTAACAGGACCCATCTCGCTGGCGCAGGTCTTGACCTTGCCGATTATCTCGGAGGGCGAGGGCGGGTTGGCGACCATATCCTTGAGGCTGTGGTCGGCCATCACCTTGCCCGCAGCGCAATCGCACACCTTGCTGACATCGACTGACACGCCTTCGGGAATCTGCCGCTGAGCGGTCGCGGCGCAGCTTGCAACGAGCGACTGGCGCACCGTGGCCTTGAGGTTCGCGTCGATCGCCCCGCCTTCACCGCAGGCCGCGAGCGCGAGGAAAGACAGCGGGGCTAGGGCAAGAACGGCATGGCGCATTTTCGAAGGCTCCTGTTGGGGGTCCGCTTCTATATAGGGAGCCGCGAGCGGATAGGAAGGCGGCGCACCATCCATCGATTTATATTCGATAGGCGGCTCCCGGTCGTCATCATCGTCGCCATCCTCGTTGTCGCCGGAATCGCGCTCGAAAATGGCGGAATCTTCAGAAAGTAGAAGCGCACCCATTACCCTCTCGCGCGCCTTCCTTTCGGTGTGCGGCAACGCATCGTCGAAGAAATATTCCCACATCTCGGCTGCGCTCAGGCCGTCGTCGATCATTTCCAGAAAACCGTCGAAGTGCGTTGCGACCGCCATTATTTCGGGCATCGCATTGGCCGGATTGACCCGGTCGAGCAGCGCAAACGACAGCTTCGTATTCTGTCTTGTGTAGGTGGTCACGCCCTCCTCGCGCACCCAGCGCGATTGTTCGCCCCGGATCGCAGCGGTCATCAGATTGTCGGCAACGATCCGCCGCGCGATGATCAACGCCGCTTCCCAGCCGAGATTGAACGCATAGCCGCGCGCCGTCCGCCGCAAGGCATAACCGCCGCCCACCGACATGCCCACCGCCCGCGCCGCTTCCTCGACCACGCCATTGTCAGCCAGATGCGCGAGAAAAGCCGCCTGCCGCCCCGCGCTCCAGCCATCGGCGCGATGTTCGTAGCGCAGATAGGCCGCAGCCGGCAGCTTCGTGCCGATGTCGTCGCGCAGTGCAGAGGTAGTTGAGTGAGGGTGTTGAGGTGAGCTGTCCATATTCCGGTCCTTTCCAAAAACGGGACGTATATCACCTATATGGTTATTTCACAACTTTATTTTTATTTCATTCGGTTAGGAGCGCCTGACACCTCATCTTTCCTGTTGTCAGCCGTGGAACGGGGATTGATGGTCAAAGCTTTCGGCCCCAAGCAACTTCGTGCTGGAACGCGAGGGCAGACCATGAACCCCCGATCAAACCGGGGGTGGCAAATGTAGAAATGGTGATTTCAGTGTCAGGAGAAAGGAACGGGACGTTAAGCTCACCATGTCCCGCCAGCGTCTTTTATGGCCCCGAGCAAGGCCTTCTTGCTCTCCGTCCGCCGCTCGCCACTGTTGCGGGGGAGGTCGGAGATGCCGGTTTCCTGACGGCGGCGTTCGATACGCGCCGTGAACTCAGCCACGGGAATGGCGCGTTTCACTTTAGCCTTCGAGGTCTGCGACGCCATAATCGCCTCCGCTTTCATATCTGATCCGTTTGTCCATATAGGACAGATCGGCCTCATTATGAAGGACGAACAGCCGCCGCGCCTGTTCGCGCATAGCGGGCGCCGAGCCTGAGGCATATTGGCCCATGCGGTCGGCAATGATGTCCTCGACCGAAATGACCGCAACTTCGCCGTCCGGGTCGAAGTCCAGCAACTCGACCCGTTCCCGTTCTGCCATGCCGTCGAGCAATGTCGATGTGACGACCTCAAACCCCAAAGCCAGTTCGGGATGAATCCAGCCGCGCGTTGCAATGCCCGGGCCGGACGGGCGGATAAAGCCGTGCCGTTGCAATTCTTCCTCGAACGCATCTTGCGCGCCTGTTGAGATGTCGAAGTCACCCGTGGCGATGGCGCTGAGCGAGTATATCTCGACCGCCGCGCCGCCAACGAGCACCGGAGCCTGAAACCCCCGTACCTTCATCGCCTCGCTTACCCGCGCAAACAGGCGCAGCGCGGCTTCAAATTCGGGGCGATAGGCGGACATAAGGAGGCCCTTCGATTAACTCAGGACATGGCTTGGCGGATTGGGGGTGGGTTGGGAAGGGGGATTTGGTTGTGCTGATTATATTGCGTCTACGAAATTTCCCCTCCGAATTTGATATGATAATCACCGGCCGCGAAGGCCGGAGCGGCGCAGGCGAGTGCGGTGATGGCAAGCGCCGACACAGCGGCATTTTTATATGCGTGGATAGTCATAAGGAAACTCCTCCCTTTTCCTGCGACCGGGGTGAGGAGAGCATAGTCCGGATGAACGGGAGATGGATGGGGGGGCGGTGGAGTATTTGGTCAGTCCGAACCTATCCCCGTAATTCTGTACAGGGAACAGGCCTAAGGCGAGCCTCGTCACCTTAGGCCTGTCACTTTTAGCGGCGATTAAGCCAAGCGGTTGCAATGGTCGCAACGAGGGCGATTTGCAGTACCTGAGCGGAGATAATGCCGCTCAATGTTGTTGCCTTCGGTGCAACTATTATTGTCGTGATACACGTTGCGCGCGTTAGGGCGCACGGAATGAAAAGGCAGAACTTTTGCCATTTTTTTAAACTCCATTTTTGACTTTTTTATACATTGATCTTATCTATGGAGCCGCGAGACGACGAAAGCCGCCTCACGGCTGTTATCAAACCGATAATGTCCGGGCCATTATCCACATGGCGCACCTCCTTTCCTTCGGGAAATCTGCGCACGTTCCGACCAAGGATTTGCGTGTGCAGTTAGGAAACCAACGGCGGCGGCTTGTCTTAGACTGGCCGCCGCTTTTATTTTAATCATCGTCATGGGCCTCCAAAAAGTCATTTTCGGTGTCAGGCAAGGCCCTACTAATCCGATCTGATATTCCGAGATTCGTCCTCAAGTAATCGAGGATATTTTGTACATTGCTACGCCCCGCACCTGATATTGCGACACGAGGTCGTCCTTCGGCGTCTACGATCTGCTTACCGGTAACTTTGTCGATTTCAGGCGAGCCGAGCATTGGAATCCACGCAGGATTATACCGAGTCCAATCGAGAGCAGCCGCCTGTTTTGCGTAATCTTGAACCTCCTCGTCAGATAGGCCTAGTTTGTATTTCAAATCATGATGAAGTACGCCAAGAGCCTGCCATCCCGGAGAAGTCAAATGCAGGCTCTCTTTGTCTTTGTCCTTAAATCGTGGTCCCATGGCAACGCCGAACGCACTAAGGAAGTTTTCAACTGACAACTGAGCCGAGGTAAAATTTTGCCTGTTAAGGTTCGGAGATTCAACAGTAGCCATGTTAGATTCTTGAAATGATCTTCCTTCCAACGCCCCCCTCACAAAGCGTACCAGTACTGTTTGCACTACCAGTTCGGTGCTCTTTTTGCCGAGACTTGCGGCTCGCTTGGCAACTCCGCCGTTATCAAAGATAATTGGAATATCGCCCAACCGGTTGGCCAGTGATATGTAAAGATCGCTGGTGTCTAGAGCTACTGCATGGCTCTTTGCCACCGGCTGGACCTTGAAGTTCATATCGTGAAACAATTGGCCCAGCTCATCATACGAAAGTGGCCTCTCCCCTGGGCGGGGTGCAAATATTGTGACGGGGAAGACAAAGTTTTCGAGAACGTCTCCCTTCTCCTCGTCGATAAGGTCAAGTGCTCCTGTCACGCGGCCTAAGCCATCCAGCATCACGCGAGCAGTGGAGAGTGAAATATCGATCTTTAGCGTGCCAATTGCAGATTCGTGATCATCCATACTGAAATCAAGCGCCTCGACGAATCCGACCGAAATGGCTGGAAAAGCTCCAATTGTAATAGCGTCTTGAGAAAACCGCTCTTCGATATATCCCGCTATACTGTCTCTGCGGCTCTTTGCTGTCTTTCGTTGCAAATGCTCATAGATTTCTCGGGTATTAGTCGGGAGATTCCGCCAGTTCTTACTGCGAGGATCATGTCCCAGCAGTGCAATAATGTCGCGAGGTTTAAGTTGCGTAGCATACGTAGCAAGGCGGTTTCCGCAAAATCCCTGAATGGCGCGGATTGGCAATTTTAGTTCTAGAGTACCCATCGACATAGTCGTTATTTCCGAATCACATTTTGCCGGCAGCCCAACGCCCCCATTGTGAATCGGATATTTACCAAAAATTTTCTCAATATCAAGTCCTCCCCGTAATAAATCGTACGGGGAAGTTCAAAATCTGTGCAAAAATTCAAAATCATTGCATCATTATCGTAACCACACCTGTTTTAACGCCGTCGGTATGACGTTTTTTTGGGAGTTACGGTGACAGGTCCGAAAACCCCTAAATGCCCGCCGCCTTGCGCAACGCCTCGTTAATCCGCGACTGCCAGTCTTTGCCGGTCGCGCGGAAGCGGCCCTTCGATACCTCGACTTCGCTCCGCACTCAGGGTAGTCGGGTCAGCGTCGAGGCGCAATGTTACCTGCTTGTTGATGCTCCGCATCGCCTTCGGCCCGACTGCGTCGCCGATGGGCGGCCGTTGACCTTCGGTCGCCTTCGGCTCGACAAGCTCAGGGTGATCGGCCTTGTGGAACTGATTTGAAACGGGCAAAATGAAAATCCCTGGGAGCGACAGCTAGGAAGTAGGTTCACTTGCCGACCGTATGCCGTGAAAGCGGAGTACCCGGTCTGTCGTGGGGCGGTGAACTGAAAACCTTCTAAAAAGTGATTTCGCGCGAAGATCGCGAAGGGACGAAGGAACGCGAAGGAGTTGTGTCAGCCTGAAAGGCCGTTCATCGTTTATACTGCGGGTATATTTACACGTCGGGATTTTGAAGGCGCTTCGCGCGGGTAATGTGGAACCCCTTCGCGCCTCTTCGCTCCTTCGCGAGCTTCGCGTGGAGCCGCAGGCGAGCAGCGCTCAAATAATCTGGCGCTGGGCTTCGGCGTTACTCGGCTTTGGCGTTGTGCGCGACCGATAGGGCGGAACCCCTCACCAACTGCGCCTAGTTCGCTCCGCTCTCAAGGCTTCGTATCCTCTCCCCTAAAGGAGAGAGGGTTTGGGCTTACTTCCCTCTCTCCTTTAGGAGAGAGGTGCGAGACTTAGCAGCTTGCTGCATAGTCGCAGTGGAGAGGGGGAGGTGGTGCGCAACCTAACTGTCCAAGCCCCTCTCCAACTTCGCCTAAGCGCCCTTCGACAAGCTCAGGACTGCTAAGGCTTCGTATCCTCTCCCCTGAAGGGGAGAGGGGATTGTGCCTACTTCGCCTTCGCCAGCATCCACCTTCGTCCTTCGACAAGCTCAGGACTACGGCGGACAGGTCGGCGCCCCCACCTACGCCAAGGCTATGGCGGGCGCTCCCTTACTTGCCTTTGGCAAGCATGGGAGCGAGATAATGCCCGGTATATGACTTCGGCTCCTTCGCCACCTGTTCCGGAGTCCCCTCCGCAACAATCTCCCCGCCCTTGACGCCGCCTTCGGGCCCGAGGTCGATTACCCAGTCGGCGGTCTTGATGACGTCGAGATTATGTTCGATCACCACCACGCTGTTGCCCTGTTCGACCAGCCGGTGGAGGACTTCGAGGAGTTTGCGGACATCCTCGAAATGCAATCCGGTGGTGGGTTCGTCCAGGATGTAGAGCGTCTGGCCGGTGCTCCGCCTGCTAAGTTCCTTGGCGAGTTTCACGCGTTGCGCTTCGCCACCCGATAATGTCGTTGCCTGCTGCCCGACCTTGACATAGCCCAAGCCGACCTCGGCCAGCATCGCCATTTTGTCACGGATCGGGGGGACGGCCTTGAAGACCTTGACCGCGTCCTCGACCGTCATGTCGAGCACGTCGGCGATGCTGAGGCCCTTCCATTTGACCTCCAGCGTTTCGCGGTTGTAGCGTTTGCCGTTGCATTCCTCGCACGTCACATAGACGTCGGGCAGGAAGTGCATTTCGATCTTGATCAGGCCGTCGCCGCTGCAGGTTTCGCAGCGGCCGCCCTTGACGTTGAACGAGAAACGCCCCGGCTTGTACCCGCGCGCCGCGCTTTCGGGCAGCTGCGCGAACCAGTCGCGGATGTTGGTGAACGCGCCGGTATAGGTCGCGGGGTTCGACCTTGGCGTGCGGCCGATGGGCGACTGATCGATGTCGATCACCTTGTCGCAATGTTCGAGGCCGGTGATCTTGTCATGCGCGCCCGCGATGACGCGCGCGCCGTTCAGTTGCCGCGCCGCCGAGGCGTAAAGCGTGTCGATGGTGAAGCTCGACTTGCCCGAACCCGACACGCCGGTGATGCAGCAGAAGGTGCCGAGCGGGATGCTCGCGGTGACGTTTTTGAGGTTGTTGGCGCGCGCGTTGTGGACGGTGAGTTTCTTGCCGTTGCCCTTGCGGCGCTTCTTCGGAACCTCGATTTCGCGGGTGCCGTTGAGATAATCCGCAGTGAGGCTGCCCTTGGCCTTCAGGATTTGCTTCAGCGTGCCCTCGGCCATGACGGTGCCGCCGTGGACGCCAGCGCCGGGGCCAAGGTCGACCACCCAGTCGGCGGTGCGGATCGCGTCCTCGTCATGTTCGACGACGATAACGGTGTTGCCGAGGTCGCGCAGACGGCGCAGCGTCGCGAGCAGGCGGTCATTATCCTTCTGGTGAAGGCCGATGCTGGGTTCGTCGAGGACGTAGAGCACGCCCGACAGGCCGCTGCCGATTTGGCTGGCGAGCCGGATTCGCTGGCTCTCGCCGCCGGACAGCGTGCCGCTGGTGCGATCGAGGTTGAGATAATCGAGGCCGACATTGTTGAGGAAGCCCAACCGTTCGTTGATTTCCTTGAGGATCGCCTTGGCAATCTG
>CALRMO020000103.1:0-9117 GCA_943369235.1 Sphingomonas paucimobilis
TATATATTTTCGCACCGACTACTGCAGCAGCCGCAGTTGCAATTACCGCTCCTGCAACGGCCGCAGATTTGCCCGGGTTGTCCTTGATTGCGCTTCCGGCCGAAGAGGCGGCGCCGCTCGCCGAATCGACGGCGCCTTTCGCGGTTTCGGAAGCTGACTTGGCGGCCGATTTGGCGCTGCCCGTCAGGCTGTCGGCAAGCTCGCGCAATTTGGCCTTCGCCTTGTCAAAGGTCCCGGTCGGCTGTTCCTGTTTCGGCATGATTTTATTCCTCCTGATGATCGTCGATAGGCGTAAATCGTTGAAAGTAAATTTCGTTCCGGTTTGCCTTTATCGGAAGGGCGGCTCGTTGAACGCGCGAAGCTTACGGCTGTGCAGGCTGTTGCCCGCTTCGCGCAACAGTTCGCAGGTCTGAATTCCGATCTGAAGGTGCGCCGCGATCGCCTCTTCGTAAAAGCGGTTGGCCTGTCCGGGCAGCTTGATTTCGCCATGCAGCGGCTTGTCCGAAACGCAGAGCAAAGTGCCATATGGGACGCGGAAACGATAACCTTGCGCGGCAATGGTTGCCGATTCCATGTCGATCGCAATTGCTCGGCTTTGGGAGAAGCGAAGCGCCGAGGCCGAATAGCGCAATTCCCAGTTGCGGTCGTCGGTAGTCACCACGGTTCCCGTCCGCATCCGCCGTTTCAGGTCGGCGCCGCTCGTTCCCGATACGCGTTCCGCCGCGATGGCGAGCGCCTGCTGGACTTCGGCAATCGGCGGGATAGGTATTTCGGGCGGAAGAACCTCATCGAGAATATGGTCGTCGCGCAGATAGGCGTGCGCAAGGACATAATCCCCAATCCGCTGCGTTTCGCGCAGTCCTCCGCAATGGCCGATCATCAGCCAGGCTTCGGGCCGCATCACGGCCAGGTGGTCGCAAATCGTCTTCGCGTTCGATGGCCCGACCCCGATATTCACCAGCGTTATGCCCGACCGGTCTGGCGCGATAAGGTGATAGGCGGGCATCTGATGCCGCCGCCAGGTGCTGTCCGCCACCAATTGCGCGGCATTGTCGGTCGGCTGATCGACATACAGACCGCCCGCTCCGGACAATGCGGTATAGCGACCATTTCCAACCTGCGTGCAGGCCCAGCTTACGAACTCGTCGACATAACGATGATAGTTTGTGAACAATATGTAATGCTGCACATGCTCCGGCGGCGCGCCGGTATAATGCCGCAATCTGGCCAGCGAGAAATCGGTGCGCAACGCGTCGAACAGCGCAAGCGGCGAACTGTCGCTGCCTTTTACCCGAAGTAAACCGTCGGCGATTTCATCGCCGATATCCGCGAGCTCGGTCGTCGGGAAGTAACGTGCAAGTTCGCTGGGGCTGACTGTGCCAAGCTCTAAGTCGGCTGACCCGTCGAGCACATAGGGAAACGGTATCTCCTGCGCGCTTCGGCCAACGTCTACGTCGATATCATATTGCTCGAACAAGAGGTCGAGTTGATCGCCGATATAGTCGGCGAACAATTCGGGTTTCGTCACGGTCGTGCGATATGTACCGATTTTCTCGAGCTTCCCGAACGCCAGATTTGTGACCGTCTCGCGTTCGACGCCGCGGTAGGTAATCGACAGTTCAGGGTAGCAAAAGTCGCGGTTGACCCGCTCCTCGACACCGGGCGCGGTCCCATTTTTAAGATAACGCGAAAGCGATGTTTGGAGTCGTTTTACGGACGCTTCATATTCAGAAACGAGCTTTTCAATGATGTCGGAAGATCGGTTACTTGGCATAAGTCTGCTTCCCTGAATTCCGTAATTTTCGCAACAAAAAAGGGAGGGTTGCCCCTCCCTTCAATGACCCTTCGGGCCGTGTAATCAGCCTGTTTACATCTGGCCGAGCATATAGTCGGCGGAGCTGACCTTGAAGTCGCCCGGCGCCTCGACATTGATTTGCTCGACGACGCCGTTGTTGACGACCATCGAGAAACGCTGTCCGCGCTTACCCATGCCGAAAGCCGTGCCGTCCATTTCCAGACCGAGCGCGGCGGCGAATTCCCCGTTGCCATCGGCAAGCATGGTCACGGCGTCGGAACCGCCAGCCTTGTTCCACGCACCCAGAACAAACGCATCGTTGACTGCGGTACACGCAATTTCGTCAATGCCCTTGGCGGCAAGCTCATCCGCCTTTTCGACAAACCCGGGCAGATGCTTGGCCGAACATGTGGGGGTGAAAGCGCCGGGCACGGAAAACAGCGCGATGCGCCGCCCTGCAAAATAATCGGAGGACTGAACGGGCTGAGGGCCCTCGGCGGTGGCCTTGACCAGCTTTACATCAGGAATTTTGTCGCCAACGGAAATGCTCATAATTTGTCCTTCGCGTAATAATGTGAGCTGTCTATTTCGTCGCCAATGCGTTGGAGTCAAGGGCTGTCGTAATTCATCGACATGGTCTGGATAACATATAAAGCAATCTTTATATTTGATTTCGTCGAAAGTCACAGCTAAGGGCAGGGCCAACAAAAACCCTCCCGGAGATCAAGCCTGTGGCTTTCAACGACTATGTAATTGCCGATATCGGCGAGGCCGATTTCGGCCGCAAGGAAATCAACATCGCCGAAACCGAAATGCCGGGCCTTATGGCTTTGCGCGAGGAATTCGGCGCATCGCAGCCCTTGAAGGGTGCGCGCATCGTTGGCTCGCTGCACATGACCATCCAGACAGCCGTGTTGATCGAAACGCTGACGGCATTGGGCGCCGACGTGCGCTGGGCAACCTGCAATATCTTTTCGACGCAAGACCATGCCGCAGCGGCGATCGCGGCAAAGGAAATTCCGGTTTTCGCGGTCAAGGGCGAAAGCCTTGCAGATTATTGGGATTATGTCGGCCGTATTTTCGATTGGGGCGACGACATCACCGCCAACATCATTCTCGACGATGGCGGCGATGCGACGATGTTTGCGCTTTGGGGCGCAAAGCTTGAGCGCGGCGAAACTTTTGCCGAGCCCGAGAACGAGGAAGAGGTTGAATTTCAGCGGGCGCTAAAGGCGTTCATTGCTCGCAAACCTGGCTATCTCACTGAAACCGTCAAGAACCTGAAAGGCGTTTCAGAGGAAACTACCACCGGCGTTCACCGTCTCTATGAAATCGCGAAGAAAGGCGAGCTTCCGTTCCCTGCGATCAACGTCAACGACAGTGTCACTAAGTCGAAGTTCGACAATCTCTATGGCTGCAAGGAATCGCTGGTCGATGCGATCCGTCGCGCGACCGACGTCATGCTCGCCGGCAAGGTTGCTTGCGTTGCCGGCTTCGGAGACGTCGGCAAGGGTTCGGCCCAATCGCTCCGCAACGGCGGCGCACGCGTGATGGTGACCGAAGTCGACCCCATCTGCGCGCTTCAGGCGGCGATGGAAGGCTTCGAGGTCGTCACGATGGAAGAGGCGGTCACACGCGCCGATATCTTCTGCACAGCGACCGGCAATGCCGACGTCATTACCGCCGAGCATATGAAGAACATGAAGCCGATGAGCATTGTGTGCAATATCGGTCACTTCGACAGCGAGATCCAGATTGCTGCGCTCAGCAATTACAAATGGACCGAGGTAAAGCCCGGCACGGACCTGGTTGAATTCCCCGACGGCAAGCAGATCATTGTTCTTGCCAAGGGTCGGCTGGTAAATCTGGGTTGCGCAACAGGCCACCCATCGTTCGTGATGTCAGCCTCGTTCACCAACCAGACGCTGGCTCAGATCGAACTTTGGACGAATGGCGAAAACTATAAGAACCAGGTATATGTCTTGCCCAAGCATCTCGATGAAAAGGTTGCAATGCTCCACCTTGAAAAGCTCGGTGTGAAGTTGACCAAATTGTCGGAAAAGCAAGCGGGCTATATCGGTGTTTCGACCGACGGACCATTCAAGCCTGACCATTATCGCTATTAACGTCTTGCCGCGAGGCTTGGTTTATATTTGAAAAAGCCCGCTGCGGAAACGTGGTGGGCTTTTTTCATTGCACGAAGCAGCCTTTTGGGCATTAGCAAGCGTGTGAAAATGCAAATGCCACCAACCCGGGCGTGCCGAAATGACAGGTGACGGCCTGCCTGTCGTGTTGATCGGGATATTGCTGGCGCTGTGGCTTGTCGGGGCGACGGTAGCTATCTGGGTTGGCCTTTCGCTGCGCCGACAATCGTTGAAGACACTTCGGCAGACATCGCGTTTGGCGCGGTTGCTCGAAACGGCACCGGCTTTTCCCGTTGTGGTGAAAGGCGATGGCCGGATCGAGGCAGCAGACCGGTTTTCAAGGTTGCTTGGATTGGAAAAGCCGGCGACGTCATTAACCGACTTGGGCGGTCATGACCAAGCCGGGCTGACCGTGAACGACCTTGCGGCCCTCGAAGACAAGGTCCGCGAAACCCAGCGCACCGGCAAGACCTTCGCCTTGCCGCTGGCGATAGCGGGATCGGACCGCAGGCTGCTTGCGGTCGGCAGTATCGCCGATGCAGTTATTTATCCCAATGGCGCAGCGCTTCTCTGGTTTTTTGACTCGACCGACAATTTGCGCGAGCTTGAAAAGCGCACGATGGAATCCGAAGAAGCGCGGGCCGCTTTTGCCGCGCTGGCTGGCCTGATTGAGGCGGCACCGTTGCCGATGTGGCACCGCAGCCCCGATATGGCGCTGCATTTCGTCAACCACGCCTATGTCGACGCCGTGGGTGCGAGCGATGATTTGCAGGTGGTTGAAGACGGCATCGAACTGGTCGAGCCCGACGGCGGCAAGACGGCTGCGCAATTTGCGAAAGATGCGCTAAAGGCGGGCCAGCAGCATGAACGGAGCGTCGCCACCACCTTGAATGGCGAACGCCGCCAGTTGCGCGTTTTCGACATTCCGCTCGGCGACGCCGGCGTGGCTGGTCTCGCCATCGACATTCAGGAGCTGGTGGACGCGAAGACCGAAATCCGCGAGCTCACGTCGGCGCAACGTGACCTGCTCAACATGATGTCGGCCGGCGTGGCGCAGTTCGATTCCCATTTTGTCCTGAATTTCGCCAATCTGCCGTTTCAGCGGCTTTTTAACTTTCGCGACCAGTGGTTGTCCGAAAAGCCCGAATTTGCGCGGGTTCTCGATCGGATGCGCGAGAATGGAAAGCTGCCTGAAGTGCGCGATTTCCCAAGCTGGCGCGCCGACCGTCAGGACTGGTTCCGAAGCACAGAGCCGAGCGAAGAAAATTGGCTGTTACCCGATGGCACGCATCTTCGGGTGCTGGCGCAGCCGGTGCCAGATGGCGGCTTGCTGTTGATTTTCGAAGATCGTACCGAGCAGGCCCAGCTGGCCAGCGCGCGCGACATTCTGCTGCGCGTTCGCACCGCGACCTTCGACAATCTTTTCGAGGCAATCGCGGTATTTTCGTCAGATGGCCGGTTGAGTATCTGGAACCGGCTGTTCGCAGAAACATGGGGTCTGCCTGAAGAAGAATTAATCAAGCATCCACGGCTTGATGAATTGTTGCCCATGCTGGCGCAACATCTGAAAAAGCCATCGCAGATATCAATCGTTGGCGAACTTATCCGGATGACCTCGTCAAATCGCGAGCAGCGCCGAAGCAAGGCAAGCTTTGCCGATGGGCGCATGTTCCAGATTGCGACCATTCCCTTACCCGATGGCAATGCGCTTTTCACGATGCTCGACATGTCCGACAGTTTGAAGATGGAGCAGGCTTTGCGCGACAGGAACAGCGCGCTGCAGGAAGCGGACATGATAAAGGGCAAGTTTCTTGCCAATATGAGCTATGAATTCAGGACGCCTTTGACCTCGATCAGCGGCTTTGCTGATTTGCTGAAGGCCGGAATAGCGGGCGAATTGAGCCCGATGGCGATGGAATATGTAGACGCAATTGTGCAGTCTGCAGACCGATTGTCGGAACAGATAAACACTGTGCTGGATTATAGCCAGATAGAGGCTGGGGCGCTGCCGCTTGCGGTGGCTCCAGTCGACATACCGGCGTTGCTCATGGAAATTGCCGCATCGAAGACGGCGCTCGCGAAAGATTCGGGCGTCGTTCTCGATGTCAATTCGCACGACGCAAATGGTGTTTTTGCGCTCGACCCCAAACGCGTTGCTCAGGCTGTCGGGCAGATTCTCGACAATGCAATCCGGTACAATGTTCCTTCGGGCAAAGTTCTGCTGATCGGCCGATGGAATGGCGATAATCTTGAACTTATTGTGTCGGACAGCGGACCGGGGATGACGCATGAGCAGAAAGTCAGGATTTTTGCGGGACCAGGTTCATCGCAGGCTGATGATGCTTCGATGGCCGCGCAGGGGCTGGGTCTGCCCCTCGCCAGGCAATTGATCGAGTCTCACGGAGGAACATTTACGCTGGAATCTTTACCGGGCGAAGGTACGACGGTCATCATGTCGCTTCCGCATCTATGATTATCCGAACCGATCCCGAAATGCGTGCCTTTGGACAAAGGCTGGTAGAATCATTGAAGCCCGGTGACTGGATTGCGATCGACGGACCTCTGGGCGCGGGAAAGACGGTTTTGTGCGCAGGCATATTGGCCGGATTGGGATATCAGGGAGAAGTCGCCAGCCCGTCTTATGCTATCGTTCACCCCTATGACCCGCCCGAAGTATCCATTGCAGTCACCCACGCGGATTTGTATCGACTGGACAGTGCCGAAGAGTTGCAAGAACTTGGGCTTGATGACGACCGGGGGGAGCGAATAACATTGGTCGAGTGGGCGGTAAGGGGAGGCACCGATTTCATGAACCCGAGCCACAGAATTTCCATCACACCGCAAACAGACGGCACACGAGTGCTGACAATCCAAATGGACGATCATGACTGAGACCGTTAATGTGCAGCCGCCGAGCGGTCTCGAAGACTTTCTCTCGGCAAATGGCTGGAATGACGCAGTTGCCAGTCCCATTCCGGGCGACGCATCCTTCCGCCGCTATTTTCGGGTGAGCAGCGCTGCGAACGGCGACGCCATATTGATGGATGCCCCGCCGCCACAAGAGGACGTCGCGCCCTTTATCAATGTAGCCGAATATTTGCGAGCAAACAGCTTCAGGGCGCCAGAGATATTTGCCCGCGACACTGACCGGGGCTTGGTGCTCCTCGAAGATTTTGGCGACAGCCGGATGCGCGAGCATCTGGACAAATATCCTCACGATGAAGAGCGCATTTATCGTCATGCGATCGATGTGATAATCCGTCTCTCCCGCCAGCCTGCCGCGAATGTCCCGCCCTATGATCTGGATGCCTATCTGCGAGAGGTAAGATTGCTGGCCGAATGGTATATGCCGACGGCCGGCTTGCCCTTTGACCAAGCGGAGTTCGACGAAGTTTGGAAAAATGCTTTGGCTCCGCTCGCACATCGTCAGGACGTAACGGTGCTTCGCGACTATCATGCCGAAAACATCATGCTGCTTGCCAATGGCGAACAGGGCCTGATCGATTTTCAGGACGCACTGGTCGGCCACCCGGCCTATGATCTTGTGTCGCTGTTGCAGGATGCGCGCCGGGACGTGTCGCTTGCGCTGGAAGCCGAGATGCTGCAATATTACCGGCGCGAGGCGCAAGCTGAGGATGATTTCGATCATCATTATGCTCTCCTTGGGGCACAGCGGAACACCAAGATTATTGGCATTTTTACGCGGCTTTGGCAACGCGACGGCAAGGATCGCTATTTGTCGTTTCTGCCGCGGATGTGGAGCCTGCTTGAACGCGATCTCGCCCATCCGGCATTGGCTCCGCTGCAGTCATGGTTTGATTTGCACATTCCGTCTGCGGCTCGCTCGCGAATGATCGGCGCCGCCTCAAAATGACAACCCACGTGGATACCGCGATGATTATGGCTGCGGGCAAGGGAACGCGGATGATGCCCTTGACCGCCGACCGTCCCAAGCCGCTCATCGAGGTCGCCGGTGTGACGCTGCTCGACCATGTGCTCGATCATCTGCGCAGCGCAGGTGTCGCGAATGTCGTGATCAATTCCCATTATCACGCCGACCAGATCGACAGGCACATGGCTGAAGCCGCGTCCGACCTCAATGTCGCTTTGTCGGACGAGCGAGATCTTCTGCTCGATACCGGAGGCGGTCTCGTGCGCGCGTTACCGCTTATTGAGGGTGACCCGTTTCTTTGTATCAACGCCGATAATTGGTGGACGAACAGAGGTACCAATGCTCTCGTCCGACTTATGGAAAGTTGGGACGATACGCGAATGGATGCCCTCATGCTGGTTATTCCGTTCGCGCACGCCAACAATACACAAGGCGAGGGTGATTTCGACATGGACGGAACGGGGCGTCTGTCCAGACGCTTGCCGGGGGCAAAGGGTGCGTTCGTCTGGACCGGAATTCAGTTGCTATCGCGTCGGCTGATTGTTGATCCCCCGTCCGACGTTTTTTCGACCAATATATTCTGGGACCGTGCTATTGCCGGAGGACGGTGCTTCGGGCTGGTGCACGAAGGCCTTTGGTTCGATGTGGGCTATCCCGCAGCAATCGACGCAACCGAGCAGAAATTGATGCAACATGCAGGGGGCTGAGGTCCCGCCCATTCGAACGAACATTTACAATGTTCCGGTAGGCCATGATTTTTGCGATGCCACCGTGACGATTGCGATTGACCAAGCGAAACAACAGGCGCGATCCTTATCAGATACTATATTATTCCTTCCAAATAACCGCGCGATCAAGGCGATGACCGAAGCTTTTGTTCGTCAGGCGGCCCCCGGTTTGTTGCTGCCCCGGATGGTCGCCATCGGCGATCTCGCACTCGATGAGGCTATCGGCGCCCTGCTGGATCCGATTACGGACGAAGACATTCTGTGGCCGGTTATCGATCCGATGCGTCGCCTGCTGCTCGTGCACAAGCTGGTGGTCGGGCATCGCGGGTCCGAACCGGCACTTTCGTCGACAGAGGCGCTGCGCCTCGCGCGCAAGCTGATCGAGCTGATTGATGAACTCGAAATTGAGCAAGTGCCGTTCGAACGATTTTCCGATATCGCAGTCGATGCCGATCTCGCGGGACACTGGCAAAAATCATACGGCAAGCTGCTCGACATATTGCCGGCTTATTATGCGCAACTGAACAGCCTGGAATTGCTTGGTCCATCGCAGCGGCG
>CALRMO020000104.1:0-8972 GCA_943369235.1 Sphingomonas paucimobilis
GCAAGGGTATCGCCCGCCACATAGCCGCAAATGCCGCCGCACCCGACAGCATCACGCCGTCCTCGCTGGCATGAAACCGCGCAAGCAACTCGTGCCTGTCAATCGGGCACACCGCATCGGGCGACGCGACATCATGAAATTCAATCGCCCCCCGCCAGTCCAACCGCCGCATAAGCGCAATCTCGCGGATGCAAAGCGGACACGCGCCGTCGTAATAGGTGATCAATTTTGCCATAGCGCGCTTTTTACGGACGTGTGGGGGAGGTGTTAGATAGGTGATATGCTGCATGGGTGGGGGAGCGGCATTCAGGTTCAGGCGATTTTGGCGTGGCCGAAAACATGGTTGTTCGCTAATGCGCCGCGATTGTACGGGGAAGGCTTATGGAGGCTGTTTGGGGCGTACACTCGAATATCAGAGTGAAGCACATAGAACCCCATCTTAGCGAAATTACTCTCGGTGCAAACCATCGCCAGCGGGTAAAGGAATGTTGAAATTTTGGTCGGGGCGTTGTGATGCGCTCCACCATTTTATCGAATTGAGCGAGATTGGTGGGGCTGCGCCCTGTGCTTCACGTCGCTGAACAAATTCCTATTAACAATCTTCACCCAATCCTTGCTGCAATGTTAGCATTACGCTTCCTCGCTTAGCCGGGGGGACTGGTATTTCTGCTGTGGGTGCTGAGGCATCTCCGGATAAAAATACTTCAGAATTCCTTCGCTCACCATAGGGGTGATGTACTTCTGACTAACGTAGGTCGTGTTTTTGCTGAGATAACTCGCTATCTGCGCCACAGATTGAGGCTTCCAATCGCACAGCCTAAAAATAACTTTGCGAGCTTCCTCAGGTGTTAGCCTTTTCTTTAGTTGTGCGGTTCTCACCGCGACCCTGAGAGGCACAGGAAGGTCGAGCAATCGTGGTTCATTGGAGTCTAATTTCTCAGCATCCAAGTTATCGTTGTTAGCTTGGATGTTACCATCCTTAACTTGGATGCTCTCGTTCCTAGCCACAAGCTCGGGACCTGCAACATAGTGAGTCTTGGTGCCGCTACCTCTGATTCGCAACAGCTCCAATTGTACCAGCGCCCGCAAACCCTTGCTCGCAGACAGCGTGTCCAATGATGTTAGGCTACGATAAACCGAGTTATCAATTGCGCCAACTTCCCGAACGAAGATCAGTGCGCGCATTTGCTCCTCGCTCAGTGTGAGATCATTAAAGCGAGACAGCCATTCCCAGTCACTTTCATCCAAAAAGTGGTGAAAAAGAAACGTGGCTGAAAATTCTTGGGCCGATCTGTCGGACTCAAAAGTGGGAGCCGCCAGTCCACTTTGCTTCATTTTTGCTTGCATGACGCGAATGCCGCTTCCCTTTGTTTCGGCAAACCGGGTTTCATGCAATATCTCGGCTAATGTTGGATTGCGGATGGCCGAACCCGGCTCATCAAATCGGTCTTCAGATTTAAGCGAGTATCCAGGATTTTTGATCACAATGCGGTTAGCATATCTGATTATCTGCACTGGGGAGTAAACTTCGTAGGAGCGGTGCATCAGCGAGTTGACAACTGCTTCGCGAATTACACGAACGGGCAGGACTGGCGTTTCCGTGCGTTGTCCGGTTAAACTCTCACCGATCACGAAAGTTTTGGGTAGATCATCCGTGATAGCGGCAATGACCCTAGGAATCAGCGTTACTAAAGGTCCGCGCATGTCCAGAGAATCAAATCTAGCATCTGGATCGGGAACCCACGCCTTACCTGGGACCCGGATGTAATCTACTCGCTGGGCCGGAGCATGACGCCGCAATGCTGAGGCTTTTCCAAACATCAACAGGCCTGTTATTGTTATTTTATATTGGCCGTCATCTCTTCTGACTGCGCCTAAGGAATGGAGCATTTCCTCATCGCTCCAATTTAGCTCCTCGGCTACAGGGTTAGCCGCTGATCGAGCTTTACGATACGCCATTATTGCGCTGGGATCCAAGTCCTCCCAATCCGCTTCGGCTACTACCCTCGCATCGTAAGGGTCTTTCGCTTTACCGTGAAAGAAAGCTTGTAGGTCTTCATCGCTACATTTTATATCGCTGGAACCGACGCGGCGGTAAGCTCCTTTTGGAAGCCCTACAGATGTAAAATAGAGTGGCTTTTGGGTTGCTGGCAGTTCCGCCACGTTGACTCTTAAAACGACCTTACCCTCGACCATCTCAGGCTTAATTTCTACCCGAACAGGAAAATTAAACTTGCTCGCGCAGCCCGTGCTGAGATCAAGCGTAATTTTATCGGTGTTGGTGACCCCTGAAGCCGTGTAGAGCGGAAACAACAAACCTTCTTCTTTGTGGACGCCTAGCAAAATCGTGCCGCCACCTAAGTCTGGCTCATTGGCCAGCGCACAAATTGTTTCAAAAACCGATTTTCCGACGTCACCGAACGAGCATTCTTTAGCTTCTAGCTCATCGCATTCATCCATCTCATTCAGCATCTTGATGAGTTCAGGGATAGACTCGTTCCGTATCATCGTGCGCGATTATCACGAATGTCATTTTCTGTCACCCATACCTTGGAACGTGCGTAAACGGTATAAAGGGTAATTTATTGATGCTCACCCTAAACTCGTTTCAGGGTCTCAATTTAATAGCTAACTCAAAAAGTAAGATGCTGAAACTAGTTCAGCATGACTGGAGAAGTGGCAAAACTCTCCGCGTTCTCTGCGTGAACCAAAAAAAGGGCGCCCCGAGAGACGCCCTTCAGATTTTCCGGTAAGGAAAGTTTATTCGGCTTTTTCGTAATATTGCGGTGCGGCTTCGTTGAGGATCACGAGGATCTTGGCGAGCGCTGCCTTTTCGTCGGTCTTTTCCATCGCGGCCAGCTCGCGCGCGAGGCGGCTTGAGGCGGCTTCGAAAATCTGCCGTTCGGAATAGCTCTGCTCGGGCTGGTCGTCGGGGCGGAACAGGTCGCGGGTTACTTCGGCGATCGAAACCAGGTCGCCCGAGTTGATCTTCGCTTCATATTCCTGCGCGCGGCGCGACCACATGGTGCGCTTTACGCGCGGCTTGCCGGTCAGCGTGTGCATCGCTTCCTTCAGCGTCTTGTCGCTCGATAGCTTGCGCATGCCGACGCCCTCGGCCTTGTTGAAAGGCACGCGGAGCGTCATTTTTTCTTTTTCGAAACGAAGCACATAAAGCTGCAACTGCATTCCTGCAATTTCGCTGTCTTGCAGTTCGATCACGCGGCCAACCCCATGCTTCGGGTAAACCACATAATCGCCTACATCAAATATCGCCGCTGTGGACGTCATATTACGACCTTTCTGATTATTTTGGGAGAAGTAGCTTTGCAGGCAACGTAGCGTTGCCCATGAAACTGTTCAGTTCGCCCCTTGCGCCATGAACGTTTGCCTGCCCCATAGCCCTGACAAACGATGACCGTATTCGGCCTTCAGCACGCAGTGTAACAGATTCGCAATAAAATTTCAATCCCTGCTTTCGGCCGTGTCAATAACGCAGTTTAAATGGCGCTCAGTTTCCTGACGCGGTCGTCATGCTCGGCATTGGCGCGGTCGTTGATCGCCTCGATATCCGCAGAATTCATCCAGCACAGATCCATATGCCCCAACACGCGGTCGTCATGGCTGCGGATCGTCACCGGCAAAATCGGCTGCCGGTCGCGTTCGTCCACGAGGACCGGATTGGACGGTACGCCCGTGCCCCATTTTTCGCCCCACTGGCGAAGCGCGATCATCACCGGCAGAAGCTCGAGACCTTTTTCCGTCAGGCGATACTCCACTTTGCGCCGGTCATCGGGGCAGGGGGTGCGGTGCAAGATACCGCTTTCGGTAAGACGCGTCAGGCGGTTGGCAAGGATGTTGCGCGCAATACCGATCTCCGAAAGAAACTCTTCGAAATGGCGCACACCGTTGAACGCCGCGCGCAGGATCATGAACGACCACCGTTCGCCCATTGCCTCCAAAGCCATAGGCAAGCCACATTCGGCAATATCCTGTAACGGTTCTCTAAGACCCATTTCTCATCCTCTGTCTGACAGACTGACCGTCTGCCGAAAAAAATGCAACATATAATCAGTTTTAAGTTGCAACTAGAAACCTAATCCAATAGGTAGTGATTCGCAACTGGTTTTCCAGAAGCTCAAAACGAGTGAATGGCGACAAAAGTTCCGGCCAGCGTTTTGAAAGTCAGAAAAGCTCAAAAGGAATAAGATTATGACCCTCTCCCATCTTTCCGCCCGTTTGGGCACACTCGCCGCCGCCGCCGTTATCAGCACCTCGCTTCTGTTCGGCGTTGCCGGGCAAGCGCAGGCTGCAACCGCCAAGGGCCCTTATTATCAAGTCCAACTCGCGCAGCCAGCCGCCTCGAAGCAGGAATTGCTCCGCAGCGTGTTCGTGAAATGCGAAGGCACCGCCTGCCGCGCGCCGATGGCGTCTACTGCGCCCAAGAACATGTGCATCAGCATCGCGCGTGAATTCGGCGAAGTTTCGGCCTTCACCGCCGGCGACCGCGTTTTCACCGCCGATGAACTTGCTGCCTGCAACGGCAACAGGAAGGAAGTGATCGCAAAGAATTGATTGCGATTTTCGCGGCGGGTTATTGAATCCGCCGGTCAGGAAATTGCAGTAGCTTACACACAGTTTTTCGGCTCCTCTCTCCTCCTTACCCCCGAGCCGGTTTGCGAACCGGCAACAGAGAGCCGAAACACCTCGACGCCGGAAGGACATCCTTCCGGCGTTTTTCTTTGCCTGTTTCTGCGGCTTTCCGGCGGAAGTTGGCAACAAGTTGGCACCTACCTTAACGCGATCAGCGATACCGCTTGCGGCCCTTGTCGTGCCGCAATGTCGGGTCGAGATACAGGCACATGTTGCCAAACTCGTCGTCGTTAAGGTCTGGCGTTTTTGCAAAGGCGTCCTTGCCATGATCGAGCCGGGCGGCAAACGCCTCGTCCGCCAGTTGCCTGTCGCTTTTGGCCGGGCGCTGCTCGGACAGGAATGACGGCAGCTTGCCATCTGAAATGTCGGCAATCTGCATTTCGGCTTCCAGCGTTTCCGGATCGAGCAATTCTTCGGGCGGTGCGGGCAATTGCGGCTCCATCGCGCGCAGGCTGGCATCGACGGTCTGGACGGGCACCGCCGGGTTGGCGCGCGCCGCCTTGCCATAGCGTTCGGGCATCAGGTTGCTCAACAGGAAGGTGAGCAGCCGGTCGCTGACGACGCGCTTGGTGCAGACGATCTCGCCATTTTCGTTGAATATATGCTGCTCGACCCCTTCGATCGCGCGGTCGAAGGCAATATCCTCCAGCCCGCGCCCGGCATGGACGCGCGCCGCATCCCACGCCCGGTCGAACGCCGCCCCATGCGGAGCGCGCCGCAACTGCCGCGCCGATTCACGGCTCATGCCGACCGCCTTGGCAGCCTGAGTCACCGAGCCGGTATCGGCCAGCACCTCGATAAACCGCCGCTGTTTTTCATCGGTCCAGCCGTCGTAGCGCGGACGGCGGCGGACAGGAACCCAGCGATATTCGGCAGGGTCATAGGGTTCCGGTTCGGGGAAGGTGGGCGTGTCGCCGGGTTCGAAATCGGCGGAATCGCTAGAGGTTAAGGGGCCGACAGGGGGCATCGACGCGGGGTCGGAGGCGATGTCGGGGCGGGCGGGGGTGGGGTGTTTGTGTTCCATCTGGTAGTGTAGAACATATAAGGAACATTGTAGGAAAGAGATTTTTGCACAGGCTTGACCAAATTCTGCCGAACTACCCGGCACTTGGATAGCGGCGCGCCTTCTGCTATGGGCGCTGTATGAAAAACGTCGAGATCACCCTACCCGACGACCTTGCGCGCGATGCGGCGGAGGCGGGATTGCTTTCCGGTGAAAATCTGGAGCAATTACTCCGCGACGCTGTACGCACGTTGCGGAAGAACAATTTGCGTAAAGCAATGGACGTTATGGCAGAAACCTCGACCGGCCCCGCGATGTCACCCGAAGATGTGGCCGCTGAAATTGCAAAATTCCGGACGGAGCGCCGCGCAGACCCTTCTACACATTGAAGCGAATTGTACTCGATACCAATGTTGTCGTATCAGCCATTTTGTGGGGCGGGACGCCACGCAAGTTGTTCGATCTGGCAGACGCCGGGCAGATAACGCTGTTCACCAGCATCGAATTGCTGCGCGAACTAACGGGCATATTGGCGCGTGATAAATTTGCTGAAAAGATCGCCGCCTCGGGCCAATCCATCGACCAGATTGTCGACGGTTATGCCGCCTATACTGAAATTGTGAGGCCAGCAGATACTCCGCGCATAGCGCCAGACCCGGACGACGATGTCGTGCTGGGCACTGCGCTTGCCGCAAATGCTCAAATGATCGTTACTGGCGACGGGGCGTTTCTGGCGGTTGGTCAATGGCAGGATATTGATGTGGTGACGATTGGTGAAGTGCTTTCAACAATAGGAGATTAGAAAAATCGAATCTTTCGAGTCACTTACGGAGCTTGCATAACACCTTGATTCTGCTATGATTTATGGATGGATGCTACGTACAATCTTAACGGCGGATTTAAGCCGACGACGAAACGTTTTGCGGACTTAAGCGGTGCCGATTTTTTTCCGACGCCCAAGTGGGCCACTTACGCGCTTATTGATAATGAACAGTTCATTGGCGATATTTGGGAATGTGCATGTGGCGACGGCTCGATGTCAGAAGTCTTAGAACTGACTGGAAATCGAATAATTAGTTCCGATTTGTATAACCGGGGATATGGTGAAGGTGGAGTAGATTTCCTACACACCAACCGACGCGCTTCGAATATCGTAACAAATCCGCCCTATAATGCAGCCGAGGGCTTCGTAAAAGCAGGACTGAAAGCAGCAGAACACAAGTTCGCACTGCTACTTCGTTTGGCATTCCTCGAAGGCGCTAATCGTCAAAAAACGATATTTAACGAAGCACCTCCATCGCGAGTTTGGGTATTTAGCGAGCGCATTACCTTTTACCCAGCGGGCGCTGTGCAAAAAGGAAGTGGAACAACTGCTTACGCTTGGTTTGTGTGGGATAATAGTTGCAACAGCAAAACGGAACTTCGGTGGTTGCCGACGGGTTACAAAGCCAGATACCGTTAAAACCCGTTTGCCTTGAGATAGGCCGCTCCTTTTTTCGTTATCGAATAACCAATGCCAGGAATATGTTGAAGATACCCGAGATAGATAAAGTTGGTGTCATCAAGGTAATGGGACTTAATGTTCCTCAATAGCTGATGCCACATTGGCTCACCATTTCGAGTAGTTGAACCAGCCAAATTTTGGCTAGATAAATTGATAAGTTTTGGAATTTCGCGCTTTGCACGAGGAAAAGTTACAACACCATTCGGTTGGGCTGCTGCAATACGCATGACCGCTACTGCAATTTCGGTTTCATCTGCCATGTTTGCCCCCTAAAACCCTAGTATATCAGTTTGATATCTCAGAATCTTGGATAAAATCATCATTTGAAGATGATACATGGATATTGCAAGTCCGCGTTTTTTTATCATTAGATCAAGGCATTTAGAAGAATTACCCCGCAAACCCAAGCACCAGCAGCATTGCTTCTTCAACCCGCGCCATGTCTTGGGCGGATAATTGGCCGATACGCTCGCCCGCTTTTTCTCGCTGAACAGCAATCATTTTGTCGGCCATCACGCTCGATGGCGCTTGAAGGCCGTTTTCGGGCGTTGGTTCAATCAGCGGGCGGAACGGCACGGCATCGATAACCAGCGTCGTCAAGCCACAGGTAATGACCGACTTCATTCCCGCCAACGTATCGCTTTGCAAGATCAGCGCGGGGCGCGGTTTGCTACCATATCCGGCGGCACCCGAAACCGACCATATTTCGCCGCGATTCATGCGTCCTGCAGTGAACCCTTGGGAGGGCCTGCTGGTCCCCAATCGTAATCTGGTTCATTTGCCATCACCTCATCAGAAAGCGAATTTATAAACGCCATGACATCGGCTTCGTCCTCGCTGTCGTTGATCGCCGCGATCCCGCGCCGAATATCCGCAAGTGCCTTGGGATTACTCAAATCCGGTACCCAGAACTGCTTTAACTTGAGGCCCCTTGCACGCAAAGTCGCACGGCGCTTGGCAACGCGCTCGGCTCCGGTCATTCTTTCGTGTACGCCCATATCACTTCTCCGTTACATGTAACGTAACCGGGATGGGCGCGATTTGCAAATATACTTACCTCTCCAACCAACTTTCCTGTTGCATCGCAGCGTAAAGCGCACACTTTAGGCATATGATGCGGCAATATGAATTGGTGGAGCGGGTGCGGGCTTATGATCCCGATGTCGATGAGGACCGGCTGAACCGTGCCTATGTCTATACGGTCGCGATGCACGGCTCGCAAAAGCGGGCGTCGGGCGATCCCTATTTCTCGCACCCGGTCGAAGTGGCCGGGTTGATGACCGACCTCAAGATGGATGAGGACACGATCATCACCGCGTTGCTTCACGATACCGTTGAGGACACGCTGACGTCCATTGAAGACGTCGAGGCGAAGTTCGGGCCGGAGGTGGCGCGGCTGGTCGATGGCGTGACCAAGCTGTCGAAGATCGAGGCGCAGACGGAGGACGAGCGCGCGGCGGAGAATTTGCGCAAGTTCCTGCTGGCGATTTCGGACGATATCCGCGTGTTGCTGGTCAAGCTTGCCGACCGGCTGCACAATATGCGGACGCTGCACTTCATCAAGAGCCCCGAAAAGCGGCGCCGTATCGCCAGGGAGACGATGGATATCTACGCGCCGCTGGCGGAACGCATCGGCATGTACGAATATATGCGCGAAATGCAGTTGCTGGCCTTCGAGCAATTGGAGCCGGAGGCTTATCAGACGATCACCGGGCGGCTTAAACAGATCCGCGACAAGGCCGATGTCGAGATCGACCAGATCATCCAGACGATGGCCTGGGAAATGGAGCAGGCGGGGCTGAAGATCAAGATTTC
>CALRMO020000105.1:0-8919 GCA_943369235.1 Sphingomonas paucimobilis
ACAAGTCACGGTAGGTCTGCACATCGTCGCGGGTGCCGTCGACGAAAAAGTCGCCCGTGGTGGAATTGCCCCGGAACACCAGCGTTTCGCGATTGCCCTCGCCCTGCGCCGAAAACACGCCAGGCAGGTAGCGGATCGCCTCACCGATACTGTTGGAAGCCTGGTCCTCGATTTGCTTCACCGAGACCACGTTGACGGCTTGCGGGGTATCGATCAGCGGCGTGTCGGTGCGCATTCCCGAACGACTGTCGCTAACCTTGTAGCTGCCCTCCGCCTCACTGCTGCCATCGACAATGATGGTGCGGCGATCTTCACCCGACTGATCCACATCATTGGCGGCGATTGCAGGGAAAGCAACGATGGTTGACAGGATCGTGGTGGCGGCAAGCAGTCCGGCATGGCGGGGAGAACGCATTAAATTTCCTTTTGTGATTATTGCGAAAGATTCGCATCAAGCTGCCTGCTCGTTATTGCGACTCGTTCTCATATGCAAATCAAAAGAGGCGAATGCGGAATTTTTTGCCGTTTGGCGTTACGCGGCGCATTTAGGATGCTATTCAGCCATCAGGAGTGATCTATGAAAGCGACAATCTGGCATAACCCCGATTGCGGAACATCCCGCAAAACCCTCGCGATACTCGAGGCTGATCCGGGGATCGAAATTACTGTAATCAAATATCGCGATGTCCCGTTTACGCGACGCAAGCTCAAGTATCTGTTTGCAACCGCCGGATTGACCCCGCGTCAGGCCCTGCGTACGCGAGGGTCGCCTGCCGAAGAGCTTGGCTTGCCGGGCAATGCGACCGATGAGCAGATTCTGGAAACGATAGTGGCCCATCCGATTTTGGTCGAGCGTCCCTTTGTCGAAACCGAAAAAGGCGTGCGGCTGTGCCGACCACCGGAAAAGGTCTTGGAGATACTCTAGGCCAGCTTACGCCACTTGGCGTTGCGGCCCCTTGAACAGCTCGAGACTGTCGGCAAAGATCATCGGGCGGCCAAAATAATAGCCCTGGATTTTCTTGCAGCCAAGCTGCTGAACCATGGCAAGTTCGCTTTCGGTCTCGACGCCCTCGGCCGTTGTCGCGATATTGAGACTGTCGGCAAGCGCCACGACTGCACGGATGATAGCCAGGCTTTCGGCCTTGTTCTTCGCGGCACCCTGCACGAAGCTGCGATCGACCTTGATGGTATCGAAGCGTACGTTGCGCAGATAGCCAAGCGACGAATAGCCGGTGCCAAAATCGTCGAGCGACAATTTGATACCAAGCCCACGCAGGCGTTCAAGGACCTGCACTGCCAGCGTCCCGTCGCGAAGGAAGATACTTTCGGTAACCTCAAGCTCAAGCCGCCATGCGGGCAACCCACTGTCGTGCAGCGCCGACACAACGGTCTCGACAAAGTTGATACTGGTAAGCTGATCGACCGAGATGTTAACTGCAATGCTGGTCGTTTCAGGCCAGTTCATCGCATCCTTGCAAGCGCGGCGAAGGATGAAGTCGCCGATTGGCACAATCAGTCGCGCGTCTTCCGCCACCGGCACGAACTTGGCAGGCGAAACATTGCCGAATTTGGGATTATTCCAGCGCAACAGCGCTTCAAAACCGACCAATATGTTATCGCCTGTGGCATCGACCACCGGCTGATATTCGACGTGTAACTGTTCGCGTTCGAGCGCGTTGCGAAGCTCGAATTCCATCAGGCGCTTCTCTTCGGCATTTGCGTGCAGCTTGTGCTGATAGCTGTGATGCGTATTGCCGCCCTGATCTTTGGAACGATACAAGGCGAGGTCCGCGCTTCGCATCAACAATTCCACCGTGCGGCCGTCTGCCGGACCCATAGCGCTGCCGATGCTCGCGCCGATAAACAGGGTATTCTGGTCGATTTCGTAAGGGCGTGAAAGGCTGTCGATTATCCGACGCGACAGCGTCGCCATATATTTGCCGTCGTTGGCATCCTTGATGACGACAGCGAATTCATCGCCTCCCAAGCGGCCGCACAGTTCGTTATCGGTCATGATAAGCTGCAGACGCCGGGCAACCTGCGCCAGCAACCGGTCGCCGACCGGGTGCCCCAGAGTATCGTTGACTGCTTTGAACCGGTCGAGGTCGATCATCAGGAACCCGCACCGGCGACGCCATTTGTCGGCGTCTGCCAAGGCTTCGGCTAATGTCTCCGTCAGCTGCAAGCGGTTCGGCAGTCCGGTCAGGGTATCGAACCGCGCCAGATGGGATATCTTGTCGGCAGATTCGCGCTGTTCGGTAACGTCCGACCCCACGCCTCTGAACCCCAGAAAGCTTCCGTCCTCCGCGTGCCGTGGCGAGGCTGACAATTCCCACCAGCGCGCAACGCCCTTGAACGTCACGGGGACGATCAGGTTGCTAAAGGATTCGCGCCGTTTCAGGCGGTCCGCCAAGTCATGGAGCGCGGCCGGATACTGACCCTTTTCCCAGGCATCGCCTGCGATCAGCTTCAACAAGGGCTGACCCTCGATCGTCTTGGCATCTTCGCCAAGGGCATAGGCAAAGCGCGGCGACACGTGCGTTGCGCAGCGCGAGGTATCGGTTTGCCAAAGCCAGTCTGCGCCGCTGTCCTCGAACTCGCGCAGCAGCAGGCTCACGGTTTCCGATTTTTCCTGAACGATGCTGTTGGCGACCTCGAACAGGATTTGCGCGCGCGCCGAACGCAGGCAGGCCATAATCAGCAACGCCCCGATGCCGCACGCGGCCACCGCAAGATAATATCCACCGTGATAAATGAACCCAAGGCCGGCGCAGAAGCTCGTGACGCCGATAAATATTGTGGCCGCCATCGGCGCTGTTGGCAGCAGCAACGAGGCATAGACCATCAGGCCGAGTACGATCGACCATAGTCCCAGCATGTCCATGATGGTCCCGCTTGTGCCGAGCAAGCCGAACGCGGATCCCCACATGCTGGCGGTAATTGCCGAATGTGTATTCAGCTTTCGAACGTCCTCACGATTTAGCTGCGGGCGGTCCCATACCCATTTCGTTCCGAACTGGTGGAAAGAGTAAAAATGGAACGCGCAAAAGAGCCCCGCCCATAATCCGAGCGCCCAGACAGGCGCTACCGTTTGGTACAGCAGGATCGCCATAATGGCGCAGACAAGGTTTAGCCCGACACGCAGGCTGGTCCGTTGACGCATGCTCCGCGCCTGGATTCCGCGCATCACGTCTCCGTCCAGGCCGACAGGCTCGGTCAGGCCCAAAAGAGCCTTGAACGATAACTCGTCCGGAAGTTCCAGATACGCTTCTTTCTTGATCACCCGCCACTTGTACGCAGCGAACCTTACTCAAAGGTAATCAGATACAGAATTGCCTGTCAATAAATGTAAATTTTTCCAAGTAAAACAGCGTAAAGCGCACTTTACCGGATATTTACCAACTTAGCTATTGAGCGTAATCCTAAACTGCAATTTTGATCGGGCTTAAGCTGCAATGGCATAAGGCTGAATTTCGCCCGATAGATACAGGTTTCGTGCCTTTGCCCGGCTCATTTTGCCCGAGCTGGTGCGTGGCAATGTTCGCGGCGGCACAAGTTCGACGACGCAGTTCATGCCGGTCACCGACCGCACCTTGTCGCGGATCTGCTCGCGCAATCTGGCGCGCTCGACCTCATCGGTGGTGCGGCACTGGACGAGCACGGCAGGCGTTTCCTCGCCCCCCGGCGTGGTCACCGAAAATGCCGCGATGTCCCCGGCCTTGAAACCGGGGAGCTGCTCGACAGCCCATTCGATATCCTGCGGCCAGTGGTTCTTGCCGTTGATGATGATCATGTCCTTCGCGCGGCCAACAATGTAAATGTAACCATTCGACAGATAGCCCATATCGCCCGTATCGAGCCAGCCATCGACCAGACAGGCATCGGTCGATTCCTTGTCGCGGAAATATTCCTTCATCAACGATGGCCCGGTGCACCAGACTTTGCCGATGGTTTTATCGGGAAGCGGACGACGGTTCTCGTCGCGGATTTCGATGGTCATGTCCTTCACGGCCTTGCCGCAATTGACGATGGCGCGGTAGCGCGTCGGACGATCGGCGGCACCAGCATGGCCGGTCAATTCGGTTTCCTCGACCAGTTCGACCTGAATGCCCTCGCCCGGAGGCATGATCGATACCGCCAGCGTGGTTTCGGCAAGGCCATAGCTCGGCAGGAAGGATGACGCCTTAAACCCGGCATCGCTGAACGCATCGACGAACGCCTGCATGACATCGGGGCGGATCATGTCAGCGCCGTTGCCCGCCAAGCGCCATTTCGACAGGTCGAAGCGGTCGTTCACATGGCTCTGACTCGAAATGCGCCGCGCGCAAATGTCATAGCCGAATGTCGGCGAGTAGCTGATGACAGTGCCATCGGCGGCGCTGATGACATCGAGCCAGGCAAGCGGGCGACGGGCAAAATCCTCGGTCTTCATATAATCGGTCGAGACCTGGTTTGCGACCGGTGACAGGAAACAGCCGACCAGCCCCATATCATGATACCAGGGGAGCCAGGACACACAGCGGTCGGTGTCGGTCACTTCCATGCCATGCGAATGCGCCGACAGGTTATTGAGCAACGCCTTGTGCGTGACCGCGACGCCATGCGGGAAACGCGTCGAGCCGCTTGAATATTGCAGATAGCAAATTTCGTCGGTATGCGCCGCTGGCAGATCGGTCTTGAGTGCGATCCGGTCGCCGAAACTCTCCCAATCGATACCCTCGACACCGCATTTGATGGCCGCTTCGCCCGCCATTTCGGCCAATTCGGCCGGATACAACAATATTTTGGGGTCGCAGCTTTTCAGCTGAACCGACAGCTGTTCGACATAGCTTTCCTTGCCCCCGAAAGAGGTTGGCAGCGGCAGTGGCACAGGCCAGGCGCCCGCATAAACACAGCCGAAAAACAGCGCCGCAAACTCGGTCCCGGTTTCGGCGACAAGCGCAATCCGGTCGTCCTTGCGCACTCCGTGACTGATCAGGCGATAGGCCATGTCGAGCGCGTCAGCGCGCATTTCGGAATAGGGATAGGGCCGCGCCAGCTTGCCGCGCATATCATGAAAATTGAGACCTCGTTTGCCGCCGGCGGCGTAATCGAGCGCTTCCCCTAATGTCGCGAAATCCGAAAGGCGGCGCGGCAAATCGTCGTGCGTCGGCGTCGAAACGAGTTCGCTCATATCATATCCCATAGCATGATGGGCTGCGGCCCATGTTACATTTTTGTTATACTGGCGATGTAGCGCGCGATACCAGTTCAAAATTCGGCCCGACTGTGGCAAGAATAGGGCGTGAGAAACCCTGCAAACGGCAAAAACCCGGCACCGCCGCTGAATGACGAGCGCCTGCGCGCACTGGCGCTGTTTTACGTGGGAAAATACGCGACGACGCAGGCAAAACTCGCAACCTATCTTACCCGCAAGATCCGCGAGCGCGGCTGGGACGGAGAGCGCCGGACCGATGTTGCCGCGCTGGTCGAACAATTTGCCGAGCTTGGCTATATCAACGATGCCCAGTTTGCCGAAGCGCGCAGCCGCAGCTTTGTCCGGCGCGGCTATGGCGAACGGCGCCTGAACGAGGATTTGCGCAGCTGCGGCATCGGCGAGGCGGATGCGGTTCCAGCCAAGGAACATATGGCAGAAAGCACCTTCGCCGCTGCTGAAAACTTCGCGCGACGCAAGCGGCTGGGACCGTTCGCGAGCGAGGCCGCACCGCCGGAAAAGCGCCATAAGCAGTTGCAGGGCTTCCTGCGCGCAGGGCACGGGTTCGACATCGCAAGGCGGTTTGTGAATGCACAACCGGGGGAGGTTGTGGAGGAGGATTGATGCAGCTCGACTCTTAAAAAGCTGATCAGTCCAGCATTCTCAACTCCCAAAAATCAGGGCAGCTTCACGGTCCAATCGACTTACCTGGTGTAGGAACACCCGTCCGCCAAAACCCGTCTTTATGTCTTCGTGCCTTTGTGCGAAATTTTTGACCTCAAAGTCGGGAAGCCTTCCTCGTTGTATACTTTGGTTCGCGGAGACACAAAGAAGACGTTGATTAGCAGAGCTAAAGTGACAAGAATGACGGCAAACGCGCCCCCCGATGTCCACCTTGTCAATTTAGGCCGCGATTGGCCGGAGTGCTTTGGGAAGAAATAACGGACAAGTTCAAAGAGCGATCAAACCTCTCTCAAACGAAATCCTACATTGCAAGGGCTATTGCGGTTTGTGCGTTCACATCCAAAGATCATTGTGCTTGATACAAATTACTAGGGCTTGATGTAATGTTGCATGGCTATTTTGATGACAGCGGAACTCACAGCACATCAAAAGTTGCTGTTTGGGGCGGCGTTTTTGGAAAGGCTGAGGCATTTGCATTGTTTTCCGAAAAGTGGACTAATTTGCTCAAGCGACCAATCGACGGTAAAGCTTCTCTCAGAAAAATGCACCTTACAGATTTATGCTCGGGAAAGGGCGAGTTTTTTGGCTATTCACAAGGTGCCCGAGATCTGACGAGACGAGCATTTCGAGACCTAATCGTCGAGTCTGGTCTCGTTTGCATTGCTTACATTGTGATGGTTGACGACTGGCTGAAAGCCTCTTCCGAGCGCGAAAGAATGTTTTTAGGCGACGCTAAAAACTTTGCGTTTCAGGGCGCGCTCGAAGCGGTTGTTGCTCTTACGAATCTGCAAAATGATGACATTTTATTATTTCTCGACAAAGGTGCTGAGGATGTCGGCGTGCGCACGCTATTGGCTGTATGGAAAGAAGCGCGCAAGGCGGCAAGCGATCGGACTGACGTAAAGTACGCAGCCGTTGAGGACGTGCCGGGTTTACAGGCGGCAGATATAGTTGCGTATGAAGCTTACCTTTATGGCTTGCATCTTCTCGATCCCGAAAAATTTCCCGAAAACCCACATTTCATTGACTTGAGAAACCGGTGTAATGTCGTTTTTCTAAGTTTGCACGAACAGGAAATGCGTGCGCATCCGGTAAAATGGCGGAATGGAATGCACGAGTATTTTGGTATCGATCCCTAAATCTTTTCTGCATGAAAAGCACCACCCAAATCCATTCCGCCGTGAACAACGCGCAAGATTTCCACGTCGGCATCTAGCACCCGGTACGCGATGACTGTTCGGCGTCGATATGGTGTTGTCCGTACACCCGCTGCGAAATCATCTCTTGGCGTTCCGCGTTCGGGATAAACGCCAAGTTTGGCCGCATGAGCCTCGATCTTGCTGGTATATTCGAAGGCGATATCAGGGCTGGCTTGCTCAGCTATCCAGTTATAAAGCGCCAAAAGGTCTGAGCGGGCTTTTGGCCGCCAGACGATGGCATATCGCTTCACGCAGATTTGCGCCGGGTATGATGGGCTTTCAATTCGGCAAAGACATCGGCTTGCGGGATCAATGGCAAAGGGTCGGCCAATGCCTCCTCAACCTTCGCTTTCAATATGGCGTCGAGCGCAGCTTCCTCGCGCTCAAGTGCGCGCAAGCCTGCGCGGACGACTTCGCTGACCGAAGCATAGCGGCCCGATGCGACGCAGGATTGCGCCATGTCGGTCAAAGGTCCGAGGGTAACCGTGACGGGCTTATTGGCTCTGGCTGGCATGGCTAAATTATATGACATTGTCATAGAAATGCAAGCGTCAATCATAAACCCGGTCCGCCGTCGCCACCGCCTCCGACGCCCGCAGCGCCGAGATGATCCGCATCAGGTGCGGCAGATCGTGGACTTCGAGGTCAACCTCGAAGGTGTGGAATTCGACATCCCGTGCGGTCATCCGCAGGTTGATGATGTTCGCCTTGTGATAGCCGAAAATCCCGGCGATTTCGCCCAGCGTGCCGGGGCGGTTGTGAATGATGACGCGCAGCCGCGCCGATGCGCCCTCGCTGCCCTGCCCCCAGCTTAAGTCCACCCAGTCGGCATCGACGCCGCTGGCGAGGCGGTCGCATTCGATGGTGTGGACCTCGACCGGCTGCCCCGGCAGGCGAAGCCCGACGATGCGGTCGCCGGGGATAGGATGGCAGCAATCGCCTAAATGATAGCCGACGCCAGGGGTCAGGCCCCGGATCGAGATGGCGCGTTCCTGACTCGGGAAATCGCCCTCGACACCATCGACATCGAAGCCGGGCACGAGCGCCTCCATGAGCGCACGGTCGTTAATCTTGCCCGCGCCGATGCGGTGCATCAGCTCCTCTTCGTCCTCGAGCTTAAGCCGCTTGACCGCAGCATCGAGCGCCTTCTTTCCGAGTTTGCCGGGCATCCGGCCGGCAATGTCGTCGTAAAGCTTGCGTCCGATGGCAACCAGCTCATCCTTTTCGCGGTGCCGGACATGACGGCGGATCGCGGCGCGCGCCTTGCCGGTGGTCACGAAGTTCAGCCATGTCGGCTGCGGCTCCTGCGCCTTCGATTTCAGTATCTCGACCATATCGCCGTTGTTAAGCTGCGTCCGAAGCGGCACATGGCGGCCATTGACCTTGGCCCCTACGGTCTTGTCGCCAAGGTCGGTGTGCACGGCATAGGCAAAATCGACCACGGTTGACCCCTTGGGCAACTGATGAAGCGCGCCCTTGGGCGTGAAGGCGAAAATCCGGTCCTGATACATCGCCATCCGCGTATTTTCGAGCACATCTTCGGCATCATGGCTGGTCTCGAGGATTTCAATGAGGTCGCGAAGCCACCCTGCCTGCCCGTCCGGCGTTCCCGACTGCTTGTATGCCCAATGCGCGGCATAGCCATATTCGGAACTTCGGTGCATGTCCTGACTTCGGATCTGGACCTCGACCCGCATATTCTTTGCAAACATGATCGTGGTGTGGATCGATTTATAGCCGTTGCGTTTGGGCGTCGAGATAAAGTCCTTGAATCGCCCCGGCACCATTTGCCAGCGGCGATGAAGTACGCCCAGCGCGCGGTAACAATCTTCTTCGCTCTCG
>CALRMO020000106.1:0-8857 GCA_943369235.1 Sphingomonas paucimobilis
AAGCTTTATGCAGCACCGGCCTACTTACGCGCCACCCGGGAGATATCTTGTCCGAATGATCTTCGTGCGCACCAGACACTACATAACGGTCCTCCCGGTACTGCAAACATTTGGCGCCTAAAAAGCGCGACTGGCGCGACGGCTGTTCAGCTGGAGCCAAGTATGAGCATCAATGATGCCGAACTTACGTTGCAGCTAGCAGTTCAAGGCATGGGTATCGCAATGCTGCCAAGTTTTGCTGCTTCGGCGGGCGTGTTTGACCACAGCCTAGAACCTGTGCTGCCGGACTGGTGGAGCGGTCCCACTGAGATCAGGGCTGTGTTCCCATCGCATCGAGGAGTAGCGCAGTCGGTGCGAGCCTTCATCGATATGGTAATGCGTGACATCCCACCCTTACTCAGCTGACTGCTGTGAAACTGGGTCCAGTGAGACGGGCTTGTGAAACCAACGTGGCAAATGTTGCGGTTAGCTGGCGAGACGAGTCGCAAGTCTCCAACCAAGCACCCAGTCGGTTTCACGACTTCAAGTCATCGCCGCAAGTGATCCGCTAATGGCGATGATGTGCGTGCGTCTTCCGCTGTCGCTTCGAAATACATAGGACTGGCTGTTCGAGCGGGGCATCGATATCTGTCAAAAGACGTGCGACTCTCGGGGAGCCGGTTCGGTCCTTTGTTTGCTGCGGGCGTTCGCTAGCGACGAGTCCGCCAGTTTCGTCAGACGATCTTTCCGTATGGCTGATACGCCTGTCAGAGGCCCGTTCAGAGCGGCGGTGTAATAGTGGACGATTAAGCTCGATGTGATTCCGAGTGATTGCGATACCAAATTTGGACGACATCATGTGAAATCCGGCTGGCATGCGCTGAATAGCCGCACGGGGCTGCGCTATGGAAGCAATTTATGCGCGGTGCCTTTGCGCAAATGAAAAGCGGTCAGCGCGAAGTTTTCATCAGTCACGATGCCAGCGCCGGTGGTCCAGCGGAAATCTTTGTGTTAGGCGGCGAAGCAGCACCCCGGCCATTGATATTTGGCGGTCCATTCGTGTTCGAATCGCAAGCCAACATCCAACGCGCCAACAGCCGTTATACCGGCGGCGAAATGGGGACGCTCGACGGCGTCCCCTTTTAATTCTTTCGAGAAAGACAAAAGCATGAGCGATATGATTTTCGATGGTTTCGACCTGTCCGCTATTCATCTGCCGAACCGGATCGATACCGACACGGCGGGCCGTTAGTATCTATCAACGGGCTTGTCGTGCGAGGTGCGGTCGCAGGCGACGCCTTTTACTTGCAGGACTGACTTACCTTCAAACATGAACTTGCTTTCGAAAGGCAGGTGCTAATGGCCCTCTTTATATGCTGACCGCTAAACTTCGATGGCAGGCAGGAAGCAGCGCAAACGATTGAGCCAAGAGGCATCGTCCTCTCGTCCGAAGCGCTTCACTATGCTCAAGGCGGACTGTGCCGAATAATTGGTATGACAATTTATGTTGACCTATCTGGCCAATTACGGCATTTGCTACGAAAATAAAATTGGAGAGGTGCGATTTCTGTGTGGTCTTCGACTGAGAAAATGAATGTCGACGGCAAGACGATTGCCACTCCGCTCGAGGCCAATCGCCGCGAGGTGTTCGCCGGGCTCCTTGCCTTTGTCGCTACCGGCCCGATGCTGCTCTCGGCATGTTCAAAAGCAGCTGGCGATCCAAAGCTTTTTTTCAGCGCGGATAACCGGGCTTTTCTGGCCAGCTTCGTCGACTCGTTGATTCCTGCAACCGATACTCCGGGGGCAAAGGCGGCCAATGTTCATGTCAATCTCGGTCGGCTCATGATGACCTGGGCTTCAGCGGAAACCCGCACAAAAATGGGCGGCGCGCTGGACCTGATACGCAAAGACCTGGACGAGCGCACCAAGGCCCGGTTCGACGAGGCGTCGCCCGAACAGCGGCAGCGCGTGCTGGCATCAATGGACGCCGAGGCGTTTGGCGCGCCCGACGGCGAGCGATGGGCGGATTACAAGACGCTCAAGGCACTTGCGGTGCGGCTTTATTATACTTCTGAAATCGGCGCCACGCAGGAATTGCGCTACGACCCCGTGCCAGGCGGGTATATCGGCGATCTTCCTTTTAAAACCGGCGACCGGGCATGGGCACTTTAATGGCAAAACCTGCAAAATCGGCTTTTCCCGAGGCGACCTTCGATGCCATCGTCGTCGGGTCCGGGATTACCGGCGGGATGGCCGCAAAAGAATTGACCGAAGCGGGGCTGAAGGTGCTCGTTCTCGAACGCGGGCCGGTGATCGATCCATCGACCGATTATTCCGACATGATCGACCCATGGGATCATCCCAATCTCAACATGATCCCGCAGGACGAGATTGCAGCGCAATATCCCTATCACCCCTCGGTCAGTTATGCGATGTTCAACTCGAACAAGTCGTTCTGGGCGTCAGAAGCCGACCACCCTTATGAAAGCGTTTCCAGGGACAAGTTCCACTGGATCCGCGGATATCATCTGGGCGGCCGGTCGCTGATGTGGGGAAGAGCGAGTTACCGATGGTGTGAGGACGATTTCCTCGCCAACAAGCGCGATGGTTACGGTGTTGACTGGCCGGTGCGCTATTCCGATCTCGCGCCATGGTATGACAAGGTCGAAACATTTGTCGGCATTGCCGGTGACCGGGACGGGCTGGACAATCTACCCGACGGACAATTCCTGCCCGGATTTGCGCTGAACGTCGCCGAAAAGGCTGCCAAGCAAAAGATCGAAGCGGCCTTTCCGGGGCGCAATCTGGTCATCGGACGCGTCGCGAACCTTAGCGAGCCCTCCGCTGAGCATCTCGCACAAGGCCGGGGCAAATGTCAGGCTCGCTCCTTGTGCTCGCGCGGATGCAGCTTCGGCGCCTATTTTTCGTCGATTTCCTCGACGCTGCCCGCGGCCGAAAAGACCGGGCTGATGACGCTGAAAACCAATGCGATCGTTCATTCTGTCGAGATCGATCCGGCAACAGGCAAGGCATCGGGCGTTCGCGTCATCGATGCCGAAACGAAGGCGGCAACGGTCTATCGAGCGCGCATGATCTTCCTGAATGCGTCGACAATCGGCAGCGCGCTGATCATGCTCAACTCGCGCAATGATGCGAACCCCAATGGTATTGCCAACAAAAGCGGGCAGCTCGGCCGCAATCTGATGGACCATGTCATCGGCGGCAATGTCAGCGGCACCTTGCCGGGAATGCTCGATTTTTACGATAAGGGGCGGCGACCCATACCCGCCTACATGCCGCGCTACGGGAATTTCAGCGAAAAAGACAAGCCGTATCTTCGTGGCTTCGGCTTTCAGGCAGGAGCGAGCCGGTCGGGCTGGAACGCCAATGCGGCGGGCATTGGCGAGGAATTGAAGCTGGCTAACCGGACGCCGGGGCCTTGGAAGATGGGCTTTTTGCCGTTCGCAGAAATGTTGCCCCGTCCTGAAAACAAGGTAGGGCTCAGCAAAACCAAATCAGACAAATGGGGCATACCCCTGCCCGTTATCGACTGCAATTTCGGCGATAATGAAAAGACGTTGATTGCCGAGGCGACCAAAGACGCGCAAGCGATGCTTCGGGCGGCGGGCGCGACCGATATCACTACGTCCGAAAAGGCATTCGACGGCATGCGGCTTCCCGGCGAAGCCATTCATGAAATGGGAACCGTGCGTATGGGGCGCGATCCTGCAACGTCGGTCCTTAACGGCTGGAACCAGGCGCATGATGTGCCCAATCTGTTCGTGACCGACGGCGCGGCGATGGCGTCCTGCTCGACCCAGAACCCGTCGCTGACCTACATGGCATTTACCGCGCGGGCGGCGAATTATGCCGCCGGATTGATGAAGGAAGGGAAACTTTGATGTTCTCAAGACGTGCGCTGATGACGGCTGTTGCCGGGACTGCGGCGGCGACCGCGCTCGATTCCGTTGCAATCGCCGCCAGCCGCAAGACCAAACGATTCGGCGTGCAGCTATATTCGATGCGCGAAGCGGCGAAGACCGATCCCATTGGCACGCTGAAACGCCTGAAGAAACTGGGATATAGCGAAGTCGAACTGGGCGGCCCGCCTTATTCGACCATGGACCCCAAAGAGCTTCGCCGCGAGCTCGTTCGGATCGGCCTGACTGCCCCATCGATGCATGTGCAAATGGACGAACTCGAAAACAATATGGCCAGGGTGCTTTCGCAAGGACGGATGCTTGGCTGTCAGTACATCGTTCTGCCATGGATTAACGAAGATCGACGGTCGAATATCAGTCAGTGCCAACAGACCGCGAAGGCGTTCAACCACTTCGGCAAGATGGTAAAGGACGCCGGTTTCACTTTTGCCTATCACAATCACAGTTTCGAGTTCGAGCCGGTCGAGGGGAAATTGCCGTTTGACATATTGTTCGGCGAGAGCGACCCTGATCTGGTCAAAATTGAACTCGATTTGCTTTGGGCAACCAAAGGGAAAGCAGACATTCCGGCAATTTTCAGGAAACATGCGGGACGCATTCCCTTGTGCCATGTCAAGGACATGACCGCTGCCGGAGATATGACCAATGTCGGATCGGGCGTCATCGACTTTCAATCGATATTCGATATGTCGAAACTCGCGGGGCTGAAGCATTATTTTGTCGAGCATGACAATCCGCCGCCGCCTTATTGGCCATCGATGGAAGCAAGCGCGCGGCAAATGCAAAAACTGCGCTATTGATCTGTGACGGCGCTGCGATACGGGATGGCCGGGGGCGGCGAAGGCGCTTTCATCGGCGCGGTGCACCGGCTTGCCGCGCAGCTCGACGGTGAATGGCAACTGGTGTGCGGCGCGTTCAGCAGCGAGCCCGAACGCAACCGTCGCAGTGCCGCAGTCTTGGGGCTGCCCTGCGCCCGGGCTTATGACGATTTTGCAACGATGCTGAAGTCCGAAAACGCCCTGCCCGCAGATCAACGGATGCAGGCGTTGATCGTCGCCACCCCCAATCATCTGCACCGGCCAATGGCGGTCGCGGCGCTGGAAGCTGGCTTTGCCGTGCTATCCGACAAGCCGGTCGCGCTGAACCTCGCCGAGGCGCGCGAGATCGCAGACGCCGCCGCCGCAAGCGCGAAGCCGTACGGTGTGACATATACCTATGCTGGTTACCCGATGATCGAGGAAGCGCGCAGCCGCGTCGCCAGCGGCGATCTCGGCGAAATCCGCCGTGTCGATGTCGAGTATCGGCAGGGCTGGCTTAGCACCGATATCGATGCAACCGGACAGAAACAGGCGGCGTGGCGGACCGATCCGGCAAAGGCAGGTGTCGGCGGGGCGCTGGGCGACATCGGTACGCACGCCTTTCACCTCGCCGAACTTGTGAGCGGCCTGACCGTGACCGAGCTTTGCGCTGACATTACCGCGCATGTCGAGGGCAGAAGGCTCGATGACGATGCCAGCATATTGCTTCGCTTTCAGGGCGGTGCGCGCGGCTCGCTCGTCGCCAGCCAGATTTGCGCGGGCGAGGAAAACGCAATTCAACTGCGCATCGCCGGTGAGCTGGGAACGATGAGCTGGCGGCAGGAAGAACCGAACAGCCTTGTCATACGCTGGCGCGACCGCCCTATCGAAACGATCCGTACCGGCGGGGCGGGTGGCTACGCCTCGGCATCGTCGTTGACGCGCCTGCCCGCCGGCCATCCCGAAGGCTATATCGAGGCTTTTGCAAACATCTATCGCGGCTTCGCCTCGGCGGTACGCGACGGGCGGCAGGTATCGCCCGCACCGGGTCAGCCGGGCTGGTTCCCCGGAATCGCGGACGGCTTGCGCGGCATGGCATTTGTCGAAGCCGCAGTCCAAAATTCAAAAAGCAACGATCACTGGACGGCAATAGCAATATGAAAAACAACATTTTGGGAGAATGGCAGTGACAACCGGCACCTTGAACCGGGGGCGGCTGTTCTGGCTGTCGGTCCTCGCCTTGTTTACCGCCGCCATGAGCGCGTCGCTGCGCGCAGCGACGGCGAGCGGCATCAAGGAGCAATGGATCGATCCCGTTGCTTCTGCCGACGCCGGTCGCTTGATCGGTGAAGCGCTCGGCGCATCCTTTCTGGGCTTTGCGGTAACGCTTTTCATTACCAGCGCCTTACTCGACATCATCGGCACCAAGCGGATGCTGCTCGCATGCGGCGCGTGCTTCATTGCCGGAACGCTGACAATATTGTTCGCTGGTTCGCTCGCAACGGGGACCGGCATCCACGGGGTCTTGTGGATCGGGATGCTGGTGTGCGGTATCGGCTGGGGCCTTGCGGAATCGGCGATCAATCCGCTGACCGCGCAATTATATCCCGAAGATACCACGCACCGGCTGAATGTGCTGCATGCATGGTGGCCGGGCGGGCTGATCGTTGGAGGTCTTGCCGGCTATTTCCTTGCCGACGCGCTGTCGTGGCAGGCAATATTGGGCCTGACGCTGACCCCTGCAGTGCTCGTCATCGTCATCGCGCTCGGCACGAAATTTCCGCCACCGATGCGCGACGAAACCGGAGTGACATTTGGCGAAATGATGACCGAAGTTTTCCGTCGTCCCTCATTCCTGATCTGGTTCGGCGCGATGTTTTTGACCGCCGCGTCGGAGCTAGCGCCCGGTCAGTGGGTCGATGTGGCGCTGACCAACAAGGTCGGCATGCGCGGCATATTGTTGCTTGTCTACGTCAGCGCGCTGATGTTCGTGCTTCGTCATTTCGCCGGCAAGCTGGCGCATGTGCTGTCCAATCCCGGCCTGCTCTGGGTGTCGAGCCTGCTCGCCGCGTTAGGCCTGTTCATGCTTTCGCGCGCCGACTCGCCGACGACTGCGATTATTGCAGCAACGGTGTGGGGCGCAGGCGTGTGCGTGATGTGGCCGACCATGCTCGCCTCGGTCGCCGAGCGGTATCCGCGCGGTGGCTCGTGGATGATGGGCCTGGTCGGGTCGGCAGGAGCGCTATCGATCTATTTCGTGCTGCCCAAGCTTGGCGAAATTTACGACAGGGCAAAGGCCGATCTCGCGGGCGGAAGCGACGTGCTGGCGACGCTTAGCGGCACGGCGCTGGCCGAGGTCGAGAGCGGTGCTGCCGCCCGCAGCTTTGAATTTGCTGCAATTCTGCCGCTTAGTCTTCTCGTCGTTTTCGGTGTCATCTGGTTCCTAGACAGGCGAAAAAGAGTTCCGGCTATCGAGCCTTCGAGGGGACCCGTTTTGTGAGGCTGAAACCCGCTCTCCTGGCGCTGGCATCATTGTCCGCAATGCTCTGGGGAAATCCGGCAGTTGCAAAAGACTATTATGTGTCGCCGCAGGGCAAGGACTCGAACGACGGAGATACCGCTTCGGCCGCCTTCCAGACGCTCCAAAAGGCGGAATCGGTGGTGAAACCAGGCGATGTCGTGCTGATCGGCGATGGTGTCTATGAAGGCGACACGTCCGCGCGCGGCGAAGGCACGGCATTGCTTGCGATCAACGTATCAGGACGCCCCGATGCCTGGATTACCTGGAAAGCCAGACCCGGGCACAAGCCGGTGCTTCGTCCGCGCCAATGGTCGGGCATCGAAATCCACGGCTCTTATCACATCATTGAAGGACTGACGCTGATCGGCGGCAATGACGAGGTCACGCTGGTCGAAGCCATCGCCGGATCGAAAGCGAAGATCAAGGAATCGCGATTCAACACGAACGGCATTTTCGTCGAGGGCAGGCGCAATGCCCCGAATGCCAAGCCGCACCACATCATCATCCGTAAAAATACCGTCGGCAAAATGCCGGGCGGCGGAATCCTCGCAATCGAGGCCGACCACATCACCATCGAAGACAATAAGGTGTTCGAGAATGCCTGGTTTATGGAATATGCCGGATCGGGCATTACTATGCTTAACAACTGGGCGTTTGATGACGCGCCCGGCTATCATGTCGTCATCCAGCGCAACATGGTCTGGAACAACAAGACGCTGGTGCCATGGGAGCGAACGGGCAAGTTGAGCGACGGCAATGGTATCCTGCTCGACGTCACCGACCAGACCGTTTCCGGCGGGGCGACCAACCCCAATGGCGATGCCATAATCGGTGCCGATGATCCCAAGGCCAAACCAAAGCGCCCGGTGTGGAAAGCACGCTCGCTGATTGCCAATAATGTCAGTGCCTTCAATGGCGGATCGGGAATTCACACATTCCGCACATCGCACGTCGATATCATCAACAATACGACATATTGGAACGGCGCGATCGTTAATTACGAGGAACTCTTCGCCAACCGCTCGACCGACATCGTCATCCTGAACAACGTTATCGTACCCCGACCGAATGGGCGCGTGACGTCGAACAACCGCAATACCGATGTCCGGTGGGATTATAACCTGTATCCGGTCGCGCAAAACGTGCTCGTTGGTCTGAACGATATCGTGGCGGACCCCAAGTTCATCGCGGTCGATGCCGACCTGATGCGCGCCAATTTTAGCCTGCAAAAAGGTAGCCGGGCACAGAATTCGGGAACCGACGAACTCGCGCAGCCAGCCGATGCGCTGGGCAAGCGGCGACGGAACGGGCGGCGCGACCGGGGCGCTTTCGAGCAATAATAGCGCACACCCTGTCGCTGTTTAATGCAGCTCAATCCCGCTTTCACGCAAGCCTGCGACCGCTCGCGCGATCTAACCGGTTACCAAATATCTCGCACTACGCCATGCGCAGGGCGCCTTCAATCACCACCAGGTCGCGTAGAGGGCGATCAGGATGAGGACGACGCCTACCGCACCGATGTTGAAAGCGGTCGAGGTATCGTAACTGACATCTGCGGTTTCGATGGTATTTGTTTCCGTGATAGCGGTCGGGCGGGCAAGCGAGACGATTACTGCCAA
>CALRMO020000107.1:0-8706 GCA_943369235.1 Sphingomonas paucimobilis
GGTCATATGGCGTGCGCGGCAGCATCAACCGGGTGGAAGGCGACGTGCCCTATATCGTCGCGGCGCCCGTTCAGGCGGACAAGACCGGCGAATCGATTGCAGCCCTCATTTCCAATTACAAGTCGTTCCTGGGCGACAAGGGGATCACCAGCGAAGAGCGTGAACGGATTGTCGGCGGAAGCATTCGCGAATTGCCCGGCAGTTTTGAAACCTCCGGCGATGTGTTGGCCGCAATGCAGCGCAACGTGCTCTTCAAGCGTCCCGATGATTTCTATGACACCGTGGCAAGCCAGTATCGCGGCATGACTCAGCAATCGTTGGACAAATCGATCCGCGCGCTCGTCAATCCCGATCGCTTTACCTGGGTCGTGGTGGGCGATGCCTCAACCGTCAAACCGCAGCTTGAATCGCTCGGATTGCCAATTGAAATGGTCGGCGAAGCTGCTAACACCGGTGCCAACAACACCGCTAAATAAGGAGCAGGAATATGGCAGCAGTCGATGGTGACTGGGACGTCACAATCAAAAGCCCGATGGGCGACCAGAAGGCCGTCTTGACCGTCAATAGCGACGGCGGCAGCTTTTCGGGCAAAATGTCCGGCGGCCTTGGAACGATGGATATCGCCAATGGCACAGTCGATGGCGATACGCTTAGCTGGGGCATGGACATCACCGTTCCGATGCCAATGCATCTTGACGCAACCGCGACCGTTGATGGCGACGCGATGACCGGCGAAGTCAAGGCTGGTGCATTCGGTTCGATGGGACTTTCGGGCACCCGCAAGTAACTATTTTGCCGTCAAGGCAATCAAATCAGGACACAAGGCCGTTTGCCGAAAGGCAGGCGGCCTTGTTCTATTTTCGCGCAATGCTAAGGAATTGGGCGAACCGCGTTTCCCCCGAATCGCTTGAAAAGCCTGGAGAACTCCCATGAACCAGCTTGCATCCGCGTCGCAGCTTCGCATGTCCTTATTGCGCTGGGCCTTGTTCGTAATCCCGGCGGTGGTGTTTCTGGGGTTCCTGTCGGGGGCGGTATCGGGTTCCTCCGATGATTCAGGATGGTATCTGTCGCTTATCAAGCCGCAATTGCAACCGCCCGGATGGGTCTTCCCGGTGGCCTGGACAACATTCTATTTTCTGATGGGGCTGGCTTTCGCCATGGTCCTTCATGCGCGAGGCGCGCGCTACCGCGGTGTGGCGATTGCGCTGTTTCTCATCCAGTTTGCGATCAACCTTAGCTGGTCGCCGTTGTTTTTCGGGCAGCACAAGGTCTCGACCGCCTTTTACATCATTCTGGCGATGATTGTTGCCGCTATCGCGACAACAGTGGCATTCGGACGGGTCCGCAAGGCGGCGGCATGGTTGATGGTGCCCTATCTGGTCTGGATTAGCTTTGCAGCGGGGCTAAATTATGAGATCGACAGATTGAATCCCGACGCGGAAAGCCTTTACGTTCCGGCTGCGACTTCCCAGATAGGAAGCTGAAGCCGATAGTCGGCTGAAACGGAGTATGTGACATGCAAAGCGAAAAGCGCATTTTTGACGATTTGGCCAAGGTTCTGAACGGCGTTGCCGGGACCGTCGCGGGCATGGGCCGCGAAGCCGAAGCCAGCATGCGGGAACGCGCGCGTGAATGGGCCGGTGGGCTTGATCTGGTGACGCGTGAGGAATTTGACGCGGTCAAAACCCTGGCTGCCAATGCCCGCGCAGAGGCCGATGCATTGGCCAAACGCGTCGCTGCGCTTGAGGCTGCAGCCAGTAAGCCAGCGCCAAAGCCAAAGGCTGCCGACAAAAAACTGCCCCCTGAAGCATAAACTTTTCCACAACCGGCCCACAGACTTGTGTCCTTGCGGGACCCAATAGCCTTGCGTGCGCGTTTGTAGCAGGGCAGAATCGCCAGACAGTAACGGGCGCACCAGAATATGCACGACGCAGACGAACAATATGAGCATTTCGAACGCGACGAATCGGCGCCCGTCGACATGCTCGCGGCATTGTTCGAAGCCCGTGGCTGGTCGTTCGAACTTGATGGCGAGGACGAGATTACCGCCGAATATAAAGGCAGCTGGACCAGTTATCAGATCCGCGCGATCTGGCGTGAAGAAGACAATGCGCTTCAACTCATTGTCCTTCCCGACGTCACGGTGCCGACTGACAAGCGCAGCGGCGTATACACGGCGCTTGGTCTGATTAACGAGCAACTATGGCTCGGCCATTTCGATATGTGGTCGGCCAACGGTATATTGCTGTTCCGCCATGGCAGCCTGATGCCGTCCAACGGTTTGCTGAGCGTCGATCACGCGCAGACGATTATCGACGTCGCTATCGACGAATGCGAACGCTTCTATCCCGTATTCCAGTTCATTATCTGGGGCGATAAAACGCCCGAAGAAGCGATCGCCAGCGCGCTGATCGAAACCCACGGCGAGGCGTGATTAGGACATGATAACATAAAACCAAACCATAGTGCTGAGCCTGTCGAAGCACGGTTGGCCGCAAACGCCCTTCGACGGGCTCAGGGCTACGGTGGAGTTTCAACTTGATGTCATCATGTTCTAAGCAGTAAGCTGTACAGCATGCTTGGGCTTTAATGGGCCCACACAAAGACACGAAGATGCGAAGATAAGGAAAAAGGCGGTAGCCTTTCTTCTCCGTTGAGATGCTTGGTCGCATCAAGGAATAAAATTAGAGCTGCGTTCTTCTCTCCTCCTTTGTGCCTTTGTGTCTTCGTGTGAGACTAAGAAACACCACCCTCACGTCTGCACTAATAATACGCCTCCAAATCCTACATTTCCATCTTTTTAGGTGAGCGGATCAGATAGTGCATATGACCCATCGCGATGGGTTTATCGCGGTCTTCCTGCCACGCGCGCGCCTCGACATTGGCCATTGTTCGGCCAAGCCGTGTAACCTCGCCAACGGCATAGGTCATGTGCCCGAGGCCGCCGCGCATGAAATCAATGGTGACATTAACCTGCTTTATGGCGCTGTCGCTGCCTTTGGCCTGAAGCGCGCGATGGATTGCCGCCACGGCAGCCATTTCGAGAAGGCCGGAAATAGCCCCGCCATGCAAGAATCCCGGGCGGCCCTGGACCTTGTCGGCAAAGGGCATACCAATAATGGGTGCGCCGTCGAACTCATCCACCACCGCCATATCAAGCGCGAGCGCATAAGGCGGTAAACCTGGCACCCCACTCATCCGACGCGGTCCCCGACACGGATGAAGGTGCCGCTTGCGTGGGCAAGCGGGTCCTCAGGATCGCCATTGTGCGCAAAGCCCCGAACGAAACCGATGCTGTGCGTCAGATGGTAGCAAATACCGCGTCCGTAAACGCGCTCACCCGATGGTGAGGGCCGCAGATAATCGATGCGCAAGTCCATCGTCACCTGCGGCCGGAATTCGCCAAGCTTGGTCCAGATCGACATGCTGGTAGCGTTGTCCATAAGGCTGATGATGACCGCCGATGCCAGAATCCCTGTTTCAGGATCAGCAACGAGATCCTCGCGCCAGTCGATGGAAAGCTCGACCCAGTCATCGCCATGACCGACATATTCCATGTCGAGAAAACCGGAATGGCCGAACTTGCCCATCAACCTGTTGACCAGCGCCGGGTCAAAGGCCGTGCCGCCGGGTATAAGGCTACCGAGATCGGGCTTTCCAGATACCATTATTTCGTGTCCAAACTCGCCTGGAATGTGGGCGCTACGCGTGCTTTCGACAGTTGCTCAAAAGCATAGCCCACCTTCAGCACGGCATGATCGTGCCACTTGGGTCCGATAAAGCTGAGGCCGACCGGCAATCCCCCCGAAAGGCCCATCGGTACGGTAAGATGCGGAAAGCCGGCGATGGCTGGCATCTGGCTGGCGCTGGGTCCGGTAAACGCATCGCCCTTGTCAAGGGTCGTTAGCCAGGCCCGACCGTTTGTCTGCGCGACGATGACATCGACCTTATTATTTGCGAACAGGCCATTGAGTGTTCCGCTGGCGATGCGGCGCGATGTTGCCAACGCCTGTCGGTAGGCTGGATCGTCCAGACCATTTTCCTTTTCTGCAAGATCGAATGTCTCCTGTCCGAAATATTGCAGCTCCTTGTCAGCATTGGCCCTGTTGAAAGCAATAATGTCGGCAAGCGACTTATGCGGCACATTTCCTTCAGGCAGACCTTGCAAATATGTTGCGAGGTTGGCCTTTAGCTCGGCGAGCAGCACTTTGAATTCGGCCGTGCCCATGGCGTCATAGTCGATTTTGCCTGGTTCGAGCACGATGATTTCTGCGCCGCCTTCCTTCAATCGCGCGATCGCCGAATCAAACACTGCCGGATCGACGTCGGGCGCGCGGAAGATTCCAATCCGCATTCCTTTGAGGGCTTCGGTCGAAAGATTGGCGGCATAATTTCCGCGAAATGTATCGGCTTCGGCGGTGGCAGCATCTTGCGGGTCTGAACCTGCCATCGCGGTCAGCATGATTGCCGCGTCGCGGACGGTGCGTGTCATCGGGCCGGCGGTGTCCTGGCTGTGGCTGATGGGCACGACATAGCGCCGCGAAACAAGACCTACGGTGGGTTTGAAGCCGACAATGCCATTGATGCCAGCGGGGCAGGTTATCGAGCCATCGGTCTCGGTGCCGACAGTCGCTGCGGCCAGCCCCGCCGCCATGCCAGCGCCGCTGCCACTGGAGGAACCGCAGGCATTGCGGTCGAGCACATGTGGGTTTTTGGTGAGGCCGCCAACCGCGCTCCAGCCGCTGGTCGAATTGTCCGAGCGGATATTCGCCCATTCGGACAGGTTGGTCTTGCCCAGAATAACGGCACCAGCCTCCCGCAAGCGCGCGATCAACGGTGCGTCGCGATTGGTGATGTTGGTGGCGAGAGCCAGCGATCCGGCGGTCGTTGCTAAGGGTCCGGCAACCTCGATATTGTCCTTCACCAGCACGGGCATCCCGTGCATCGGGCCGCGATATTTGCCTGCCTTTAGCTCCGCATCCATAGCGCGCGCCTGATCGAGCGCGTCGGGGAACGTCGCAATCACGGCATTCAGCATCGGGCCGCTGTCGTCGATCGCGGCAATGCGATCGAGATAGGCTGCGGTAATCGCCTCGCTGTTAAGCGCGCCATCATCAATGCCGTCGGCCAGTTGAAACAGATCGAAACTTTCAATTGGTCCGGCTTTGGCGAGATTGGCCTTGGCCTGCTCAGTGGTGGGCGGCGTCGATGGCGCGGCGGCAGCGGGGGCGGCAAGCAGCACCGCCGTCAGCATCAATAGTGTCTTGAGTTTCACTTCAGTCCCCCCTGGCCAGTTCTTCGCCGCGGTCACGCGCGGCTCGTAATGTTTTGGTGAGCAATGTTGCGAGCGCGTCCTCCCGGTCGAGAACAGCGAGTCCGGCAGCAGTCGTCCCGCCGGGGCTGGTCACGCGGGCGGCAAGCTCGGCCGGGGTTTCGTCGGACGCCGCCGCTAGCTGTGCTGCGCCTTCCACCATTGCCAGCGCAAGCGTCGCCGCGACCTCCGGAGCCAGACCAGCCGCCTCGCCGCCCTGCTTCAAGCCGTCGATAAAGCGGTACACAAATGCAGGGCCGGAACCGGCGAGCGCGGTGACGGCATTCATTTGCGCTTCTTCGCTCAACCAGATCGGCGTGCCCAGTGGCGCGAGCATCGATTCCAGCCCGACCTTCCCGTCCTCGTCCAGCATCCGCGAAAACAGCCCAAGCGGCGATTTGCCGATGGCCGCGGCAAGGTTTGGCATCAAGCGGACAATTCGTGCGTCGGGAAAATGCGCCGCCAGGGTGGCGGTCTCAGACCCGGCCAATAAAGATATGACGAGCGCATCGGGTTGAAGCAGCCGGGCTATTTCGGGGGCGAGCGACGCCAGCATTTGCGGCTTGATGCCGAGCAGCACAACGCCGAATGTCCGGTCCAGAGCGGCTGCCGAACGGTGAAGCGCGACCCCTTCGGCCAAATTCTCCACGACCGGATCGACAACAGCAAACCGCTCCGGCGCGACCCCAGCCGCAAGCCAACCGCGCAGCATCGCGCCGCCCATATTGCCGCAACCGTAAATCAGCATTTCGGAGGGAAAATCGGGCAAAGACATCATCCTGCGACAGGTTATATGTCCTCCATGCCCTATCCTTATGCGGACGGCAACCTGAGGTAGAGCGTCAGGCCGTCAGGTGCTTCCACCGGGGGCGGACCCTCCACCCGCGCCGCGTCGGCGCGCGCACGGTTGAGGACGGCGGCGGGTACAGCGGGGTCGTGAAAGACATGATCGGCTTCCCCCAAAAGGCGCGCCGTCAACAATGTGAGGTCGTCGGGGTCCCCGGACAATAAAGGTATCTCGATCAGGCGCGTACCGGCAGGCACGCCTGCATCGTTCAACCAGTTTTGGACTGCCGCCGGGTCATGAGCCTCAAAAGGATCAAGCACCCCGTGCCGCGCAAAGGCGGCGTCAAGTGCGCGCCGTCGCGCGGCGGGTTCCGGCCAACGCTGCCGGATGGCGTCGCGGGCGGCGGCTATGGCGTGCGCGAGGGCGCCAAGCTTTTCGGGTAGCATGGTTTCGATCCGCTGGCGGATGGCTTTCGCCATGCCCGCCGAAGCGCCGCCCGTGCCGACAGCGATCAAAACCGGCGCGCGATCGACAATGGCCGGTGTCGTAAAATCGCAATGCTCGGGCCGGTCGACGAAGTTTACCAGCAGCCCGCGTGCCTTCAGGTCGGCCGCGCTGGAAAGCGCCATTGCTTCATCGTCGAGCGCAACAAATGCGATGCGGGCATCATGGTCGCCGGCATCGACGCACTGACCGCCCGCCCGTTCGATCAGCCGCCTTTTGGCGTCCGCTGCGTCGCCTTCGCCAACCAATATGACCTTGCGGCCCTTCAGGTTCACGAAGATCGGCAGCTGGTCCAAAATGCTTACTTCAGCCAGTCGGGAACGTGTTCGGCTGCCAATATGGTGGCGGGCGCGATCCGTTCGGCTACAATCGCAAACTTGTCGCCATCGACGAGAACTTCGGGGACCAGACCGCGGCTGTTGTAAGTGCTTGCCATCGTCGCGCCATAGGCTCCGGCGGTGCGGAAGATGGCGAGGTCGTTGGCCGCAACGACATCGATTTCGCGCCCCATGGCAAAGGTATCGCCGGTTTCGCATACCGGGCCGACGATATTTGCCGCCATCTTCTGGCCGCTGGGGGCGACGGCTTCAAAATCATGCCAGGCATCATAGAGCGCCGGGCGGGCAAGGTCGTTCATCGCGGCATCGACGATAGCGAAGGGCAGATTGCCCGAGCCCGGCTTTACCCGGATAACGCGGGTGAGCAATATACCGGCATTCCCGGCAATCACCCGGCCGGGCTCAAACATCAGCCGGACGTCCCAGCCTTTTGTAACGCGCGCGACCATGGCCCCGTAGTCGGCTGGCTCTGGCGGGTTGTCGCTGGTCTTGTATTTGACGCCAAGGCCACCACCCAGATCGACATGGCTGATGCTGTGGCCGCTGTCGCGAAGCTGACGGACGAGTGCGCCGATTTTTGTGAAGGCGGTTTCCAGGGGATCGAGACTGGTGAGCTGGCTGCCGATATGAAGCGCGACGCCGCGCATATGTATTCCGGGCAGCGCGTCCAGACGGGCATAGATTTCCGGCGCACGGTGGATGCCGACACCAAATTTGTTGTCGGCCTTGCCTGTGGAAATCTTGCCGTGCGTTCCGGCATCGACATCCGGATTGATCCGGAGCACGGCATGCGCGGTCAGGTTTAACGCGTCGGCGAGGATGGCAAGTTCGCGGCCTTCTTCCTCCGATTCGATGTTGAACTGCCCGATACCGGCATTCAGCGCGCGGACGATTTCGTCGGCGGTCTTGCCGACACCGGAAAAGACAATGTCGTTCGCTTGTATGCCGGCCGCCAGCGCGCGGTCCATCTCGCCGCCCGAGACGACATCGGCGCCATAGCCTTGTTTTGCCAGCACCTTCAGGACTGCCAGGTTGGGATTGGCCTTGACGGCAAAGGCGAGGTGCGGGTTGTCGAGGCCCACCAGCGCGTCGCGGAAAACCTGGGCGTGGCGTTCCAGGGTCGCGCGCGAATAGACATAAACGGGGGTACCGACGCTGTCGGCAATTCGCGGCAACGGCACCTGTTCGGCGTGCATCACGCCATCGATCAGTTCAAAATGGTTCATGGGATTTGGGCTTAGCTCGGCTCTGGCTTGGTATCTTCGGCGGCTTGTTCGGCGTCGAACGGTAATGGCTCTTTGCCCGGCGGAACGTCGAACGGATCGTCCTCGCGCCGTTCGGATCGTTTCAGCAGCTCGTCTGTCCGGCTGGGGCGTGCCTGAACCGACGGCGTGGTCAAGGCTTCGGCCGTCTGCTTTGTCTTTTGCCCATAGGCTTGTGGCGGCAGGCTATTGCCCGCGCGTGGCTCGAGGTCGCCTACCTTGCCGCAGGCTGCAAGACCAAGGGCCATCCCGAGCAGCAGAAGTTTGCGGGGTGATATCATGCCTCTAATTCCTTTTTGGCGGCGGCGATTGCCTCTCTTACCCGAACGGGCGCCGTGCCGCCAGCGCTGGTCCGGCTTGCAACCGAACCGTCAACCGACAGATCGGGCAAGGTCGTTCCGGCGAGCCTTGGGTCGATATCGCCCAGATCATCGGCGGTAAGTGCATCAAGCCCGAGCCCTCGTGCCTCACATGTCTTGACGACGGTTCCCGTGACATGGTGCG
>CALRMO020000108.1:0-8612 GCA_943369235.1 Sphingomonas paucimobilis
TTCTTGTTTGACAAAGCGACTGTTACCGACCGCGCCGTGACCAAGGAAGAGCTGGAAGCGGCGATTGAGGCCGAACCGGACGCCAAGCCAGCGGCGAAGAAGAAGGCGCCTGCCAAGAAGGCCGCGAAGGAAGATGCTCCTGCCAAGGAAACCAAGCCAGCAGCGAAAAAGGCAGCTCCCAAGAAGGAAGCTGCCGAGGCAGAGGATAAGCCGGCAGCGAAAAAGGCACCGGCCAAGAAGCCTGCCGCCAAGAAGTAAGCTTCCAAAGAGGACAAAAGAAAAGGCCCCGGAATTCCGGGGCCTTTCTTGTTTAGATATGGCATCGACCCCGTTAAATAGGGACTATCCTATTTAACGGTCGGGCAATGCCTCGCGCTTCATTTCAGGTCGAAGCGGTCGGCGTTCATTACCTTGACCCATGCCTTGACGAAGTCGCGCACGAACTTTTCCTCGTGGCCGTTTTCGGCATAGACCTCGGCGGTTGCGCGCAGCTGGCTGTTCGAACCGAACACAAGGTCGGTGCGCGTCGCGCGCCACTTTTCGGTGCGGCCGCCACGAGTGTAGCCGATGAACTCTTCGTCGCTTGACGTGTCGACCAGATCCCAGAAGGTGTCATTGTCGAGCAGGTTGACAAAGAAGTCGTTGGTCAACTGCCCCTTGCGGGTTGTCAGCACGCCCTCGGGTATGTCATTGTGGTTTGCACCCAGCACGCGCAAGCCGCCGACCAATACGGTCAACTCGGGTCCCGACAGTCCAAGCAGTGACGCCCTGTCGAGGAGCAATTCTTCGGTCTTCACAGGTTGGCGGGTCTTCAGGTAGTTGCGGAAACCATCGGCCTGCGGCTCCATCCAGTGGAAGCTTTCGACATCGGTCCAGTCCTGAGTCGCATCGCCGCGACCGCCGGTGAACGGCACGGCCACATCAAAACCGGCATCTTTCGCCGCCTTTTCGACCGCTGCCGAACCTGCCAGCACGATGGCGTCGGCAAGGCTCATCGAACGACGCAGTTCGTTGAGCTTGGCGAGCACCTTGGCCAGTTCTTCGGGCTCGTTGACATCCCAATCCTTCTGCGGAGCAAGCGCGATACGAGCGCCATTGGCACCGCCGCGCTTGTCCGACTTGCGGTAGGTCGAAGCCGAGGCCCAGGCGGTTTTCACGAGCTGCGACACAGTGAGTCCGCTCGAAAGAACAGCTGATTTGAATGCGGCAATGTCGGCGTCGGAGGGCATCGTGCCTTCGGGAACGGGATCCTGCCAGATCAATGTTTCTTCCGGCACCTCAGGCCCGAGATAGAGGCTCTTTGGCCCCATGTCGCGATGGCACAGCTTGAACCAGGCGCGGGCAAACGCGTCATCGAGCGCTGCCTGGTCATCACGGAAACGCTCTGAAATCGCCCGGAATTCCGGATCAACTTTCAACGCCATGTCAGCTGTAGTCATCATGGTTGGTACCCGCTTTGACGGATCGCGCGCATCGGGTGCCATGTCTTCGGGATCGGGATTGATCGGCTGCCACTGCTTTGCACCAGCAGGACTCTGCACAAGCTCGTAGTCATATTTGAACAGCAGGCGGAAATAATCGCCGCCCCATTGTGTGGGGTTCGGCGTCCACGCCCCTTCGATACCCGAAGTCGTGATATGGCCCTTGCCGATTTCTTCGTCGTTGGTCAGCCAGCCCAGGCCCTGCATATGCATTGCTTCGGATGCAGGAGCCTTGCCGAAGGTTTCAGCGGGCTTTGCGCCATGCGCCTTGCCGAAGGCGTGGCCGCCAGCGGTCAGCGCCACGGTTTCTTCGCTGTTCATCGCCATGCGGCTGAAGGTCGCCCGCATGTCACGCGCCGACTGCAACGCATCTGGGTTTCCGCCCGGACCTTCCGGATTGACGTAAATCAGCCCCATCTGGATCGCGGCAAGCGGCCCTTCGAGCTCTTCCATTTCCTCTTCGGGGACGATGCGAGTCTTTGCGCCTTCATTCACCCAGATTTCCTCGGCACCCCAGAAGGTGTCGCCTTCGGACTGGTAAACGTCCTTGCGCCCGCCGCCAAAGCCGAAAACCGGACCGCCCATGCTTTCGATGGCGACGTTACCGGCGAGAATGAACAGGTCGGCCCAGCTGATGCTCGCGCCATATTTCTGCTTGATCGGCCACAGCAGACGGCGTGCCTTGTCGAGGTTGCCGTTATCCGGCCAGCTATTGAGTGGCTCAAACCGCTGCTGCCCCGAATTGGCGCCGCCGCGGCCATCAGTCACGCGATAGGTACCCGCCGCGTGCCATGCCATGCGGATCATGAACGGACCATAATGACCATAATCGGCCGGCCACCAAGGCTTGCTGTCGGTCATCAATGCGGTGAGGTCATCCTTGAGCGCTTGATAATCAAGCTTCTTGAACGCTTCGGCATAGTCGAAGTCTTCGCCCATCGGGTCGGGTGAAACGCCATGCTGGTGGAGCATGTCGACGGGGAGCGCGTCGGGCCACCAATCCTTGTTCTGACGACCAAGCAACGAGCGAATTTTAACTTCGCCGCCGCTGCGCATCGGGCAACCTTCGCCGGGATCTGCGTCTGCCATTTTATTCCTCCTGATTATCCAATTTAACGATACTGCCAGAGTGCCATTCGACCCGTAATCGGTCAACCTAATGAAATCAGACACACTAATCGATTTTATCGAAATTCATTCTCGTTCGTCAAATCTGCCTCTACTGTTTTCCCGCTTGAAACTTTGCCTGGTCGCGCCGATGTAGGGTTCGAAACAAAAATAGAATAAATTAGAGGTATTTCATGCACGTTCCATTCGATCCAGTTCAAGCCCTCGTTCCCGTTGTTATCGAGCAATCGAACCGGGGGGAGCGCAGCTGGGACATTTTTTCCAGGTTACTTCGCGAACGTATCATTTTTGTGACGGGCGAGGTTGAGGATAATATGGCTTCGGTCATCACCGCGCAGCTGCTGTTCCTCGAATCGGATAACCCCAAAAAAGATATCTGGATGTATATCAACTCGCCGGGCGGCGTTGTCACGGCAGGCATGGCGATCCACGACACGATGCAATATATTCGCCCGCGCGTAGGGACGGTGTGCATCGGGCAAGCGGCATCGATGGGTAGTTTCCTGCTGGCGGCAGGTGAACCGGGAATGCGCGTTGCGCTGACCAACGCGCGTATCATGGTGCACCAGCCGTCCGGCGGCGCGCGGGGTATGGCGTCGGATATCCAGATTCAGGCAAATGAAATTCTGCGTATCCGCAAACGAATGAACGATCTTTACGCGAAATACACCGGTAAGCCTCTGAAAGAAATCGAAAAGGCGATGGATCGCGATACGTTTTTGGAGGCTGATGAAGCCAAGGCATTCGGCATCGTCGACGAGGTTTTCGACAAGCGTCCGGCAAATCTGGAAGCTTCGGCAGACTGAATTCATTAGCAATTCATCCACCAACCTTACTAACCTGGCACAGTCCGTTTTGGGCTATTGCCAAATCGGAACGCATCTTTAGGATGTCAGTTCAATGACAGACCGTGCCGCATCGGCGCGGAAGCAGGACACTCTATGACGAAGTTAAGCGGAACAGATACCAAGAGCACATTATATTGCTCCTTCTGCGGGAAATCGCAGCACGAAGTCCGCAAATTGATCGCTGGTCCGACCGTGTTCATCTGCGATGAATGCGTCGAACTCTGCAATGACATCATCCGCGAAGAAACCAAGGGCGCGTTGACGGGCCGCAAGGAAGGCGAAGTTCCGAGTCCGCAGGAGATTTGCGAAGTTCTCGACGACTATGTCATTGGACAACCGCAGGCGAAGCGCGTGTTGTCGGTTGCCGTGCACAATCACTACAAGCGGTTAAACCACGGCGCAAAGGGTGCCGATGTCGAGCTTGCCAAGTCAAATATCCTGCTCGTGGGTCCCACAGGCTGCGGCAAGACTTTGCTGGCACAAACCCTGGCGAAAACCTTCGACGTGCCATTTACGATGGCCGATGCGACGACATTGACTGAAGCCGGTTATGTTGGCGAGGATGTCGAGAATATCATTCTGAAACTGTTGCAGGCGTCCGATTATAATGTCGAAAAGGCGCAACGCGGCATCGTTTACATCGACGAAATCGACAAGATCAGCCGCAAGGCCGAGAATCCCTCGATTACCCGCGACGTGAGCGGCGAGGGCGTTCAGCAGGCGCTGCTCAAGCTGATGGAAGGCACCACCGCCAGCGTACCGCCGCAGGGCGGTCGCAAGCATCCGCAGCAGGAATTCTTGCAGGTCGACACCACCAACATCCTGTTCATTTGCGGTGGCGCATTTTCGGGCCTTGAAAAGATCATTTCGAACCGTCTGGAAGGCAAATCGATTGGCTTTGGCGCGCATGTCGCCGATCCTGACGAGCGCCGTACAGGCGAAATCCTCAAGCAGATCGAACCTGAGGATTTGTTGAAATATGGATTGATTCCGGAATTTGTCGGTCGTCTGCCGGTAACCGCGACGCTTGAGGACCTCGACATTGCGGCCTTGGTCAAGATTTTGTCCGAACCAAAGAACGCTTTGGTAAAGCAGTATCGCAAGCTGTTCGAGATGGAAGACGTCGGCCTGAGCTTTACCGATGACGCGCTTGAGGCTGTAGCCAAGAAGGCAATCGAACGCAAAACCGGTGCACGCGGACTTCGGTCGATTCTCGAATCGATCCTGCTCGACACGATGTTCGACCTGCCGACCTATGATGGCGTCGATGAGGTGGTCGTTGACAAGGATGTGATTGAGGGTCGCAAGACCCCGGTTCTGGTTTACGCAAAGTCGGCCAAGGTCGGCAAAGAGGACGCCGCCTGAGCTGTGTGAGAAATTCCTGCACTGTTGCCTGTTGGTCACAGTTTTAAAAATACATAATAAAATCATGTAATTCGATCACGTAAAACAGTGGAACCTGGCGCTCCACTGTTTTGCTTCGGGCAGCCGGGAGGTTCCTCCCGCTGCTTTTTGTCATTTAACTGACATTTTCGCCCGTCAGTGCGGCGCTCAGCCAGTTCCGTCACCATGATTCGGGCCAAGACCCGGACATGAGGGAGAGGCGGACTTGTACATATTCATAAGGGTCATATTATGCAGATACGTTACTATCTCGCGGCTAGCGCAGCCGCGCTTACCGTCGCAAGTCTTTCGAGTGCAGCTTCCGCGCAGTCAACGGGTTCCATCGATTTTGAAGACGAAATCGTTGTTACCGGCACGACCGGCCCTCGTCAGGTCGAAGGCGTTATTACGCCGGACACGTCCAAGGCAAAGGCGGTATTGACCCAGGAAATCATCGAAAACCAGAATCCCGGCCAGTCCATCCTTGACACGATAAACCTGATTCCAGGCGTCAGCTTTCAGAACAACGACGCTTATGGTTCGTCCGGCGGCACGCTGAATATCCGTGGATTTAGTGCTGATCGCGTGTCTCTGACCGTTGACGGTATTCCGCTCAACGACTCAGGTAACTACGCAATTTACTCGAACCAGCAGTTCGATCCCGAGCTGATTGGCGAAGTGAACGTCAACCTTGGTACTACCGACGTCGACAGCCCGACTGCATCGGCGGCTGGCGGCACAGTCAATTACCGCACAATCGTTCCTGGCGAAAATTTGGGCGCCAAGCTGTCGGCTTCTTATGGTGACTTCGACTTCTTCCGCGTTTTCGGCCTTATCGAAACGGGCAACCTGACCTCGTTTGGAACTCGTGCTTTTGTCTCAGCGTCAAAGGCTACCAACGACAACCCGTTCAACAATTACGGCAAGGTCAACAAGCAGCAATATAACGCCAAGATTTATCAGCCGATTGGCGACAATGGCGACTTTGTTTCGATCGCTGGCCATTACAACCAGAACCGCAACAATTTCTTCGGTTCCTTGCCGTTGCGCATCGACGCAGGGCGGGTTGTCGGTCCACAGAGTGGTAACCGCTTTCCGACAAATAAGGATGAACGGGAATATCTTATCAACTTCCCGTGCAATCTCGATACCCCACAGGCGGGTGTTGCAGATTCCCAAGAAGTAAGTTCGGTGGTGACCGGCTCAAGCTGTGGCACTGAATTTGACCGTCGCTACAATCCGTCGAATACCGGCAATATCCGCATCGCGTCGAAATTCACGGCTGGCAAGTTCACCTTTACTGTCGATCCGAGCTATCAATATGTGAAGGCGAATGGCGGCGGTACGGTTATCGGCCGTGAGGGTGTTCGGACGCTCGGCGGTGTGAACTATACCGGGTTCATCGGCGGTCAATATTATTTCGGCCGCGATCTTAACGGCGACGGCGACATTCTCGACACCTGCAGCCCCGTTGGCTCGGCTTGCGGAAGCACCAATACCAATGGGGTAACGGTGCTAGCACCCAGCCAGACGCAGACGCATCGTTACGCGGTCATTGCGGGCGTACGGTATGACATAAACGACGATCAGGCTATTCGCGTTGGGTACACCTTCGACCGCGCACGCCACCGTCAAACCGGTGAAGTCGGCTCTCTTCAAATTAACGGCGAGCCCAATGACGTGTTTCCGGTGAATGACCCGCTAACGGTTGCAAACGGTACCGTTATCCAAAAGCGCGATCGCTTGTCCTACGCGATCCTTCATCAGCTTTGGGGTGAATATCGCGGTTCCTTTATGGATGGCCGACTGGTCCTCAACGCGGGCGTACGCGCTCCGTTCTTCAAACGCGACCTCAACAATTTCTGCTTTACGACAGCGGCAAACGGCAACGTCGATTGCTTCAGCACCGACACTGCGGCAAACACAGGTTACGCTGCCCTGAACCCGGCCATTCAGGGGCCGCAGCAGCGCGTGTTCAAATATGACAAGGTTTTGCCAAATGTCGGCTTCGTTTTCGATGTTGTTGACGACGTAAGCGTTTTCGGAAATTATTCGAAGGGGCTTTCTGTTCCGGGTACTGATAACCTTTACAACAGCTTTTTCTTCGCCGCCAATACGCCGCAAGCGCAGCCGCGACCGGAAACGACCGACAATTTCGATTTGGGACTGCGCTATAGCAGCGGCATAATTCAGGCCCAGGTTGCGGGTTTCTACAACAAATATAAGGACCGCCAGGCGTCGGCATTCGATCCCGAGCTTAACGTCTCGGTTTTCCGCAACCTCGGTAAGGTCGAAAAATACGGGTTGGACGGATATGTTTCGGCCAAACCAATACCGGAACTGAGCCTCTATGTTTTCGGGTCGTATCTGAAATCCAAAATTGCCGATGACGTCGTTATTGGTGAATGTACCGCTTTGCAGGTTACGGCTGGTTTTCTTGGTTGCTCGACGCTCGGCGCGGCAATCTTTGCACCGACCGCCGGCAAACGCGAATCGGGTGCTCCGAAGTATACGTTCGGTGGCTCCGCCCGCGTCAATGTCGGTGACTTTGAACTGGGCTTGACCGCCAAGCGGACGGGCGAGCGTTTTGTGTATGACACCAATCTGCCAGTTCGCGGCTTTACCGGCGGCACGACAACAGAAATCTATCCGGCTAGCGCTGCTGCTTACTGGCTGGTCAATCTTGATGCGCGGTACAGCCTGGCGAGTGCAGGTCTGGAAAAGACCTATGTTCAGCTCAACGTGTATAACCTGTTCGACCAGTTTTATGTCGGCGGTTTCACTGGCGGCCTGAACCAGGCGATCAACAGCAGTTCAACAACCGGTGCACTTTCGGGATACGGCAATCCGCCGTTTGTCCAGATTGGCGCTCCACGCACAGTTAGTGCAACCCTGGTTGTTGGTTTCTAAGACACCGTTCAACAAACATTTGATAAAAGGGCGGGGCCGATGGCTCCGCCCTTTTTATTTGTAGATGCAGCTATCAAGGGCATCGCGCTTGACAACGCGGATGCGGGCGGAGATGCTGTTGCCGTAACGCCGGGTGAAGCCGCCCGCGCCGTTTACTGCGCGTTTTTTGGGGAGCGGCAGGATCGCAGCGAGGCGGGCGGCCTCGACGCGGGACAGGTTTTTGGCGCTCTTGCCGAAATAACGCAGCGCCCCGGCTTCAGCGCCATACGTGCCGATGCCCGTTTCGGCGACGTTGAGGTAGACTTCCATAATCCGGCGCTTGCCCCAGATTTTTTCGATCAGGAATGTGAAATAGACTTCGGGGACTTTGCGAAGATAACGTGTCCATCCGCTGCCTTGCCACAGGAAAACGTTCTTTGCCGTCTGCTGACTGATCGTCGAGCCGCCGCGCATTTTCCCGCCCTGCTTGTTACGCTTAAGCGCTTGCTCGATGGCCTCGCGGTCAAAGCCGTCATGGCTGCAGAATTTTCCGTCCTCTGCGGCAATCACGGCGCGCACCAGATTGGGGGAGATATTGGATAAAGAGGTCCAGTCGCGCTTGGCGCCATTGGCATCGAACAGCATCGTCAGTGTGGTCGGCACAGGCACGACGGCATATATCCCCGTCAGCACAAGGCTACCGGAGATAAAGTAAATCAGCCATTTGATAATTGAGCGGAAGAAACGGGCGGGCAGCGAGCGCTTCGGTTTGGTCATAGCCAAAACTAGCGAAGCAACCGCCGCCCGTCATCCGTTTTAATTGGCGAGAACCAGCCGTCTTTCGCCAGCTATCCGCATCATCGCCTTTTGCAGTTTCTCGAAC
>CALRMO020000109.1:0-8573 GCA_943369235.1 Sphingomonas paucimobilis
ACCGAACCCGCACGTCCGAAATGGACTAAAGCTTTTACGGTCAAAAACGCTGCCGTGATCATTAGTCGCTCAGAGCGAGGAACGGGGCCAATCGGACTTTTGGCCAACTTTATCAGATCACCACCGACCTTAATTAGTAATAAGTGCGGATTATACATGGCCCAGATTTAGAGACATTTGCTTTGCTAGAGCAGCTATCATTTTAGCAACCTGCGTTCTTAAAAACGAAACTGTCGCCCTACTTCGGCATTCGGCTAATCAATGAGTCGTTCTTCTCCAACCACAATTATGCGTGTATGGACATGTCAGACCGCTCTACTGCGATTGGATTTATTGACGTCACGACGACTACAGGGGAATGCCGAAGCTTAAACAGCATTGTGCGACAATCCTGCAATGCAACAAATATGCTTTATAGATGCAAAGCGCGATTCAGTCGAAATCGTCCATTCGTTACCGCACGCAGTTTCTCATTATTCATTGCTGGAAATTCGCCCCGGAAAAACTGAGTTATGGCCCTACATTCACACAGCCTATGGCGAATTATCAAAATGGATGTTGCAGCCGGACGACCAGACGCGCGCCCTGTGGCCGGTTCCTGGCTAATGATTCAAGGTAGCCGTTGGCAAACAGCGCCGACTTTTTCCCGATGGCCATTCTAAGCCCTAAGCCGTAACCGAGCACCCGTTCCTGTCCGCCCTTAAGTTTAATCCCGTCGATACGGTCGTCAGAAATCTGTTCAAGATAGTAGCCTGCCACGCCCAGTCGAACACGTTCCGAGACTGCGCGCGAGGCCGATAGATTGAAATGTACGGCTTGGCCTGGTTGGACAGAGCGCTTCGCAAGCGCGCTTGGAGGATCGTTACTTTTTCCGACCCAAAGATAATGGAAGCGCCCGCTTACTTCCCATTTATCGGAGGGCAGCCACGTAACAGCCACATGCGGATTAATGCGGTATGAGTCTTGTCCCGCATTTACCAGCGCAGATTTACTATATTGGCCTATGGGGAGAGAAACATTGAAATTGAAGCGGACGTGTAAGGGGTTACCCAGCAGCTTTTGGTTGCGCCATTGCAAGATAAGTGGCGCCACGACAAGATCGCCAACACCGATATCGGATTTTCCAAGGCTGTCATTTAAATTCAAGTTTGTATGGACGACAGGAACAAGCACTTCAGCGCCAACATTTGCACCCAGCAACTTGTGCGCTGAGAGGAACGCAACCTGCGTTACGGTCGCAACTGCCCTAACGTCATCAGGCTGGAGTAACCGGCTTCCTTCGTTGTCACGAAAGCTGTCTGCATCATAGATCGTCACCGTTTCCTGAAACAGCCAACCAGGGCGCGCGTCACCGTCCAGAAAACTTGAATCGCCCAGATTGACAGGGGGCAACGAGACTTGGGCCAGAGCTGCCGTCGGCAGGGCGATAAACGCTGCGGCGATGCACAATGGCAATATGTTAACTGAGCCGAAATCTCGTTTGAAGTTTGGATATCTGTCAGATTTGTGCGAATGCATATTGTGTTGGGGTAAGTTTTTCATGTCATCGAGATAATCCCCCCGGCAATTGCAACCAGTCGAAATGTCCACAACCTAAGTTGTCGTGCTCGCAACTTTTTACCGTCGTAAAAAACCGGTTTAGTCGAAATGGCCGGCTTGCTCGGCAACGCGCGCAAAACCAGCGCTCGTTAAGGTATAAAATCTAACGATAACCTCGCCTCGCGCCTCCGCTCAAAAGCGAGCATTGCATTAAAAAATTTTCGACAAAATTTTGGCAGGCAAGGCCTATTTTGTGGTCAAGTTAGCGCTAACCCGATCCAAAAGCTCTCATGAAGATTTTAATTCCGCTGCGAATACGAATTCGATTTTCGGGGGCCGTGACGGGCTTGCCCAAGCCTAATTGCAGCTTCCTTATAGAAATACCAAGCCAAATGCCCATAAGCGTATCGGCGGCATTTTGCTCGTCAGGAATTGTCACTTCGCCACGGTCATGCCCAAAAGCGATTAGCCGCGCGAGATTATTGTGGATGTGATTTATCCCGCCTTCATAAAAATTTCGCGCCAAATCAGGATGGCGTTCGGACTCGGAGATCAATAATCTTTCAATCTCAAGATATTGCGGTGAGGACAGATAGTTCAGGATGAATGTGCCGTAAGTCTCGAGAAATCGAGGTAGGTCCTCATTTTTGTTTGCAAATTCTGGCGGTACAGGCGCATTCTTTGCAATATATTGATGTACGGACTCTTCAAACAACCCAGATTTATCTTTGAAATTCCCGTAAACGGTAACTTTGGAAACATTCGCCAACTTAGCGACGTGTTCGATCGAAGTTGCTTCAACCCCAAATTTAAAAAACAGATCACATGCCGCTGCAATAATCGCGTCTCGCTTGGCAGGGTCTTTGGCCCGCCCCCTGTTGCCAGAAGTCATTCCGCGGCCTGTATGCGCTGCGGCACACTAGCACGTACTTTTTTCGAACGACCTATTTGGCTGACCAGAGCGATACCCAACGCAATAAGTAGGCCTCCCAGCATCAGTCCTGCGGGAAGAGGCTCACCAAGTAACAAGACCGCAAACGGTACGCCGACGGTGGCGCCAACCGGACCGAGCAAACTGATATATACAGGTCCAGCACGCTTTTGCAGTACAAAGAATAGTGAAAATTGCGCGGAAAATGTCACAATTTGCGCCGCAATGAGAAACGCTGCGTGTCGCGTAGGGGGGACAGCTAGTGAAAAATCGGGCAGCGAGCCAACCATCAGTAGCATTGCTGCGGAAGCAACAAGCATGGTGGCAGCAAGGCCATTCGGGTGAGCGCCCTCAGGCCAGCGCCTGGTGCGATACAGATTACCAGCGGCAAGCAAAACCGGGCCTGCAAGTACAAAAAGAGGCCAAGCGCCTGCATCAATTGGAGCACTTAACTTAAGCCAAGCAATGTAACTAGCGCCGCAAAGTGCTAGTAACACTCCAGCGGCGCGCAAAAAATCGAAGGGTTCTAATCGCAAGAAGAGAGCGCCAAGATAAGTTAAAAGCGGTGGAAATGTTATCGCCAGCGCAACAAAGCTCACCCCGACATATGGAATAGCTGTGAAAAAAAGCGAGTTTGGTGCAGCAAAGCTTATAAATGCTGCAACAATTATATATTTGACCGTTTTCAGGTTTAGCACAGGCAAATGGCCACGAAAGGCAGCGTTACCCATCAGCGTAATCGCTGCTCCCAGGCAAGACCAGGACAACAGGGCCTCAGGGGTAAGTCCGGCACTGACGGCGAGTTTCGCGAAGATCGTCGACAGCGCCAGGAGGGTTCCCGTAATCAGCAGGCAAAATAACGTAATGAGACGGTCGACCATGGCTTTTCAACGCGCCCCAAGGAAACGGCGAGAAATCAGATCACAACTCAATGGCTCCCATCGCTTATTTTCTGGTTGGACCAAAACACGCGTCCCTGACTTGCCAAAAGTTATCATTCAGGAACGATATCGGCAGATAACCATCTTAAGAAGTCAAAGTTAAACCAACTATCGTTGCGATCTCGACAACTGCAACGGTTTCCTGGTTGACCATCGGCTTTGTGTCAGCTCTCTGGTTTTATGGCCCAAGGTGGTTCCGGGCCAAATGTTTTGGTCAGGTGCTCAATCAGCGCTCGGACGCGCCGGAGCTTTGGCCGGCCTGGAGCCGAAACTGCGTAAATTTCGGCTTGAGCTAGTGGATATCCCGGCAGCAATGGTTCAAGGTCGCCACTGCTAACGGCCTGCTCGACCAGGAAGTCAGGTAATATCACGAGGCCAAGCCCGGCAACGGCAGCGTTTCTCAGCATGTCGCCGCTGTCGGAGCGAAATCGAACATCCAGACTGGCGGGATCTACCGCTTTGCCAAAACTTTTTTGCCAAATTTGCAAACCCTCGTTTGTGTATTCGAGCACACGGTGACCGCAAAGGTCTTCCGGCTTTTCTAGTCGTCCGTGTTGGACAATATAACCTGGGCTTGCTAACAAGTGCAGATGAACCGACGCGAGCCGCCGGGCGCCCAGTGCCGGGTCGGGAGCAAGGCCTACCCTGACAGCTAAATCGAAACCGCCTTCCAGCAGGTCAACCACCTGGTCGTCCAATCGTACATCGAGCGACACCTTTGGGTGCAGGTTGGCAAACTGTGCCAACGCAGGGGCAAGATGCGTCGTCCCGAATGACAAGGGCGCGGTGATCATTAGGGGGCCCTCGATTTCACTCTGGGCAGCCGTTGCCTCATCATGAAGCTGTTCGAGCTGAGCCAGAACATCCGCAGCAGTGCGGTATAGGCCCGTCCCGGCTTCGGTCGGCCGCGCTCCGCGTCGGTCGCGAAATAGAAGCTGCATTCCAAGTGCATATTCGAGCGAAGCGATTCGGCGGCTTAGCACTGACTTGGACGAACGCAACATTTCCGCGGCTCGGGTAAGGCTTCCCAAATCGACGATGGCGACAAAAGCCTGAAGGTCAACAAGATCAAACGGTAAAGGGCGCATCGGCCAGCCTTGGTTGCTGTTTCGGTCCAATGATTGCGGCAAAGCCATTCAAATGCAAGGCATAGTTGGGCGCGTCAATTCCATTGAAGGCGCCTGCCGTCGCTCCTTAAGTTACCTGGATAAAGCAGCTAGGGGCAGTCCGCTTAGCCATGAACTAAGTATCCTTTTATCGCACACACCAAGCTTTTTTATAAGAGTATCTGAGCAGGGTATTAAGATTTGCACTTCTGTATGTGAAAGCGCGCCGATGTTTATTACATCAATTAGCATATCGCCGACTGACCTGTTCCCAGTCCACTATGTCCCACCACGCTTTAAGGTAGGCCGGCCGGTCGTTTCGGTACGAGAGATAATATGCGTGTTCCCAAACATCGTTGACGAGGAGAGGTGTGCCTTTGTCTGGCACTACATCCATAAGCGGATTGTCCTGATTGTTGGTGGTCGTGATTTTGAGTTTGCCTTGAGGATCTGCTATCAACCACACCCAGCCTGATCCAAAAAGGTTCAAGCCGCTCGTATTAAACTGCTCTTTCAGCTGTTCGATGCTTCCAAAGTCGCGCACGATGGCATTATTGAGTTTGTCAGAGGGCTCGCTACCGCCTTTTTTCATGGTGTCCCAGAAAAAGAGATGGTTCCAGTACCCACCAGCATTATTTCGGACCGCCGTAGGGTGAGAGGAGATGCTGGAAAATATATCTTCGATTGGCTTGCCCTTGAGCTCTGAAATCCCGTTCAAGGCTGCGTTTAGCTTATCAGTATAGGCCTGATGATGTTTTCCATGGTGCAGGCGCATTGTCTCTGCATCGATCACCGGCTCCAACGCATTATAACCATATGGCAATGGGGGTAACTCGAATGTCATTTTGGTCTCCGAATATAAATGCTGAAAGTGCTCACAGCGATCAATAGTCTGCTCGCTAAAATAGCTAGAGCTCTGCTCTTGTCAGGTTCAATCATTTATGCCGGCGACGGCCCCGCGGATGTCGTGGGGGGTGGGGACCGCTATGGACCGTCGCCGACCTCGAAAAACCTGATGCTTGGCAATCTTATCTAGGCCTTTTCCGGCTGCTGCGATATTGAAGCTACATGTTGGAAATAGATCAGGGCCTGACCCCAGTTGCCAAAATGATCTTTCAAAACTTGGCCGGCTTCTGGAAAAGCGACAAGACGTTGAAAGTTGCGCTGCCATTCGCCGGCTACGACATCGATCGTCATCGGCACGACACCGGCTTGCACAAGTCGCTGCACTGATCGGTCATGCGCTTCCGGACTGGCACCTCCACTCGCGTCAGTTACAGCATATACCGAATGACCTTCTTCGCGCGCATGCAAAGCTGGAAATGCGAGACACACCTCGGTCCATAAGCCGGCCATGACGATATTGCGCCGCCCGGTCGCGAGAATTGCATCTTTGACTGCAGGATCTTCCCACGAGTTCATCGTTGATCGGTCATGAATGTGCTGATCGGGAAAAACCGCCCGAATTTCAGGAAAAAACGCTCCTCCGACGCTGTCAAGCGAAGCACCAGTCAAAATCGTTGGAACGTCGAAAGCCTTCGCCATTTTTGCAAGGGCTGTTACATTATTGATAACGATTTGGGGATCGTGGGACCGTAGGCCAAACAATGTGTAGGGCTGATAATCGATCAGGACCAGAACGCTGTTTTCGGATTCAATCAGAGATTTAGGTCCGTTAACCTGGTAGCTTTTGTCCATCGGGATATCCTTGAAAGATGGCGGCTTGAAAAGAGGAAGGGAACAATCGGTAAGCCTTGCTCTCGAATGATGATGTTTTTAGGCTTGCTTGGACGCAGTAATGCCGGACGCACTGAGTGCAGCTGCAACTTGCGTCACGCGCCGTCCCTGGAAACGAGCCACGTCCAAATCGGCATCGGTCGGCATCTCACCGGTTTGTCCAGATACAGCGGTTGCGCCATAAGGGGTGCCGGCCTGGAACATAATGGGATCGGCGTAGCCAAGCGGTACAACGATCATACCCAGATGAGCCAATGGGTTGTAGAGCGAAATCAGGGTGGATTCATTGCCGCCATGTCGCGCAGATGACGAGCCGAATACAGAACCTGCCTTGCCATTGAGCTTACCCTGGTACCAAAGGCCTCCAAGGCCATCGATATACGCTTTCAATTCAGACGATACCGAACCGAACCGGGTTGGAGTCCCAAATACAATGGCATCGGCCCATTCGGCGTCATCGGCGGTCGGTGCTTCATATTCGCTGTTCATTGCTGCTGCTTGCTCAGCCCAACCCTCGACATAGTTCATGACTTCAGGTGGGACTACTTCGCGTGCACGGCGCAAGCGCACTTTGGCGCCAGCGCTCCGCGCGCCTTCTGCCACTGCTAGAGCTAGCGATTCGGTCACACCGGAACGCGAGTGAAATGCGATAAGAACTTTAGTCATTGGTGGAAAACTCCTCTGCTGGTGTGAAAGTAAATTAGATCCGAATATACGCTGGAAAAAATGTTTGAGGTTCATGCGAGCTGTCCCGATTGAAAGTCTGCAAAAGCCTTTTGAATTTCCTGATCGGTGTTCATGACAAAGGGTCCGTGACGGGCAATTGGTTCGCCAATCGGTCGCGCAGCCATGATCAGCACACGAGCACCGTTCAGCGTCGAAAGATGGATGTGATCGCCGTTAGAAAACATTATCGAGTTTTCTCTGACCGCTTGATTGCCAGGAAACTGAATGCTGCCATCGGCGACATAGGCAAAGGCTGCGTGCCCGCGTGTAACAGGTATATCGAGCGAGGACCCTGCAGATAGGATGAGATCAAGGAACAAAAGGTCAGTTGCACCACCCGCAATCGGGCTTGCAACACCAAAAGCCTTGCCAACAAGCACCTTTCTTGTGATGCCGTCCTTCTCGACCACAGGAATGTTTTCTGCTGGCTCGTCTTGATAACCAGGCGCATCCATTTTGTGACGTGCTGGGAGGTTCAGCCAGATTTGAATTGCACGCAGCCGCCCGTCCGCTTGGTCGGGCATTTCGGCGTGGATTATGCCGCGGGCTGCTTTCATTCGCTGCACGGCGCCAGCACCCAGTTGGCCAGCATTGCCAGCACTGTCGGCGTGCTTCAGGCGACCATCGAGCACGTAGGTTAACGTTTCGAAACCGCGATGCGGGTGGTTAGGAAAACCGCCAACATAGTCGCTAGGATGCTCTCCACCAAACTCGGCAAAAAGAAGGAATGGATCCAGATAAGGCAACTGCCGTCCGCCAATTGCAACGATGTTTCGGACACCGGCCCCTTCACGGACATGCTCGCCATGGTTGATGCGTGAGGCACGTCGGACGTCGGAGCGCTTGGTGGTGGGCTCGACCGTAGGAACGGCGTGTGGTGATGTGTTGGTCATGCAATATGATTTACCGACGGAGCCGTAACCAGAAGAGGCGATTTGCAGACAACGGTTGTTGTGATTACCGCAACAACTGCGGTGTGCGGCACCGCAACAAGTGGCTTCTGCAACGCCCGAACGTCTTTTAATGCGTTGCCGCCGCATCGTTCGACGGCATCAGAACGGCGGCGGATATTGGGCGTGTAGAAGCTTGGGACACCGCACAAAAGAACACGAAACGCAGCTAGCGGGTTCAAAACCTTCGGGGCGTGTCCGCAAGCCTGAACGGTACCGAAAACATCACTTAGCCGGCTATCGTCGCCGATAGTTTTCCAGAACTGCGGAGACGTGCGACGCGAGCTACGGGAGCGTTGTCGGCTATGATCGCAGCCTTGATCGGATCGGTTCAGACTCCGCGTGCAACCGCGTTTTCATGATCTTCCTGCTTTGGTGAGTAAGGCCGATCATAGCCGACGGCGCGGGCGATGGTAAACATCCAGCCGGATGCCTTTACTGTTGTACGGTTTTGACCGGTGCCTTACGTCTGTTATCGAAGCCCGCGAGCAGCGAACGATCCCACAAGGACTATGGTTACCATGCCGACTATTGTGCCTGCAACCCAATCGCCCAATTCGCTACCGATCCAAGCGCACCACAAAATCGAGAGAATGATCACCAGTGCCGCCTTAAACCACCGCCAAAGCATTTGTGTAGAAGG
>CALRMO020000110.1:0-8507 GCA_943369235.1 Sphingomonas paucimobilis
GCGCCGACGCTATGAAGCATTGCTGCTAAAGCCGACCCTACATTGCCGCAGCCCTGAATGGCCACAACACACTCGGACAACGGTTTGCCCAAGCGGGTCTGCACCGCCACTTCCATTGCGGCAAAAACACCGCGTGCTGTCCAAGGAGACGGATCTCCGCCAGGCTGACCCATTTGCTGACTAAGACCTGCGACATGCTTTGTCCGCTCAGCTACGCGCTCCATATCATTTACTGTTGTTCCGACATCTTCTGCGGTAACGTAAGATCCGTCCAGTCGCTCAACCGCTCGTCCAAAAGCCTGGAAAAGTGATGTTCTGTCAAAAGGCTTCGACGGTACCATCAGAACTGCCTTCCCTCCGCCAAGCGGCAGGCCCGCCATCGCATTTTTATACGCCATTCCCTCAGCCAGTCGAAACGCATCGTGATGCGCATCAGCTTCATTATGATACCGCCAAAACCGACAGCCGCCAGCGGCAGGGCCCAACGCAGTAGAGTGGATAACAATGATGCCTCTGAGCCCGCTTGCGCAGTCATTCAATATTTGGATGTGCTCAGCACTATCACTCATTCCAGTGTAATCGGTTACCACAATTTCCTCCTTGGTTTCTGCGGTCGATATATCAGTTTATACGGAAATTTTTGTCCTATTCTTCTTTCAATATTCGTCTTATGGGTAATTCTGACCCATATATATGCTTGATGAGGTAATTATGCCCGATGAGCCTCTTGATCGCTATGACCGAAGAATACTGATGCAGCTCCAGGAAAACTGCGCGATGTCAAATGCCGAACTTGCGGAACGCGTGGGAATGTCGGCGTCGCCGTGCTGGCGCCGGGTTGATCGGCTTGAGAAAGAGGGTGTAATTACCAGGCGCGTCGCGCTAATTGATCGCCGGAAGGCAGGGCTCAATGCCCAGATATTTGCGCAGGTTAAACTCAACGCGCATGGACGGGCCAACCTTGACGAGTTTGCAACCGCCATCAGGGCTTTTCCTGAGGTTTTGGAATGCTTTGTTCTGATGGGGCCTGTCGATTTTATGCTTCGCATCATTGCGGCAGATATCGAGGCATATGAACGCTTCTTTTTTGATAAGTTGAGCCAGCTAGCGGGCGTGCAGGAAATCAATTCGACTGTGGCATTGTCAGAGATCAAATCAACAACCGCATTGCCTCTGTAAACTTCAGACGCGGATCCAGCACATGTAGCTTTGGCGACTTCGCCCTACTCATTTGCCGTTAGTCGGCGGCTTATGGATGCTGCAGGAATCTGAAACAAGCCGGGTACCGTTTTCGGCGGCAAGAATGACTCACGTCAACGGCTTTCGGCCTTGCTCCTTTAGATTCGGTATTACTTGAACCGAAGGAAATGTATTCTACCGTCTAAATGTCCAATCGCAGCTTCAGAAAAAGACACGATCGTACCCGCCTCCATAAATTTAGAAAGAATGGAGGTTAGCTCGTGGGACGGAAGGTGATTTCCATCCTTCGTCATTCAAGCCATGAAAGCACAAATTCAGTTAAAGGGCTCTCTGTCCATGAATTCAGCGATTCTGCTTCGGGAGAAATGGCCGACGTCGCGCAGCCATGGAAAGCAGGCGTTGAATATGCGGCCGGAATTGTCCCAGTCGATCCTATTCATTCCCGGATTGTTCTGCGATGCCCGGATAGCGAAAACCTGCGGCTCCAGCCACTCGGCAAGAGCAGGCGGAATATGATTGTAAGCACAACGATATATCAGGCCAGATCGGTTAAATGCTCATCGATTGGGAATACAAGCGCAACCTTTAGTAATTTCGGCTTTCGCCTCATCAAACGAAGTGGTTCCAAGAGGGGCATGCCGGTGCCATGCGGCATAACTTCGTGGCTTTCGCAGCCAATTCACGCTAAAGCTGGAAATTGCTGTTGGCGCCGGAGTTGATGAATTCGTCCTGTGACCCCGCCGGATCGCTAAGCACGCAAAAACTGGCAAAGATATTTTTTGCATCGAAAGTTGCTGCGGTGCCCACGCAGGACTTTGCGAATCCATCGTCGAAACAAAAGCTTACAAGGCAGCGACCAGACAAGTCGTTCATTATGATTTTGGTTCAGGCATGATGCGCGGTGATTTCATTGACCACCGATTGTGGCAATGGCCCCTTCGCGGCGTATGAAGGCGACATCAATCGGTCTGTAATGAAGAAATGTTTCGGCAGATCAACCACATTACAAATGTGCCCACATTTAGCCGGATTAAACCTGCAGGTATTTACCAATTCGCTCCATATCGTTTCGGCGCTTATAAATCAGGTCGGAACAAGAATGCTTGTGCCGTCCGGGGCAGTTTTTCCTGAACAGGGCATCATATTGTCGGTATTTGGCGAAGACGGGATGCCGCGCTTCCACGCGCCAAAGCTGTTCATCGGGGCAGCATCCATCGGTCCTCAGGGATTGATGCAGGCCGACATTGTTTTAGTCGCCGCTGAACGCCGTCTGATTGATCGGGCAGAGGAGGTCATCGTGTTGGCCGATGCCAGCAAATTCGAAGCGCCGTCCGGAAATGTTGTTTGCGGACTTGAAGAAATTGACGTCGTCATCACGGATTCGTCGATCAGTGCTGGCACACGGAAGATGTTGGAAGACGCCAATGTTCGCATTGTCGAAACCGTTCTAAGCGCGACTGTCGGTAATGATTATTAATAGCTTCAAACCGAGGGCTAGCGCATATGCGGTCGCTCCAGAGGCCACATCCATATTTTACGTAGAATATCGCCCCGTCGCCAACGGGTTGAATTGGAAGATGGTGGTCAGGGATTTGAGAAAATCAAACCGTGGCTGGTAGCTGATTTGAATCTGAGCCAAGTCATCGAACCATTTCAATTAGGCCGCGGACTCATAATGTCTCGAGCGTATCACCAGTTTGATCGGTAGGCCATCGTCATCCGACCAACCCGTGCGGCTTTGAACAGGGCCGCTGCTACAGCGAGAATTTCAATACGGCTGCCTTCACGGTGGTTTCGCCGTTTGTGTCGATCGCAGGGGACAACGACTCGGTCCGCACCAATGCATTTGCCCTAAATTTTGCTTGCAATGGTTTTCGGCTTTCGCAGTCATATCACGGCGTGAGCCTGAAAGCCGAATGAAGCAAGCTCACAGTCTCATATCTAAACGCTTGTCCGCACCAATTGATGCGTTTTGACTCTCGCGCTTCGCGTGTGGCAGTCGCGCTCGCAGTTTCGGCACGGAGTACGGGCCAAAAATGATTTCTATTCGGCAAGAGTCCAAGCTTGAAAGGGCGGCAGCCATGATCTCGGCTACACTTGCCTCATGGCTTTGAGGGCCAACGAGCGTGCTAAAATGTTGGCACGTGTCTCGCACCCAATATCGCCGCTGTGTCGTTTCACATCGTGAGCAACGTTCTGTCCGCACTGATTCAATCGCGCGAGGTCTCAGTCGGAATTCATGCAAGCCGCCAGATAGTCGATGAACGCTCGCACCAATGGCGCGCGTTCGCGGTGGGGGGGCTGTACCGCGTAGGCGGCACCCGGATTGGGCGCGAAGTCCCTTAGCACCTCGACCAATCGCCCCTCAGCCAGGGCTCGACCGATAATGAAGGTTGGCAATTGAACCAGGCCAAGCCCGGCGATCGCAGCGTCGGCGATTACTTCCCCATTATTGGCCCGGTAGCGACCGGCGATCGGCACGTCTTGCCCTGTCTTGCCGCTACCGAAACGCCAGGTGATGTAATCGGAACGACCATATAACAGACAATCGTGCCGCTTCAGATCGGCTGGTGAAAGCGGAACGCCTGCACGACCAAGATAGGCGGGGCTTGCTGCGACTGCCAGGCGAAGTTCAACGAGCTTGCGCGAAATCAGTGCGGAATCGGCAAGGATACCGATCCGGATCGCAACATCATATCCTTCGCCAATGACGTCGACTGCCCGGTCGTCGAGATCCAGCACGATTTCGGCCTTCCGGTGAAGCTGCATGAAGCCAGAGACCAGCGGCGAAAGGTGAAGCGTGCCGAAGGACATCGGCGCCGATACACGCAGACGGCCAGCCAATTCGCCAGAATGCCCTCGCATTGCATGCTCCGCATCGTCGACATCAACGAGTATGCGTCGCGCGCGTTCAACAAAGTCACGACCGAGTTCGGTTAGTGCCAGCCGACGCGTATTGCGAAGCAGAAGCCTCACGCCTAGCCGCGCCTCAAGATCGGAAATACGTCGGCTGACGAGTTGCTTCTAAACCCCTAATTTTACTGCGGCGGCGGAAAAGCTGCCTTGGTCAACGATCTCGATTATCGCGCGCATGTCATCCAGAGTGCTCATTGTCTATATTTAGTGGACAGTGTTTCAAAAAATCAAGCTGTTATCAAACATATCGAGACAGACTAGATAAAAGCGACCGGTCGGTTGCGGCCACAATCAAAGAGGATATGATTTCATGACCAGCACAACTGCACAATCCACTCTGCCCGCCAGCAAATATGGTCGCATCGCCGTCTGGGTGCTTCAAGGACTTGCTGCCGCCGCGTTCATCGCCGCAGGCAGTGCAAAGCTTGCAGGCGTTCCCCAGATGGTCGACATCTTTCAGCAGATCGGCATCGGCCAATGGTTTCGTTACGTGACCGGCGGCATTGAAGTTGTTGCTGGCCTGGCCTTGCTTGCTCCCGCTTTTGCTGCCTTCGGGGCCGTGGCGCTGGTTGCCACCATGATAGGTGCGGCAGTTACCCATTTGTTCGTGATCGGCGGTAATCCCGCGCCGGCCTTCGTGCTGCTTGCCATCACTGCGACAATCGCGTGGTTCCGCCGCGGCACGCTAACCAACCGTAGATAACCCCGCAGTTCAAGGATCTTTGGCGAGTCGCCCAGGCCGTGCAATTCTGCGACCGGGCGGTTCGTCAATAAGCCGGGGCCGTGTGTGCACGGCAGTATGCGAACCCCCAAAGCAAGGTTTCCAGATAAATCTCATATTTTTGCCCTTGTCAGACGTCACGCAACGACGCATTTTTAAACATGGCTAAAGACCGAACCGATCCACATCACGGCTCAGCCTCCGATCCCGTAAAAAAGAACGCTGACGATTGGTTGGGCTTTCTGCTGGGCACCAGCGCTGCGGTCGTCGCGCGACGCACGAGCGAAGTTCTTCGGCCATTTGGGCTTACCCCGCGCTCGTTCGGATTTCTTGTGCAATTGCGTGCGCATGGGCCAGCGTCGCAGCTCGAGATCGCACGGGCCATTCGGATGGACCGCACGACATCCAGTCAACTCGTTGAAGAGCTTGCGGCGCGATCAATGGTTGTGCGCGATATCGATCCGGAAGACCGCCGCCATAATCAGCTTAGCCTTACAACCCACGGCCAGACAGTGTTGAGCGCGGCGGAGGACGCAGCGACGCAGGTTGAGGAAAGGTTGCTGGACGGTATGTCGGACGCCCGGCGCGCCGCGTTGCTCCATGGTCTTCGGCATATACTATCGGTCGATCCGCGCCCCTGAACCGAAAACAACGCCAAATCGTCAGCTCATGCTTGCCTATGCAGTAAAAACGTCATATTACTCACCTAAAGAAACTATTAGGCCGGATCGGCAGTGCTCTCCATTGCGCCGCTTTCCCCTCGATCCGAAAAGGAGCCATAAATGTCCCAAAACCCAGATCAGGTCGCCGATCGTGTCTATGCCACTAACGTGTTCACTCCGAAAAACCCCGAGCAAATCGATCATCTCATCGAGCTGATCCGCACCGGGGTGGAGACGACGTCGAGCCGCAATCCAGGCTATTTGGGGGACACGATCCTTCGCGCTGTCGATGGCAAATCCGTGATGAACGTCTCGTCCTGGGCGGGCGGCGTGGAGCAATTGATGGCCAATCACCAGGCTAACGAAGCCAATCCGCATTATGGTCAGCAGATGGCCGCGATCATGGAGATCGCTGAGTTCGCGCCGGGTGCCTACACGGCGGTGTATTCCCATAATGGCGGCGCGGTTGCGGCCTCACCGGAGATTACCGGCGCCGACGTGCGGCGCTGGCTCGACGCCTGGAACAGCCATGACATCAATCGAATCGTCGCACTTTTTAGCGACGACGTGGTGATGCATCAGCCGCAGAACCCGCAGCCGCTCACCAAGGACGGGCTGGCCGCGTTCTTTTCGATGCTGTTCAAATCCTATGGCGATATTGCCTTTGAGCTACAGGGTCATACTATCCAAGGTCGCGAGGTCGCCTCGTGGGAGCGCGTGACCGGTACGATGACCGGTGCCTTCACCGACCCGGCGACGGGCAATGTCATCGAGCCGACGCACAAGAGCTTCGACATCCTGGGCGCGATGCACCTGAGCTATGGCGACAACCGGCTGATCCGCGAGGTACGCATCTATTGGGACCGGCTGGCGATGATGACGCAGGTGGGGTTGCTGGGTAGTTGACAGGAATATACCTCGCCCTTGCTCTGCTGCTCGCCGTACCAGGCGACGGCGGCGCAGCCCCGGTCAGCATTACCTCTTTTGATGCCGAAGCGGGCGAGCATGCCGAGAATGTGGCGATTGACGCGAACGGGACGGTCTATGTTACCTTGCTTGGCGGCGGACTTTATGTGCGCCATCCAGATGGCCGCGAGACACGGCTGGCTTTGGGCGCCGGACCGGGCGCTTCGGCCACAGGACTCGCAATCGACCGTCGCGGGCAATTGATAGTTGGCATTGACCGTCAGGGCGTGGGGGCCAAGGGCGTATGGCGGATTGATCCGGCGACGGGCGCTTCGCAGCAGCTGTTTACGCTCCCCGATTCAGTGATGGTCAATGGCGTCGCGATCGATCCCGCCGGTCGCATCTACGTCGCGGACAGTCGCGGCGGTGCGATCTGGCGCGCGACCAAGGCCGGAGGCACCCCGCACATCTGGTACAAAGGAGCGGCGATCGCTCCCGTTGCGCGACCGGCAATGGCGGCCCCCGATGCGCCGGTCCTGTCTGTCGGACCCAATGGCCTGCGCTGGCGCAACAGGACGCTCTACGTCTCGGTTTCGGGCCAGCACCGGCTGATCGCGATTCCCGTTGGCGCCAAAGGCAGCGCGGGTCGCGCACGGACGGTCATCAGCGATCTTTATATAGACGATTTCGGCTTCGATCAGGCAGGTCGGTTGATTGTCACGGGCGACACGATACAATTGCTGACAACGGAAGTGATACGCATCGAGGCCGATGGTCGTCGGACCCCGCTTGCGTCCGGCTTGCAGCAACCATCGGCAGTCGCAGGCGATCCCCGCGACGGTCGTATTTATGTAAGCATCCTTGGCCTGTTCGGCAGGCCGCAGACCCCGTCACTTATTACCATCAACCTCAAGGTCGAAGCAAAGGACCGACAATGACGCTTTCCCGCCCCGCAGGTACCGCCAATTCGTCTACCGTCGCGGATGAACTTGCCATCCACCGTGTGCTTGCGTGGAATTCTCAAGCCATCAACGACGGCGATCGCGCCGCTTATCTCTCCACCTTCGCCGACGACGCCGCGGTCGACTATTGGGATGGGGAACAGCGGGGGCAAGAGGCCATTGGCGCCTATTTCGACGCAGTGCAGGCCCGCATCAAGGTTCGCGATACCGTGACAAACATCGTCGTCGAGGTGCGCGGCGACACCGCATGGGCGGTTGCCACCGGCACATCGGTACCGTCGGAAGTCGCGCCACCGGCGATACTGGCACAAACCACGATCACGTCGGAACTTGCAAAGACGGGCGACGTCTGGCGCATCGTTCGACAGGAGAAGCGCGCCGACGCCTCGTTCGATCCCTCGCGGCTTCCGCCGGATGGGGGTATGGACGAAAGATCCGCCATTCTCGAACGGTTCGATGCATTGCGTGCTGCCATCGTGGACGGACGGCAGGAGGCACTGGCGTCCCTGCTCGCGCCCGGCTTTGTCGGTATCGGATTTGCCGGGCAGGTCGTCGACAAGGACCGCTATGTTGCGATCCATGCCAAGCCCGCCGAAGGCGAAGGCAGCTTTGCTGCTTTCGACGTCGAAGACGTGCGCACACACATATTCGGGGACGCAGCCTATCTGCATGGCATTCAGAGCGTCGAAGCCCGAATCCGCCTGCGCAGCCGCTTCATACAGATCTGGCTGCGCGGTGCAGACGGCTGGTTACTCGATTTTCACCAGGAAACGCCGATCGTCGATCCGGCCTCGGTCGCGAACAATTACTGACCTGAAGGCAGAATACATGCTTATGATCGACATCAGGCTCCAGAAATCTATACTCGAGGACACTCTCACGCATTCGTGTTGCCGACCTGCTCGATGACGGGCTGAGTGCTGCTGAACTGGGCACTAGGGTGGAACCCTATGCACGACGGCCGCAGGTGGACGGCATCACCATCGACGCTCAGGACAATATCTATATGACCGGCATCGAGGATGGTATCATCTGGAAGCTGGGTGCAGACAGGAAACTGACCGCGCTGGCGGGGCACCCGAAAATGCGCTGGCCCGACGGGTTGAGCTTCGGTCCGGATAACATGATCTATGTTGCTGA
>CALRMO020000111.1:0-8502 GCA_943369235.1 Sphingomonas paucimobilis
AAAGGGCGAGAACTGGAACCTGACTGCAGGTTTCCGGTCAGGATTCAGCCGGGTTCTGCTGTTCGATCCGACGAACGTGCAATCGGCAGCATATAATCCGCTATCCCGAGACGCCGGACTATTCCCATGACGGGCACGCCGGTGGAGACGTCGCTGCTCGATCTCTGGTCGCTTGCCGATATCGCGATTCCGGATCTGCTGGGTAGCAGGGAAAGTTTTGAAGATGATTTTCCTGACAGCGAAGACTCGGCGCGGAGCCTTGCGCGGCTTACCGACCCTATTATTCTCTGCCGTAAGCGCGAAGACTTAGTATATGATGCGAATGGCAACCGCACGTTGGTCGAGCGGCGTGCTAATGCGGCGGATGTCAGCGCAGCACAAACCGACAATTATGTCCGCTCAGCAGGCACTAACCGGCTGGCTAGCATCACGGCTGTCGCCGGCACACGCTCCATTGCCTATGACGCCCGCGGCAACACTCTTTCTGAAACCCGGCCTTCAGCAGTAACGGTTGCGACCAGCTATGACGGCCATGGTCGTCTGCTGAGTTACACGCGAACGGGTGAGGCTAGCCAAGCCAATGTCTATAACGGTCTGGATGAACGGGTCACGGTCACCAGCGGCAGCACGGTGCGCCGGTTCGTTTATGACCCCGGTGGCCGTGTACTTGGTGAATATGGCACTGCTGCCAGCAATGTGATCGCAGAGCGTATCTGGATGACGCCGGAGGTTAATAGCGCGAGGCTGTTCGGCGGGGATGATGGCACCGGCGGCTATGCGCCAATCGCCATTGTAGCTGGTACAACATTAAGCTGGGTGCATGGCAATCATCTGGGCGTGCCGCAGGTCTATACCAGCAGCGCCGGCGCAGTGATTGCAACGCCAGCCTACACGCTTCCCGGGTTCCCGGGTCAGTTCCGCACGACGGCGGACTTCTATTACAACAAGTACCGCGATTACGACATCAGCACAGGCCGTTATATCCAAGCTGACCCCATCGGCCTGTCTGGCGGCACCAGCCCTTATCTTTATGCCAATGGCAATCCGGTCAGATACACAGACTCCAGCGGTCTGTTCTTAGATACGCTGCTTGACGTCGGCTTTATCGGCTACGATCTTAATCAGATATTTAACGACAACTTTTTGGGTAATGGCAAAGGCAATAGTCTTGGCACCAACTTAACCGCTCTAGGGCTGGATGTCACCGGAGCCGCCGTTCCCGGCATCACAGGACTCGGACCCGCAAGTAGAGCGGCAAGAGGGGGTGATGATGTTATTGATGCTGCTAAGGGGTTCAAAGGCTCACGAGGTCCAAAAGGCTTAGAGCTAAGCCAGCCAGATTATCAGCGCGTCCGTAATTCGCCGGGCGAAGTGAATGGACTTCCATACTCGGGGCACACATTTGACCAAATGCAGAATCGTGGAATAATGCCACCGGTCGTGGAACACGCGATTAAAGTAGGAAAACAATCTCCCGATCAGTGCGCTGGCCGGAGCTGACGGGGTACCCGGCGATTGTTTATCGACAGCACCTGCATCAAGGCGCACCGGACAGCCGGAGGCGCAAAAGGGGGGCGATGGCCAATGGTATCGGCCAGACACGCGGCGGTAGGAATAGCAAGGTCCACGCCATCTGCGACGTGCCGGGACGCCTTCATGTCCTGATGATAACACCCGGAAATGTGCACGATATGCGGGTCGCCAAGCGGTGCATCGCCGCCATGCCGCCGTCTGCTGAACTCGTCGGAGACAAAGGCTATTGCAGCAACGACCTGCGTGCATGGCTTACCGAACGAGCTACCCAGCCCGTCATTCCGAACAAGCGCAACCGCCGGCTCCACCACGAATGCGACCCCGCAATCTACAAACAGCGCAATGTCGTCGAGCGCATGTTCTGCCGCTTTAAGGACTGGAGACGCGTCGCAACCCGCTTCGACCGCAACGTCAAAAACTTCATGGCTACCATCGCCATCGCTGCTATCGTCATCTGGTGGCTCAAATGAGTCCGGACCCTAATTAGGCCGTAGACTGATAATGCCTGAGCCTGATGCGGATGCAAGCGAGCTTGATCATTGCGGCGAAGGCTGAACCGAGCTTGTCATATCGCGTTGCGATGCGTCTGTAGTATTTGAGTTTATTGAAGAAGCGCTCGACCAGATTGCGCTGCTTGTAAAGCCAAGGCGAGAAGCAGATCGGACTTTTGCGCAAGGTTTTGGGTGGGATATTGGCCCAGCCACCACCCCGCAGCCAGTTGGCATCATAGGCTTTGTCACCCAGCACCATCTGGCCTTTGCGGATATCGGCGAGCAGTTGGGCAGCGGCTTGGATATCGTGCGTGTTGCCTGGCATGATCACGAACTTTACAGGCAAGCCGTCTCCATCGGTCAGAGCATGGATTTTTGTAGTAAGACCACCCCGGCTTCTTCCAAGACAGCGATCCGGGTGGCTTTTTTTAAAGTTGCAGCCGAATGGTGCACGCGCACGCTCGTGCCATCGATCATCCGCACATCGCCATCATAAGCATCGGTAATCGCGTCCATTATCCGATCCCACACACCTGCCTTGGTCCAGCGCCGGAAGCTGTTGTAGCAGGTCGTGTGTGGGCCATAGCGCCCCGGCAAATCGCGCCACGGCGAGCCAGAGCGAAGCACCCAGAAGATGCCGTTCAGCACCCGCCGGTCATCCACCCTTGGTACTCCGCGAGGCTTGTTCGGCAACAATGGCTAGATCACGCGCCACTCAAACTCGGTCAACTCATATCGGCTCATCACACGCTCCCTTTCGGGATCTTTGAATCAGACCTTTGCCGCTTTGGGAATCCCAGTTATGAGTTCACGGCCTAGTGTTACAGGCCCGATATGCTAGCCATCAATGGTGTCGGACGCAGTGCTTTCACTTGCCTGTAAAGATGCTCGCATAGCCGAGCCAGAAGCCGCACTGGCCGCCGCCCAAGCCGATATTTCTGCACGCGACGTCCTCATCGATACGCTGCGCCAGATCGCCAAGCTCAAGCGCATTACGTTCAGAAGTCGTCCGAGAAGTTCGACCTGCAGATCGCCCAGCTCGAGCTCGCCCTTGAAGAACTCGAGCAGAAGCGGTCGTTGCCGATGCAAAGCGCGCCGAGCCCATTCTGTCACGGCACCCCTCACCGATACGCACCTTGCCTGCGCATCTGCTACTACCGACCTTTTGTCCCGCATCGGCGCGATTTACGAGATCGAGGCCGGGATCCCGTGAGACCCCGCCCAATAACCGCCGACGAAGCCGGCAAGAGCGCAGCGGGCCATTGGCCGAGGAGCTACGCCGTGCACTCGACGAGGCATTGCGGCGCCTGTCGCCCAAGTCCGAGATGGCCAAGGCACTTTGCTATGGCGCAAGTGCTGGGCAGCACTTACCGGTTCTTTGATGACGGGCGGCTCGAGATCGATAACAACATAGCTGAGCGCGCCATGCGCTGCGTCGCTCCGGGCCGCAAGAACTGGTTATTCGCAGGATCCAAGGCGGGCGGTGAACGGGCAGCTGCAATCTACACGGTTATCGAGACCGCCAGGCTCAACGATCTTGAACTCCAAACCTATATCGCAGACGTCAACGCGAAGATCGCTGGTCGCTGGCCCCAATCGCGCTGGGACGAACTCATGACCTGGAACTGGCAAGCGCAACAAGACCTAAACAAGCTCGCCGCATAATCGATGCGGTCTTCAGACCACGCTTACGTTCTCTGAACTGAGAACGAACTTCATTAGAATCGTGGAACCATGCGTCTGCGGTGCGTTGTTCGTCCGAAGCTACACATGCTAACGGGCGTTTCCATCTGTTAGCCAGTTGTAATCTCAACCGTTCGGATGCCAGTTACAAAATGCGACCAACATCTCGGCCTGATCTTCGGTCAGTGGATTACATGCAAAACTATTAAGTTATGGTCCGCCCAATCCAAACGATCCGGCCGACAACTGATACAGCCGCCCGCGGTATGGCCTCCCAGCCAGCATCTAGTGGGCTATCACTTGCTATTGAAATGTCGTCTCCAACTGGACTTACGGTAACGCGCTTGATGCTAACCGCATGATCAATCTGTAGCATGCATACCATCACGAAGCCGTCCTGAACCATCTTTCAGATCGACCAGAGGTTTATCATGACAACGAATCGTTCGTTCCATTGCATCATCGGTAACACGAAAGGCGCGCACATCAGGATCTCTGCATTCGGTTATCTTCTGAAGCCAATTTTTGTCGAACGCCAATCCAATGCCCGCAGCCTCTCTGGGTTTTCGATGCCGTGCCCCGTTTTGCTATCAGCAGGAAATAGCCACACATACCCGGCGTTGGGATGCAACATTCTTCCAAAGCGCATATTGCGAATAAGGCACCGCACCATCTCGCGGGATAACGGAATAGAAAAGGCTTTCTCTTCGCCACCTTTCGGCCTTGGAATGAAAAGATGCCTCGTAGCGAAGTCAGGATGCTCGGCCATTGCTTTCTTGATCGGGTCTGGGCGGCTCCCGGACAGCAGCAGGAACAGATGCAGTTCACGCCTTACTGGATTGTCGATGGCGCATAACTGTTCGAACCAGCGGCGTATCTGGCGCGGCCCCAGACCGCTATTGCGGCGGTTTTCAGGGTTCCATTCGACAGCGAAGACCGGATTTTCACGCGGAATGTGTGATGCGGTTTTGCGTGCATGATTTTGAGCCATATGGATTGCCTGCTTCCCCCTGATCGTAGGTCAGCTTGAACAGCGAACGAATTCGAGCGAGCGCCGACGATAACAAAAAACCCGGGAAGCTGACTGTCGCGCACAATCTGCTGTCGCCTCTTTGCGTAGGTGAGCCGGGCGATCACTCCATCGGAGAGGGAAACGCTATTGAGCATGAGCACGACCGATTTCTAGAACGGAATTAAAACGGGATTAGAACGGTAAATATGTCTCTTAAAGTTAGAACTGGTCAATCGCCAATCGCACTCTATATTTCGATTTACTACATAATATGTTGTTTATATAGCATTATTCTAGCACCCTAGGTTAGGGTGACGTGTTATAGAAAATATCAACACCTAAACTTTTAATCAGTAGGTCGCTGGTTCGAACCCAGCAGGGCTCACCATATCTCGACGATTTGACAGCCTATCGAATAGCGGTCTCTCGTGAGCTAAATCCCAGCCTGACCAGCAGAGTACAGTTTTGTCGCATGTGAGGCGGACACCAAAGATCAAACCGCATAAGCCCGCAGGAACCGGTCCACCGACGCTTCCAGCGAGGCATTCGTCACCGACGCCGCCGCCTTTTCGGGGTCGGAGAACCGCCATTCGACATCGGCGAAGCCCTTGATGATGCCGTAAAGATGCGCGGCGGCCTCCTGCGGATCGGCCTTTGCCAGTCGGCCCTTGTCCATTTCCCCTGCAATCATTTCGGTCAGCATTTTTTGCATCAGGCGCGGCCCTGCGTTGAGGAAGCGTTCGCCCATTTGCGGGTGCCGTTCGACCTCGGCTGCCATCCGCCGATCGAAACGGATGATGTCCGGACTGCTTAGAAACGCCATCATCGACTGCGCGAACTGGAGGAGTTCAGACCGAAGCGGGATTTCCCCGTCCACCATGTCAGGCAAGTTACCACGCATCACCCGGCACTCGCTGCCGACCATCGCGGAGAACAGATTCTCCTTGTTCTGGAAGTGGTTATAGATCGTCACCTTGGACACGCTGGCGGCTGCGGCGATGCGCTCGATCGACGCCGCTTCAAAGCCATATTCGAAAAACTCGGCGCGCGCCGATTCCAGGATCGCATCCTGCTTTGCCCGATCGACAGGCCGGTGGGCTAGCCGTTTTCCCGTATTCATCTTCACTCCAATATACTTATTGTACGTCTTCGTTCAATTAAACGCTTGCGTTCATTATCTAGCCTGCGCAAAATGAACACAAGCCGAATCATTTGGCAAATCAAAAGGGTGGACATGCGGTGAACTGGGTTGCGATCCGAATGCTGACGGGGGACCGGGTTAAATTCATCGGCCTCGTGTTCGGCGTTGCCTTTTCAACGCTGCTGATCACGCAGCAGCTTACGATTTTCGTCAACTTGCTAATGCGCGGCGGCGTTGCGGTGCAGGAGGTTTCCACCGCCAACGTCTGGGTAATGGACCCGGCGACGCGGACTTCGGACGTTATTTATCCGATGCCGAGTACCGCGCTCGACCGCGTGCGCAGCGTCCCCGGTGTCGCCTATGCCTCGCCCTTGCTGCGCAGCAACGCGTCGATCCGCACCCCCGAAGGCGACCTTGAGGGCGTGACGGTGATAGGCGTCGACGACAGCTCGCTCGTCGGCATTCCGCGGCATATGACTCAAGGCAATCCGTCATCCCTGATGGACCCCGACGCGGTGTTCATCGACGATGTCGGAGCGCGCAAGCTGTTTACGCCGGACGAGAAAGTCGTCGGCGCAGAGCTCGAACTCAACGACCAGCGCGCGGTCATCAAGGGGATCGTCGACAGCACCCCGACCTTCACTTCTCAGGTAACCTTGTATACCCGCTATTCCAACGCGCTGAATTTCGTCCCCGGCACGCGCAATCGCCTGTCGTTCGTACTGGTGCGCAGCAACGAGAACATTACCGCCGACGCACTCGCCAGCCGGATTATGTCGCAAACGGGATTGAAGGCCCGCACGACAGAAGAATTTACCCGCGACGGCATCGACTTCATTATCGAGAATACCGGCATCCCGATCAATTTCGGTATTACCGTGGTCCTGGGCGTGGTCGTCGGTATTGCGATCGTCGGCCTGACCTTCAGCCTGTTCATCCGCGACAACATCAAACAGTTCGGGGCGCTGAAAGCCATTGGTGTGACCAACCGCAAGATCATGGTGATGGTCGCGGCGCAGTCGGGGCTGGTGGCGCTGATCGGCTATGGTCTGGGCCTCGCCATGGCGGTCGGCTTTATCGGCGGCGGCGCGGCGAGCAGCGATGCGTTCAAGGGCTTCTACATGCCGTTCCAGATTCCGCTGATTACCGCCGCCCTGGTGCTGGCGATCATCGCGCTGACCGGGTTCATTGCGATTCGTTCGGTACTGAAGACCGATCCCGCGTCGGTGTTCAGATGAGCAATTTCGCTATCTCGGTGCGCAATGTCGCCAAGGATTTCCCCGTCGGCGACGACCAGATCCGGGTCCTGCACGACATCAATGTCGATGTGAACGCGGGCGAGCTTACCTATCTGGTCGGCGAGTCCGGGTCGGGCAAGACTACGCTGATCTCGATTATCGCGGGCATCTTGTATCCGACCGAAGGCCGCGTGCAGGTCTTCGATACCGAGATCTACGATCTGTCGGACAATGATCTGGTCCGGTTCCGTCTCGCCAATATCGGTTTTATTTTCCAGCAGTATAATTTGCTGCCCACGCTCACCGCCGCCGAGAACGCCGCCATTCCGCTGATCGCCAAGGGCATGAAACGCGCCGAGGCGGTCGAGCGCGGACGGGCGTTGCTCGACAAGCTCAACATCGCCAACCAGGCGGACAAGTTCCCGCGCCAGTTGTCGGGCGGGCAGCAACAGCGCGTAGCGATTGCCCGCGCGCTGGTGCACGAGCCGCGCCTGATTGTCTGTGACGAGCCGACCGCAGCGCTCGACGCCAAATCGGGTCGTCGCGTGATGGACCTGCTGCGCGAAGTCGCGCTGGCCGAGGACCGCGCGGTCATCATCGTCACCCACGATAACCGGATTTTCGATCTCGCCGACCGCATCCTTGCGATGGAGGACGGACGCATCACCCATGACGGCCGCGACAAGGCCATACTCAGCCAAGAGGACTCACGATGAAACGCCCCAGCTTCTCCCGGGTCATTTTGCCCATCATCGCCGTCGCCGGCATTATCGGCTCGATCATCTATCTGTTGACGTCGCAGCCCGACACCACGCTGACCAATCCCAAGGAGACCCCGGCGCGCACCCCCGCTTCGCAGGCGAAATCGGGCAGCATCGTCGGCACCGGCGTGGTCGAACCCTCGAGCGAAGTCGTGGATATCGCGGCGACTGTGCCGGGCATCGTCGCCAAGGTGTTTGTGGTCCCGGGCGATCAGGTCGCCGCCGGGCAGCCCTTGCTCGAGATCGACAGCCGCGACGTGCGCGCGTCGATAAACGAAGCCGCCGCCCGCGCCGCTACCGCGCGGCAGAGCATTGCTGCTGCACAAACCTCGCTGCGGGTCGCGCAAAACCAGTATGCGCTCTATACCGGGGTCGAAGATGCGCGCGCCGTATCACGGCAGGAAGTCATCACGCGCCGCGATGCCGTCGCCGATGCACGCGCGCAATTAGGCGTGGCGCAGGCGCAGGCGCGGCAAGCCGATGCGCAGGTGGCGCAGGCCCGCGTCGAACTCGACCGCCATATCATCCGCGCGCCAGCCGCGATGGAGGTGTTGCAGGTCGACACCCGCGCAGGCGAACATGCGGGCACGCAGGGCACCGCGTCGGTGCTGATGAAACTCGGCGCAACCAGCCCGCTTCATGT
>CALRMO020000112.1:0-8416 GCA_943369235.1 Sphingomonas paucimobilis
AAGCCAAGGCCGGACGCGGACAGAACATCCGCATTGTCAGCGAATATCTTCCCGTCGATCGTCAGAAAGAGTTGGCGGCCCAAATCAGGGGCGACATGCCGGCGATCAAGAATATCTCGTTCGAAATCGATGCCGCGCGCGGCGAACCCGACCTGCAATATTTCTTCTCCAGCGACAAATACGGCCTTGCCAGTTTTGTCGATGGCGACCCGGCGTTCATCACGACTGCCGATGGCACAAAATGGTTCAAGGGCGCGGTGGTTCCGACAGGTCACCGCATCCTGTCTATCGGCAACGGCAATATCCGTTTCGAACGCGAAGGCCAGATCGAAGAATTGCAGATCGGCGAACGTACAAGTCCTGCGCTGGCGAAATTGCCTGAACAGACGACCGGAAATCTAAATTGAACGAGTGAGCGAAGAAAGGAACACGTCATGACTAGCCCTATTGATCGTACAGGTATGAATATGCTGGCCGCGACCCCTTCGATGGGATCGAGCGGCCGGAGCAAGAACTGGTTTGAGGCCTTCGCAGCCGCCTGGGGCCGCGCGCTCGACACGCAGGCGGATGTTATCGTTCAGCGGTCCGAAGCATTGGGCCAGAATGCCGAGGACAAGCCTTCTGATATCACCCAGCTTACCGCCGAATCGATGCGGCTGAGCTTCATGGCAAACAGCTCGCACACGTCGCTCGACAGCGTTTCCAAAGCGCTCGAAACGATGGCGCGGAAGGGCTGACCATGGCGATCGAGGCCCTAACCGCGCTTTCGGGCGTTACGTCGGTAGCCGGCGGCGATGTCGTCAAATCGGTCAGCATGTCAGCACCGGGAGCGGGTTCGTCTCCGGGATCGGTCGGACAAAATATCGACGTGCGTTTCAATGCGGCGATGGACCGCATGGCGCAGGCCGCACCGGTCGGAAGCACGATGCCTACCCCGGTAAAAGGCCTTTTCGATGCGCTGGACCAGGTCAATTTGCAGGCCAAGTCGGTATCCGAATATGCATCGACTGCCGAAGCCAGCGGCGGGCAGCTGACACCCGGTGAAATCGTTCAATTGACGATGAAATGCCAGGAGTTCATGTTTCAGTGCCAATTGACCTCAAACATCGCCAACCGCAGTTCTGATGGGGTCCAGCAGTTGTTCCGGCAGCAATGATGACGGCATTGCCGACTGCAATATTGCAAAAAAGAGTGCCGGGCCGCGCGATGTGGTTCGCTGTGCTGATTGGGCTTTTGCTGGTGCTGACGGGATGCAGCAAGCAGAATTTGTACGCCAACCAGAGCGAGCAACATGCCAATGAGATGATCGCGGTGCTGGGCGAGAACGGCATTCAGGCGGACAAGGAAGCGGGCGAGGAAGGCACCTATAATGTCAACGTCTCGCAAGCCGATTTTGCCAAGTCGGTCGAATTGCTGCGTGCACGCGGGCTGCCGCGTGAACAGTTTGAATCGCTCGGGACGATCTTCAAACCGGGCGGGCTCAATGAAACCCCGCTGGCACAGCGCGCACGGCTGGTCTACGGTCTGCAGCAGGAACTGAGCCAGACGATCAACGAAATCGACGGCGTGGTGACTGCCCGAGTGCAGCTAGCCATGCCGCAACCCGACCCGCTCAGTCAGGACATCCGCCCTTCGTCGGCATCGGTCCTGGTGAAATACCGTACTGGATTCGACCTGCGTAGCCAGACATCGGCGATCAAGGCGCTGGTTGCCAATGGGGTCGAAGGGTTGAGTTACGACAATGTGTCGGTGGTCATGGTCCCCGCGCAGGCCCTGCCGCAACCGAAACGCGATAACGACAGCATTTCCTTTGCGACTTTGGGGCAGATTTTGCTCGGGATCATCGCTCTGTTCGTAATTTTCTTCGCCGGTCGCGCTCTGCTTCATTCGCGCAGGAAGCAGCGGACGACGACCGAACTTGTTGCGGAAAGCAATCGATGACGGTTCCTGGTGTGCGCTCGGCGATCATTCGCGAAAAATTGCATGTCATTCGCGGGCATCGGTCCGGCGGTCGCGCGGCCCGTTTCAGGTCACGGCAGGCCGGGACCGCAATGGAGCCCGATTTTCTGTGCGTCGCCGCCCTGCCCGATTGGGCGCTTGCAGACGGAAAAAGGCAGGAAATTGTGGGGCTTGGCGCTGCAATTCTGGAGGAACGCGGGGCAATCGAACGCGAGCTTTCAGGCGGACGGCTGGCCGCAATTGCAGCATTGGTAGGTAGCGAATTGTTCGAACGGCTGTGCGAGGCTCCGCTGGGTCAGGCTCCACTGGGCGAGGCGGGGAATGGCGCCGGCGGACGGCTTCCAAGGCCCGAAGATTTTATCGCGAAAGGGGAATTCCTGCGCCGATGCGCGATGCCAGCCGCGCTGCGCGGTTCCGAATGCAGCGAAAGCGATGCAGCGCGCGCACGGCACCTTTGCAAACTCGCCGCCAGCTTGATCCACCCGCCGGAGCCGGTGCAGTGAGTTATTTCCTGCTCTCCGACGGCAAAGCGGGCATCGCCGGTTCATCGACGCCGCTTATCAAGAAAAAAGACCGGCAATCGTTCGTCGATGCGATCGCGTTGCTTCGACAGTCAAGGGCCATGGCCGACAGCGTCAATGCGCAGGTCGAAACGGCACGAAACGATGCCATGCACCAAGGCTATGCCGATGGCGCTGCCGCTGCCGAGGCCGATCTTGCCGCAGCCTTGCAAGGACTTGCTGAAAGCGCCGAGCGGATCGAGGCGCATTATGCTGCCCAGGTCGCTGAAGCCGCGTATGCCGCAACGGTCGCGATTATCGGCGATCTGGAAGACAGTGAGCGCGTTGCCCGACTGGTGTCAAAAGCCATTGCCGGACAAAAGGACCGGACTGGACTGTCGGTCCAGGTCTCGCCCGAATTGCAACCGGGGCTTGCCGCCCTGTTGAGCGAATCCGGGTCTATTCCGGTCGTCGCCAATGCGAGCCTCGGCGCTTCGGAATGTCATGTCATCACCGCGAATGGACGAATTATCGCCAGCCTGCCGGTGCAGCTTTCGGTCTTGCGACAACGGTGGGGGCTGGAAGGCACGGAGGCAAGGCAATGACCGCGCCGCGCCCGGCCGTGTCCTTGGTGAGTGCCCTCGGGGCGGCCCCGATGTTCGAACAGCGCGGGCGGATCGTCGGTGCTTTGGGAACAACGATAAGGGTCCGGGGGGTCACCGCAAAGATCGGCGATCACTGCCAGATTGTCGGTGGCGATGGTCCGAATGAAAATGACGAATGCCTGTGGGCAGAGGTCGTCGGTCTGGCCGATGGTGACGCTATCCTGACTCCGCTCGGCGACCTGCGCGGGCTATCGGCGAACAGCGATGTAATCTTGCGCTCGGGCGATGACCGGGTTGCATTTGGGATGGCGCTTGCGGGGCGCGTGCTCGATGCGCGGCTTAACCCGCTCGACGGCCTGGGAGCTGTTTCCCGCGGCCAGACAAGACCGTTAATCGCCAATCCACCCAATCCGATGCAGCGGACAACCATCGAAGACGTGATGGAAACCGGCGTTCGCGCAATCGACGGGCTGCTTACCCTGGGCGTCGGACAGCGGATCGGCATTTTCTCGGCGGCAGGGTGCGGCAAAAGTACGCTGCTGGCGTTGCTCGCGCGGCAGGCAGCGGCCGATGTCACCGTCATCGCCATGATCGGCGAACGCGGCCGCGAAGTGCGCGAATTTGTCGAGGATGTGCTTGGCCCCGAGGGGCTTGCCCGCTCTATCGTGATCGTTGCCACGTCCGATCGCCCCGCCATGGAGCGCGTTCGCGCCGCTCAGGTGGCAACCGCAATAGCCGAAGGACTGCGCGACGAGGGCCGAAAAGTGCTGCTGTTGATGGACAGTGTTACCCGCTACGCCCGCGCCTTGCGCGAAATCGGGCTGTCGGCCGGCGAACCGGCAGTGCGACGCGGCTTTCCGCCGTCGGTCTTCGCCGAATTGCCGCGTCTGTTCGAGCGTGCCGGAACCGGACCGAGCGGCTCGATCACCGGCATTTACACCGTCCTGCTCGAGGAAGAGGACGGCGACCCCATTGGCGAAGAAGTGCGCTCGTTGCTCGACGGCCATATTCACCTATCGCGCCGCCTCGCCGGGCAAGGGCATTTCCCCGCAATCCATGTGCTCGACAGTCTTTCACGCCTGTTTCCAAAGCTGGCTGGTGACGGACAGCGGCAGGCAGCGCAGATGCTGCGAACGATGCTGCAAAAGCTCGACGATATTGAACTGGTCGTCCAGATGGGCGATTACGAGCCGGGACGTGACGCGATTGCCGACCGGGCGCTGGAAAGCAAGGCTGCAATTACCGACTATCTGCGGCAGGCATCGGGCGACGTTTCGCCGCTGGCGCACAGCGTTGCCCGGCTTCGCGCATTGGGAGCAGATAATGGCCCTTAATCCGTCAAATCGAATCGGCCAGATCGTCAAGGTCGCCGAGGTCCGCAAGCAGCGACTTGCCAATGCAGCGGCTACCGCCCGCCGTGTGGCAGCCGATGCCGAAGCCGACCGCGCGCGCGCGGAGGCCGATATGCGTAAGGCAGCGTCAAGCTTGCGCGAGGCTGACGACGTGCTGTTGCACAGCGGGACGAGCGAGCAGATGCTGGTCTGGAGAACATATTGCGTGAACAAAAAGCATGAAAGCATAGCGCTGCACGGCGAGAGAACCGAGCTTTGCGCTGAGGCGAAAGACCGGCTCGCGCAATCGCTCGTGGCCGTCCAGCGTCAGGATTTGCGGCACGACGCGCTTGCCACCGAGGCCATGGCGCAACGGCGGAGGGACTCACGAGTGCAGGAAACGCGGGTCGACGATGAATTGCAGGGTTGTGCAAAAGGGCGGCAGTTCTGATGGCCGGGTCGTCCTCTACCACATCAGCCACGCATCAGCCCGCCACAATTAGGTCGGCGACGCAAGCTGCTGCGTCGCCGCTGCGTACCCCGACCGACAGCGGGCGGCAGTCTGCGTTGTTCCAGCGCGAGCTGGACCGGCATGGCAAATCCGAGGTAAAAGACGGCAGGAAGAACGAAGCTGCTGAAACCACCCCACACCATGGCGACAACAGCAAAATCGGCGAATTTGACGGGCAGCAAAGCGGTGAAGAACGTGGCAGTGGAAATCACACCGATCTGCCATCGGATGCGATGACGAGCGCATTGTTTCGCGCCGCAAAAGTATCAGCCAGCCAGGCTGCGTCCGCGCCTGAACTGCCCGCCGAACATCTCGCGCGGATCGCAGCCGCCATTCAGGAAATGGTCGCGAACGGTGCGAACGCGCAGTATCAATTGCAATTGCCGTTGGGCAATGCGTCGATCCAGGGTGCGATATTGGGGCGTGATGCGAGTGGGAATCTTGCCATTCAGCTCATCGCGTCGTCCGCAATATCATTACAACACGCCGCTCAACTGCGGAGCGACCTGATCCGGCGGATGGAGCAAAAGCGGCTGAAAATCGCTTCTGTTTCGGTGAGCACCGGCGGCGGTGACCGGATGGCCGAGGCGGCGCATCGGCAACGGCAATAATGCAGGGCGGAGTTAGCGGACAGGAGTGCGTAAGCGGATAGTTGCAGCATCGACCTGTTGCGACACAGCGGCAAGCGTCGCGGCCGTATCGCTGCCGAAAGCCTCGCTTATTACCGTGTTCAGGAAAGCCAGCGAACGGCTCTCGGGCCGAGCGGCGAACAGGCTGGCGCTTTCCTGCACGAAGCCATGCAGCGCGCGCGATAGTTCGCCAGCGTCGGCTGCCGTGCCGCCGATTTCGGATGCCAGCGCCTCAACCAGTTCCTCGATTTCATAAGGGTCGTTGCCGTTGCCCTGCCACTGACCGGTTGCGCTGCCAGTCAGGCCGAGCGCGCCACCGATCGACGCCGCCATCTTGCCGGCAAGCCCGGCCATTGCCTGGCCTGCGACAGCGCCTGCACTCGCACCGCCGGCGGACGCTGCACCCTGCACTGCGCTGGCGGCCCCCGATCCGCGCGTTCCTATTCTAGCCATAAACCGGTCCTGCAACCCGAGATTCGGCAGCATAGTCCCACAGCAGCAGGCGCAAAACAACAATCGACTTGTCAAAATCCCGGATGAAGCTGGTCGGGGTCGAGTTGGGCTATAAATTCTAGGTTGGAAACAGCATTCCATTGGGGCAGTGTGAAGCGGTGCCAGTCATCATCGGCATGTGATGCGATTGCCATAATATTTCCGTCGCGCCCCGACTGACCGGGGAAACTGGCGATCGGCGAGTTACGGCAAACGCCCGAATGGAATGCATCTGCATGGCGAGCGCGCCTTTACGAATTTTTGTCATCGGTGCGACCGGAACCATTGGCCGAGCGGTGACCGCTAAGTGCGCCAAGCAAGGTTATGAAACGATCTGCCTGGCCAGGCATTCCAGCCGGAGGATCTTACCGGTTATGAAAGGCGTTGAGGTTCGGGACGGCAACGCCGCCGATGCCAAGTCATTCGTTGAAGATGGCTTGCGGGGCGAGCATTTCGACGTTCTGATATCATGCCTTGCGTCGCGCAATGGCTCGCCAGACGACGCGTGGCGGATCGATTATCGCGCACATCTGGACATTCTCAAAGCCGCAAAACTGGCCGGTATCAGACATTTCATATTGCTGTCCGCGATCTGTGTCCAAAAGCCGATGCTGCAATTCCAGTTCGCGAAACTGGCTTTCGAAAAAGCATTGGTTGAATCGGGCATGAGATATTCCATCGTCCGCCCGACCGCGTTCTTCAAGTCATTGTCGGGCCAGGTCGAGCGCGTAAAAAAGGGCAAACCGTTCCTGATGTTTGGCAATGGTGAACTCACTGCCTGCAAACCGATCAGCGATGGCGATCTGGCCGAATATATTGTGGGCTGCATCGCTGCGGCTGATCGACACGACCGGATATTGCCGATCGGCGGACCGGGGCGTGCGATTACCCCCAAAAAGCAGGGCGAAATGCTGTTTTCGCTGCTGGGAAAAGAACCGAAATTCCGGCACGTGCCGGTCCGTTTCCTTGATCTCATTATCAGTACGCTGTCCATTTGCGGCGCTATCGTACCCGCATTTGGCAGGAAGGCAGAATTGGCGCGGATCGGCCGATATTACGCAACGCAGTCTATGCTGGCGATCAATCCACATACGGGCGAATATGATGCGGACTCAACGCCAGCGACCGGCACCGACACGTTATTGACCCATTACCGGCAGCTAATCGTCTCAGATATTCCGGTCGATCTTGGCGAACATTCCGTCTTCTGAATGCCTGTCTGACAGGCGCGATGCTATAGACATTTAGATATTAATCGCGGATAGTTAGCCATGAGCTTTACCGAGCATCCTCTTCGTCGATGGGCCGTTGATGAAATGCGGTTGCGCCGGTTCGCGCCGGTCAGCAGCCACTGCGAAATCTATCAGGTGGTGCGTCTGATCGAACAGGGTGAACGCGGCGATGAAGATCGCTGGCTGATAAACGATCGCCCCGATTTCGACGAGTGGACGCTGGCGGCCCGTCACGGCTCCGGACATACAAATTCGGGCATTTATTTTTTGTGGGAGCGTCACACCGAAGCCAGCACATTAACGCTGATTTTTCCGGCTGGCACGGCTGACACCGTAAAGAACCCGTACATTCAATGGCTGGAGCAATGGCCGGGCGGGGTTGTTCGGGCAACGCAAATCCAGGTTATACCCGACGACAGCCGCATCGAAGATGATCTGGAAAAACTGGGTATATCGACTCACGAAATGGTATGCTGCGATATCAATGCCGGCCTTAGAATCTGGTCCGATTTCAGCATTCATGGCGATGGCTATGGCCGACTTCTGGTGACAGCAGGTGATATTGGTGACGGCGAGCGCGGGCGAATTATCCAGCGCATGCAAGAGCTCGGCAATTACCGGAACCTGACACTTCTGGGCTTCCCGACGGTCCAGAAATATGGCCCTGAAGTCGATGCCCTTGAACGCAAGTTATCCGAACATGCGCAGCGCGTTGCGACGGCAGACGAAGACGATGAAAGCCTGCTCAACGAGTTGGCCAATATTTCGTCGGAGCTTGAATTGATCCGGTCCGCGACTGGGTTCCGGCTGAGCGCAACTGCCGCCTATGCCGAGGTCGCTGCAGACCGTCTCGCCTCACTCAATGTCGAGCCGGTTGCCAATTATCAGAGCCTGACCGATTTTACCGAACGGCGGTTGGTCCCTGCGACCCGATCATGTTCGGTGTTCCGCACGCGCCTGAGCCACATCGCCGAGCGTATTTCCGGAGTAATGCATACGCTCGATGTCCGGATCGACAGCCGCATAAAGGCGCAAAATCTGGTTCTCATGCGCTCGATGGAACGGTCGACCCAGTTGCAGCTACGGCTTCAGACGCTGGTCGAAGGATTGTCGGTGATTGTCGCCGCTTATTATCTGGTCGGGCTGATAGCTTATAT
>CALRMO020000113.1:0-8353 GCA_943369235.1 Sphingomonas paucimobilis
TGTCCAGCCTGGTGATTACCGGCAAGCCCAAGGAAGCAGAAACGATGATCCAGAACCTGTCGAATTTTTACCGGACAAGCCTGTCGTCAGACCCGCTCGAAGATGTGACGCTTGAGGAAGAGGTCGATCTGCAACGATTATATCTGGAAATCGAAGTTGTCCGCTATCCCAAGCGCCTTCGCACGGTCATCGACATATCACCCGAGTTAAAAAATCAGTATGTTCCGGCGCTTATTCTTCAGCCGCTGGTCGAGAATGCAATTAAATACGGCGTTTCGCGCACGACCCGGCCGGTCACACTGACAATCAAGGCACGGCTGGTGGATGAGAATATGGTACTAAGCGTGACGGATGACGGCGATGCGATCGACCCCGGGCACGAAGGCGGTAACGGTATCGGTCTGGCCAATGTCAGGGACAGGCTCGAAGCCCGCTACAAATCGGCGGCCAGACTTGAAACCGCCGCCATCGATGGCGGCGGATATGTGGCGACAATGACGCTGCCGCTCAGCCGAAGGATCGCTTCATGACCCGGCTGCGAACAATGATCGTCGATGACGAGCCGCTGGCCATCGAGCGCCTCGAAACGTTATGTGGTGATTGTCCGCTAATCGATGTGGTCGGCACTGCAAATGACGGCGTCGCTGCGCTGCGCCTCGCACAGCAACTGACTCCCGATCTGATATTCCTCGATATCGGCATGCCGAAAATGGACGGTATCAATGCGGCGCGCGCGCTGGGACTGATGGAAAAGCCGCCCGCAATCATTCTGGTCACCGCCTATGATAATTTTGCGGTCGAGGCGTTCGACCTGGATGTGATCGATTACGTCCTGAAACCGGTCTCAGGCGAACGGCTTGGTCGAGCCATTGCGCGCGCGTCGGCCGCGAAATCCTTGCCCGCCACAGATGCTGAAAAAGCGGTCAGCAACCGCAGTTTTGCAAGCGAATTTTGGGTATCCCATCGCGCCGAACTAGTGCGGATTGCAGTCATGGATATCGAGCGTATCGAGGCCGAACGCGACTATATGCGTTTGCATACCGCCGGACGCAGTTACTTACTGCACCAGACGATCTCGGCGCTTGAGCAGCGGCTCGATCCCGATCAATTCCAGCGGATCCACCGCAGCCACATCGTTCGCAGGGATCTGATCACCAGGCTTCGTCACGAAGGCGGCGGTGTATGGCACGCATTGCTGCGGGACGATTTGTCGATGCGGATCGGCCGCAAATATCTTGCCGACGTAAAGGCGATTGCCGGCAAGTAAATAGCTCCGGAAACTATATTCCGGAGCTATATGTTTAAATTGAAACGTCAGTTGCCAACGATTGCCCCTTCCGTGCGCGCGGCCAACCGCGCGTCGTCTTTATAGGCCGTGATTGCTTTTTCTGCTTTTGGCATTGCCGCAGCAGCTGCTGCTTTTTCGCAATTGCTCTGGTCCAGACGTTCTATCAGCGTAAAGGCACGAGGATAACTGCATACCTGTCGAACGGCCATTTTGACCCGGGTTGTCAAACGCTCCTGACCTTTTGGAGTCGACAAATCGAGATCGTCATGGCGCACTTCTTTGGATTTCCAGCCTGCCATAGCCGGACTTGACGCAGCAAGTGCTGAGGCGGCTAGCACCGACAGTGAAATGAGCTTGGGGGAAGCCATATTGATCATCCTTTTTTAACGCCGCAGCTTTGTGCCGTCGGCCCGTGGGAGAGGGGTGCAGGACGGGCCGACATCTGTAGCTGGGGAGCATATCTGCGAACCCGGCCTGCGACATCTCAATGCCAGCGCTGTATTGCTCTGGCATTACACTTTCGATTAAGCGCAATGACTGTCGATGTTTCGACGAACGGCGCGACAAACGAACAATATTGTTCGCCGAACGCCTATATGGCAATTTTATTACGAGGCGTCAGATAAGTCCCGCAAGCGGACTCGACGGATCGGCATACATCCGGCGACCCATCCGGCCAGCCAGATAGGCCATTCGTCCCGATTCCACGGCCAATTTCATCGCGGTCGCCATCGCGACCGGATTCTTGGCCTCGGCAATGGCGGTATTCATCAGCACGCCGTCGCACCCCAGTTCCATCGCAACCGCTGCATCCGACGCCGTGCCGACACCCGCGTCGACGAGTACCGGCACCTTGGCGCCCTCAACGATCAAACGAATGGTCACCCGGTTTTGAATGCCAAGTCCCGAGCCAATCGGCGCGCCAAGCGGCATGACAGCCACCGCGCCGGCCTCTTCGAGCTGCTTCGCGGCGATGGGATCATCAACGCAATAGACCATTGGCAGAAAACCTTCTTTGGCCAGTATCTCGGTTGCCTTCAGCGTTTCGCGCATGTCGGGATACAGCGTTTTGGCCTCGCCAAGCACCTCCAGCTTGACCAGATCCCATCCCCCGGCCTCGCGCGCGAGCCGCAATGTGCGGATGGCATCATCGGCGGTGAAGCAGCCAGCCGTGTTGGGAAGATAGGTATACTTCTTGGGATCGATATAATCGGTCAGCATCGGCGCCTTGGGGTCGGACACATTCACCCGGCGTACGGCGACAGTGATGATCTCCGCCCCCGATGCGACCAACGCTGCGGCGTTTTGTTCAAAGTCCTTGTATTTTCCTGTTCCGACAATCAGCCGTGAGCGAAAGGTTCGCCCGGCGACAGTCCAGACGTCATCCTGACCGCCCCCTACAAAATGCACGATTTCCAAGGTATCTCCGTCGCGCAGCAGAACATCGGACAGCGTTGAGCGCGGAACGATTTCCAGGTTTCGTTCGACCGCCACCTTGGCTGGCTCAAGCCCGATCTCCCGCACTAGATCGGCGACGCTGCTGCCGCCAGAAATCCGCCGTGTTTCACCGTTGAGGGTGATTGAAATAGTTTCGGTCAATGTGGGGTGGCTCATTTCGTCTCGCTTTTTATCTGGGTGCCATATAGTGTCAGCGTTGCAGCAACCGCAACCGTTGCGGCATCATTATCAAGGAAATCACTTTGGCTGCACGGCCCGTTATTTTTGTTCTGAATGGCCCTAATCTTAATTTGCTGGGAACGCGAGAGCCCGAAATTTACGGCAGCGACACGCTTGACGACATAGCAGGACGTCTCGACGATATGGCGCGGGCCAAGGGTGCCGAAATCGATTTTAGGCAGTCGAACCATGAAGGGCATTTGATCGACTGGCTCCATGAAGCGCAGGCCGAAGGCGCAAAAGCGATATTGCTGAACGCGGCGGGCTATACGCACACCTCGGTCGCGATCCTCGACGCTATCAAGGCCATCAATGTACCGGTGTTCGAGGTGCATCTGTCCGACCCGCACCAGCGCGAAGAGTTTCGCCATTTCAGCTATGTCGGCCTTGGTGCAAAAGCAGCGTTTGCGGGGCACGGCGCGAAGTCGTATGAACTGGCGCTGGACGCGGCTCTACAACTTTGACATTAGGCGCGTTCAATCCGATACGGGGCGTAAGGAGTAGGGAATGGCGGTTAAATCAGGCAGCGATGGCGGGATGCAGGTCGATACCGCGTTGGTTCGCGAACTGGCGGCGATGCTCAACGATACCGGCCTAAGCGAAATCGAAGTCGAGGACGGCCAGCGCAAAATTCGTGTTTCGCGCACGATGACCGCGGTTGCGGGGCCCGTCAGTGCAGTCCCCGCCGCGGCGCCTGCGCCCGCCGCAGCAGCCCATACCGCCGAAGCGGCTCCGGCCACCGCAGCCAATGCCCTGAAATCGCCAATGGTCGGCACTGCCTATCTGACGCCCGAACCCGATGCCGCTGCCTTCGTCACCATCGGCCAGCAGGTCAAGGCGGGCGATACTGTGATGATTATCGAGGCGATGAAGGTCATGAACCCGATCGTCGCGCCGAACAGCGGGACCGTTACCGAGATCTACGTCGAAAGCGGCCAGCCAGTCGAGTTCGACCAGCCGTTGATGGTTATAGCGTAAACTATGGGCATTGAAAAAATCCTGATCGCCAATCGCGGCGAGATTGCGCTGCGTATCCACCGCGCCGCGCATGAAATGGGGATCAAGACCGTTGCGGTGCATTCGACCGCCGATGCCGACGCGATGCACGTCCGTCTTGCCGATGAAGCGATTTGCATCGGGCCGCCATCGGCAACCGACAGCTACCTCAATATTCCGGCGATTATATCGGCAGCGGAGATCAGCCATGCCGACGCGATCCATCCCGGCTATGGCTTTCTATCTGAAAACGCGCAATTTGCCGAAATCGTCGAAAGCCACAACATCAAATGGATTGGCCCCAAGCCCGAGCATATTCGCACAATGGGCGACAAGGTCGAAGCAAAACGCTCGGCGGGCAAACTCGGATTACCGCTTGTCCCGGGTTCCGACGGCGCAATCGAGGATGTGAGCGAAGCCAAGGCAATCGCGCGCGATATCGGCTATCCGGTCATTATCAAAGCGGCATCGGGCGGCGGCGGGCGTGGCATGAAAGTGGTGAACAGCGAAGAAGAGCTGGAAACCCAGATGCAGCAGGCAGGTTCGGAGGCCAAAGCGGCGTTCGGCGATGCTACCGTCTATCTCGAAAAATATCTCGGCAATCCGCGGCATATCGAGTTCCAGATTTTCGGTGACGGGGAAGGCAAAGCGGTCCATCTCGGCGAGCGCGACTGTTCGCTTCAGCGCCGACATCAGAAGGTGTTGGAAGAAGCGCCTTCTCCGGTATTATCAGCCGCCGAGCGTGACCGGATGGGAATGATCTGCGCCAATGCCATGGCCGATATGAGCTATCGCGGGGCGGGAACGATCGAGTTCCTATGGGAAAATGGCGAGTTCTATTTTATCGAAATGAATACGCGGCTTCAGGTCGAGCATCCGGTAACCGAAATGATCACTGGCATCGATCTGGTCCGCGAGCAAATCCGCGTTGCCGAAGGCAAGCCGCTGTCGTTCACGCAAGACGAGGTGACCTTTACCGGCCATGCCGTCGAATGCCGGATCAACGCCGAGGACCCCGTCACCTTCATGCCCTCGCCCGGCACGGTTAGCTGGTATCATCCGCCCGGCGGGCTGTATGTCCGGGTCGATAGCGGTCTTTACCATGGCTACAAAGTGCCGCCTTATTATGACAGCATGATCGCCAAGCTGATTGTGTACGGCGCGACACGCGAGGGTTGCCTGATGCGGCTTCGCCGTGCGCTTGGCGAGTTCGTTATCGAGGGAATGAAAACCACGATACCGTTGCACCAGAAATTGCTTGAAGACTCCGATTTCCAGAACGGCGATTATACCATCAAATGGCTTGAGGAATGGCTGGCACGCGAGAACCCCTGATATTTCGACGCCGTCAGGTTGTCCTGGGGCTGGCAAGTTTTCCGCTGGCAACCTGTGCGCGGGTTGGGCCCGACAAGGATGTTGCGTTCATCCCGGCACAAAAAGCGGCAACGCTGTCGCCGGAAGACCCGAAGCGCCTGGTCGAGCTGGTAAGGGTCGATCCGGCTATCAAGCTCGACATGCGATACGCCACACCCAATAATTTTACGGGCCACGTTCTGTACGAACAAGCGCGCGCATTTCTGGCAGGCCCGGCCGCGCAGGCAGTTGCCCGGGCGAGCAAAGCCGCGCAAGCCGATGGTTATGGCCTGACCATTTTCGACGCCTATCGGCCCTGGCGCGTCACCAAGCAATTATGGGATGCAACACCGGTCGGCCCCAAAAAGAACTATGTCGCCAATCCCAAACGCGGCTCCAAACATAACCGGGGCTGCGCAGTGGACCTGAGTCTGCACGACCTTAAAACGGGCGAGTTGGTTGACATGCCAAGCGGCTTCGATGATTTTTCGGAAAAAGCGCATCGCGATTATATGGCAGCGACACCAATCGCGATTGAGAACCGGGCGCGGCTTCAACGTTATTTGGAAGCCGAGGGATTTGTCGGGCTTTCGAATGAATGGTGGCATTTCGATTTTACCGGTTGGGAGCAATATCCGGTGATGGATATCCCCTTTAACCGGATTGCCTGACTTATCCGTTCATCAAAACGCTTCCTTTCATGAATATGTATGACCGGTTCAGCGACGCTTCAGAACGACTCGTTTAGATAATGTGCAATGCGGGGGCATAGTGCCGCTGCTTCGAGGATGACTCATGAAGAACATCATTTTGGCAACTCTAGCTGCTGCGACGGTGCTGACACCGATTGCCGCTCAAGCCGCGAATACCGCGCCGACAACAGCGCGGACTTCCCTTTCAAATAACGAAGCTTCGTTCCAGCGCGGCGAAGGCCGCAGGGGCGACGGCAACCGCAATGAAGGTCGCCGTGGCGGCGGTGAAGGCCGACGCGGGGGTGGCGAATACCGTCAGCCGCGCGCCCAGGCACCTCAGCAACAAGCCCCTCAAAACGTCCAGCGTATAAGGTCGCAGGAACGCAGCCGTGGTGACGCTCAGCGCGGCGAGATCCGCCGTCAAGGTCGGCCCGACGCGCGACAGGACGGACGCTATTATGATCGCAATCGCGATGGGAATTTGGACCGTCGCTGGGATCGCAATCGCGATGGAAATCTCGATCGCAGTTTCGACCGCAACCGCGATGGTCGGCTCGATCGCCGTCTGGACAGAAACGATGATGAACGCATCGATCGTCGCTTCGACCGCAATCGTAATGGTAATATCGACCGCCGTTACGACCGCAACAATGACAACCGCGTAGATCGCTGGAGCAACAACTGGCGTAACGATCGCCGGTATGACTGGCGCGGCCACCGTGAACGCTATGGCAATTATTATCGTCCCGGACGCTATTATTCGCCCTATCGCGGTCGGAGCTATAGCCGGATAAGCATCGGTTTCTCGCTTGGCTCGGGCTATTATGGTTCACGCTACTGGATCAACGATCCTTGGGCTTACCGCCTGCCCGCCGCTTACGGTAGCTATCGCTGGGTGCGTTATTATGACGACGTGCTGCTCGTCGATGTGCGCAACGGCCGCGTCGTTGACGTGATCCGGGATTTCTTCTGGTAAGCACGCCGATAGTGCAGGAACAGCAAAAGGCCGGGCCGCGAAAGCAGCCCGGCCTTTTTCACTTGTAACATCAGCCAAAGCCTACCAATCTCCCAGGCAAATTAGGGGGAGAGACCACATGCTTCGATATATCCTGCTCACAGGAGCCAGCCTGGCGCTCGCGGTGCCCGCATGCGCAGCCACACAGGCAGTCATTGTCGGCAATCTCATCGCCGACGCCGCAAGCGGTCCTTCGGGTCCTGCCACGATCCTCGTTGAAGACGGTATCATCAAGGAAATCGCCAAAGGCAGCACCAACCCGTTTCAGGCGGATAGTGTCGTCGATCTGTCGACCAAAACTCTCGTGCCGGGCCTTATCGATTTGCATGTGCATCTCACCGGCGACCCCGGTGGCGATTTTCGCGATGAGGCAGTCGATCCCGACGAATGGGGCGTGGTCATGGGCGTCAAGAACGCGGCATTAACCGTAAAAGCGGGTTTCACGACGGTGCGCGAAGCGGGCTCTGCGCAAAACACATCGTTCGTCCTTCGCCGGGGCACAGCCGAAGGCAAGATCGTCGGGCCTCGCATCATTGCGGCGGGCCCTGCGCTCTCGATTGTCGGCGGGCATGGCGACGTTACCGGCTTTCGCAAGGATGTACTTGCCGCGCTCGATACCGGCTATACCTGCACCGGTCCGGTCGAATGCGCCGAGAAGGTCCGCAAGGCGTCGCGTCTGGGTGCCGATGTCATCAAGATAACCGCAACCGGCGGCGTGTTGTCGCAACAGGGGCGTGGTCTTGAAGCGCATTTCACCAATGAGGAAATGATCTCGATTGCAAACACCGCGCATTCGCTGGGCCTTAAGGTCATGGCGCATGCGCACGGCGCGCGTGGCATTGAAGCTGCGGCGGCGGCCGGTATCGACAGCATCGAACATGGCACCTTCGCCGACGAAGCGGCGCTCAAGGTAATGAAAGCGAAAGGCACCGTTCTCGTGCCCACCTTGATGGCGCTTGAGGGCGTGCGGGCGCGGTTGGGCAAGGGCATTTACACGCCGACGGTAGAGGTCAAGGCACGGCAGGCGCTTGAAGCCGCCGGGCGTCAGGTAACGCGCGCCAAAGCGATGGGAGTCACTGTCGCGTTCGGAACGGACGCCGGGGTGTTCGAACATGGCGCCAATGGCGGAGAGTTCGCATTGCTGGTGAAGGCCGGAATGACCCCGACCGAAGCGCTCGCCAGCGCCACCACGGTCGCCGCCAAAACCCTGGGTATGGAGAATGAAATCGGCAGGATTGCGGTAGGCTATTCTGCCGACATGGTCGCCGTCGCCGAAAATCCGCTGACCAACATCCGCACTCTCGAAAAGCCCGAATGGGTTATGGTAAGAGG
>CALRMO020000114.1:0-8342 GCA_943369235.1 Sphingomonas paucimobilis
TTTGATCGGGCGGGGCATGGAGGTCTCGATTTCTCGGCGATCATTACCGATCTGAACAGCTAATCAGCGCTTAGCCAGCTCCGGAGTTCGTTCAGCGTAAACAGCCGGTGAAATTCCACGCCGACGATATTGCCCGCCTGCCATTTCACCGTCGCCCGAATCGAACGCTGGGGGTCGATGCGAATGAGAAGGTTCATGTGCATTTTCAGCTTTGCGTCGCAAACAAGCTTCGCCCCCCGCTGTGAGATATCGACCAACTGGCCATCAATCGCCTTCGTATCGATGTGCAATGTTGCTGATCTGTCGATCCGAAATCGTGGCAATCGCGCCCGCCGACCGTCATTCTGAATCGATGGCTTGGCCAAAATCTCGCCGACTTCGACATCTTCGGGAAAGCGGATGCCGAAGGTATTGCCATCCTGCCATACCACTTCGCCGGAGAATTCATGGCTGTCGAGCAACGCAACCGCGAGTGTTTGCCCGATCTCAAGCGGGAATTGTGCGTCGATCATCATGCCGCCCGGGGAGACATCGCGAACCATACCCAGGCACTCTGCATGAAGCTTGATGTCTTTAAGTCGCGCCACGCGCATGACTTTGACGTTGCGCGAATGCTGGCGCCGCTCACCATCATGCGCGGCTGCGTCGCCGTCGGCAAACGGCTCCGCATCGGTATCTTGTGCGCTAAACTCGGCAAGGGTGGCATCCATAGCGAACGCTATTGCCTGCAAAACCTCTCACAGAGCATGATAAATACGGTTAACGCGGATAAACCATAGGGCGCTGCGGCGCTACATCGCCACTTCCTGCGCATTGCCAAGTTTGGCGAAAGCGTTCTACAGCCATAGCCTGACCGATCAGCAGAAAACATAGGATATTATCATGCAATCAGTGACCACAGAAAAGTTCGGTGATGTTTTCGTGATCGTTGTCGACAATCCGCCTGTGAATGCACTGTCCTGGCATGTCCGGCAGGGGCTTCACGATGGCTTTGCGCAAGGGCTGGCCGATGATGAGGTAAAAGCCATCGTGTTGCGGTGTGCTGGTTCTACTTTCATTGCGGGAGCAGATATTACCGAGTTTGGTAAGCCGCCCCAAGGCCCCGATTTCAACTCGGTGTTGAACATGATCGAGGCCGCTTCAAAGCCGGTCGTGGCGGCCATTCATGGTACCGCGTTGGGCGGTGGTCTGGAAACGGCTCTGGTCTGCCATTACCGCATCGCCGTGCCTTCGGCCAAGCTTGGCGTTCCCGAAGTCAAGCTTGGTCTGTTGCCTGGCGCAGGCGGCACGCAGCGCCTGCCGCGCGTGGTCGGTGTGGAGGCAGCGGCAACGATGTGCTCGCTTGGCGAACCTGTTCCCGCCGCAAAAGCTGAAGCGTTGGGGCTGGTTGACCGACTGGCGGGTGAAAGCAGCCTGGCGGAGGATGCCATTGCTTACGCTCGCGAGCTCATTCCGGTCGGACCGCGGCCAACGCGCGATCAGCCCGTAACGGGCGATATCGCGGTGATTGAGCAACTCAAATCAGCCAATGCCCGAAAATGGAAAGGCTTCGATGCGCCTTACGCGAACCTAGCCTGCGTCGAAGCGGCAACTAGGCTGCCATTCGAAGACGGCCTGAAGTTCGAACGCACCGAATTCCTGAAACTCATGGGCGGTTCGCAATCGGCGGCACAACGGTATATGTTCTTTGCCGAACGCCAGGCGGCGAAGATTGATGGTTTGCCCAAGGATCTGCCCCTGCGCCAGATCAAAAAGGTCGGCGTCATCGGCGCCGGCACGATGGGCGGCGGCATTTCGATGAACTTCCTCGCGGCGGGGATCCCGGTGACCATAATCGAGATGGTGCAGGAAAATCTTGACCGGGGCGTAGGTGTGATTCGCAAGAATTATGAAGCATCTGCAGCCAAGGGGCGTTTCACCGCCGAGAAGGTCGAAGCAATGATGGCGGCTTTGACGCCGTCACTGGCGCTCGAAGACCTCGCAGATTGTGACCTCGTCATCGAAGCCGTTTATGAAAGCATGGATGTCAAGAAAGAGGTATTCGGCAAGCTCGATACCATCTGTAAGCCGGGTGCGATACTGGCGTCCAACACATCGTATCTCGACATCGACGAAATCGCGGCGTCCACATCGCGACCGCAGGATGTGGTGGGCATGCACTTCTTCTCGCCGGCAAATGTCATGAAATTGCTTGAAGTCGTTCGCGGTGAAAAGACCGCCGCCGACGTGCTCGCAACCGCAATGGCGGTGGGCAAGAAAATCGGCAAGGTCGCGGTCGTCGCGGGCGTCTGCCACGGCTTTATCGGCAACCGGATGCTCTCGACGCGGCAGCAACCGGCGATGCAGTTGCTGCTCGAAGGTGCTACGCCTGCCCAGATCGACAAGGTGCATACGGATTTCGGAATGCCGATGGGGCCGTTCCAGATGAGCGATCTCGCGGGCCTGGATATCGGCTGGCACCGCGATCCGTCACGGATCGAAAGCATCCGTGACGGATTGTGCGCCGCCGGACGCTTCGGGCAAAAGAACGGCAAGGGGTTTTACGATTATGACGAAAAGCGCGTCGGCACACCAAGCCCCGAAGCGCTCGCGATCATCGAGGAGTTTCGCACCACCTCCAATCTTCCAAAGCGGGAAATTTCAGATCAGGAAATCGTCGAGCGGACACTCTACCCGATGGTCAACGAAGGTTATAAAATTCTGGAAGGAGGCAAAGCGCAGCGCGCTTCCGATATCGATGTCGTCTGGATTTACGGCTATGGCTGGCCAATCTATCGCGGCGGGCCGATGTTCTGGGGCGATCTGGAGGGTGCAGCCACAATCGTCGAGGCACTTGAGCGACATGGCGTCAAAGTTGCAGAAAGCCTGAACGCGAAGGCATAACTCAAAGTGTCTGGTGCGGCCAAGAAGACTCGAACTTCCACGGGCTTTCGCCCACAACGACCTCAACGTTGCGCGTCTACCAATTCCGCCATGGCCGCATTTGCCTAGACAAGTAGGAGCGCGCCACTAGCAAAGCCATTGGATGCGCGCAACAGGCATTATCGGTTGAGAATGCCGGCATTATGTGTCGCAAATCGGTACATCGCTAAAGGACTGTGGCAGTTCGTCGTATTTTACAGGTGATGTTCCTGCCATTAACCTTCCTATTGTCTTGCGACTATTAGTAAACAAGCCGTTGATGTGGGCATGATGACGGTGTTTCCGCTGCTGCTCGCTGCCATGTCGTCGCCAGGCGACCCACAACCGGTACCCCCTTCGGTTGCGCGGCTGGCATCGGCGACCGTGACCATCATTCAGGCTGAACGCATACCTCCTGTGCTGGTTCGTGTTGGTGACCCGCTACCCGACCGGCAGATCAGCCAGCGCGATGCCAAGCCGCTAGTAGAGTTCTTTTAGGCAGCGAGGCGTTCAACACCATATCTCCGCATTTTTTCGATCAATGTAGTCCGCTTGAGTGTAAGCATCCTCGCGGCTTCTGAAATGACACCTTCGGCGCGTTCCAACGCAATTTGAATACGTTCAAGTTCGATTCGTTCGATTTGCGCCTTTAAATCTATCGGCGAATCCGAGGCAAGTGGCATCGGTTGTTCAACGGACAGTTGCGGGAGGGGAGCGACCGGTGCCAGCCTTGCTACGGCACGGCCCAGCAACTGATCGACACCGAAGGCATCGACCGTCTCGCCTGAAAACAATACGCTGGCACGCTCGACAATGTTGCGCAATTCGCGGACGTTGCCCGGCCAATTGTGCAGCTTCAGCCGGTTCATGGCGGACGCGTCGAAACGGCACGACGCGGCGATGCTTTTGCCTTTTTGAAAATGCGCGACGAGTTGCGGAATGTCTTCGACGCGCTCGGCGAGGCTGGGAACCTGAAGCAATATTACCCCCAACCGGAAGAAGAGATCCGCACGAAAACGGCCTTCGACGATGGCATGTTCGATATTCTGGTGGGTAGCTGAAATGATGCGAACATCGACAGGAAGCTGGCTGTTGCCGCCAACACGCGACACCAGACCGTCTTCCAGTACGCGCAGCAATTTCACCTGCATATCGAAACGCATGTCGCCGATTTCGTCGAGGAAGAGCGTGCCCTTGTCCGCATTTTCGAAATGCCCGGCCCTTCGGTTTTGTGCCCCCGTGAACGCCCCCTTTTCATGGCCGAAAAGTTCGGATTCAATAAGTTCGGCAGGGATGGCACCACAGTTAAGGGCGACATAGGGCTTGGCGGCCCGGGCACTTGCCATATGTATGGCGCGCGCAACAACCTCCTTACCCGCACCCGATGCGCCGCAAATCATGACCGAAGCGGATGATCGGGCGATACGCCGCACCATATCGCGTAAGGCGGCCATCGGCGCGCTGTCGCCAATAAGCATGTCCTCTATGCTGGCTTTGCGTTCGGTCATTGTGCTCAGGCTCATGTCAATTTCCCGTCAGGAGATTTCGTTGACCCAGCGTTTTGGCGAATATGGTAAACAGAATCCTAACGAAACGCGCGCCAAGCGGCGATGTATCCGAACCGGACCATAGACGCCTTACACCTCACGTAATTCCGCGACCAATTCCATTTCGGAGACAATTATTTGCCAACCATTCGCCATCCCAATGTGATCGACATCCGGCGATTTTTGGGATCATAGGGATTGCCCGGGATATAAGGTTCGCGGTCGGCAACGCCCTCGATCCGCACAAACTGGCGCTGCGAAATGCCCGCGCGAACCAGATGTGCTCGCGTAGCTTCGGCCCGTGCCGAGGAAATCTGCCAGTTGTTGACACCAAGGCTCTGCGATGTCGGCTGCGCGTCGGTATGGCCGCGAACGATGATGCCGTTGGGAAGCTCGCTGATCGTTGCTGCGACCTGAGTTAGAAGCCCGACCGCATCGGGTGTCAAAATGTCGGTGCCTGAAATGAACATGGAGAAGTTGGCCTCGTCGACCATGTCGATTCGAAGCCCTTCACGCGTTTCGGTGAAACGCAAATTGCGCGCAAATTTCCGCATTGCCTTGTCTGATTGCAGCTTCTGCAACAACCGCTGGCGGAGCTGTTCGAATTTTGCACGGTCCTTGCCGATGCCTGAGGCTTCTTTCGGCCCGCCGGCCGCGTCGCGCGGAATGGTCATGCTGCGTGTCCCCGTCTGTCCGGCGCGGTGCGGATATTTGTCGACCGATGTGATCGAATCGCCGCCGAAGAAGCTGGTCGAGCCTGCACTATCCTGCTTGCTCGCAACCAGTGTCGGGGAGAAATAGTCGGCAAGAGCCTTGCGTTGCTTTTCCGTCGTCGCACCGAGCAGCCACATCAAAAGGAAAAACGCCATCATCGCCGTCACAAAGTCGGCGTAAGCGACTTTCCATGCGCCGCCGTGATGGCCCGCATGCGGCGCTTCGTATATTTTCTTGACGATGACCGGGCGGAGCGGTTCGTTGGCTTTAGCCATCAGCGCGCTCGCATACCGTCGAACACCTCGGCAAAGCTTGGCTGGTTCGAATGTTCGATGCCGGAGCGCGCGGCTTCAATCACGAGCGGCTGGGGGTGGCCGTGGAGCGAGGCGATGATCATCTGTTTGACGACATGATAGATCGCGGCATCTGCCTCAATCACCTGCTTGGCGCGGTTGGCAAACGGGCCGACCAGACCATAAGCGAGGAGCACGCCCAAAAAGGTGCCGACCAAAGCCGAGCCGATCATGCCACCCAGGATTGCCGGCGGCTTGTCGATCGAACCCATTGTCTTGACCACGCCCAGAACGGCGGCGACGATGCCCAGGGCAGGCAGCGCATCGGCGAGGCCTTGCAACCCCTCGGCGGGCTTGATGCAATGATGGTGGTGGTTCTTGATGGCGTTATCCATCACTTCCTCGACGGCGTGCGGATCGAGCGTCCCCGACGACACCACGACCAGCCGCAGCGTGTCGCAGATCAGGTGGATGAGCGTCTGGTCCTTGAGCAGCCGTGGGTATTCGCTGAATATGGCCGAACTTGCCGGATCCTCGATATGCGGCTCGACCGCGACGGGCCCTTCGGTCTTCAACATCTTCATCAATCTGGAAACGAGGAATATGCAGTCGAGATAATCCTGCTTTTTATATTGCGGGCCTTTGAACACTTTACCCAGCCCGCCGCCGAGCGCCTTCAGTTCCTTCGCCGAATTGCCGATGATAAGCGCGCCTAAGCAGGCGCCGCCGATGATCAGCATTTCGTGCGGCAGCGCGTGCATCACTGGCCCCAGATTGCCACCAGTAAGCGCAAAGCCGCCAAAGACCATGACGAGCAGGACGATGATACCGATGATGGCGAACATGAAAAATCTGGCCCCTTTGATATTGGCGCACTTTGCGCATCACAAAGATGGTAAACGGCAGCAGCGACTGAAAATTGAGAGCTATTAGCTTAAAAAATCCATCAAAGTCCGGCGGTTGATGCGCGCGAAAGCAGCCTGCGCGGCTTCGAGCGTCAAGGTCATGCCGTTCAATTCCGCGATGGCGGAGCTGAGGTCAGTGTCTTCCAATTTGGAGCGCTCTTCGCTCAGGCTGATCGCGCGCAGTTCGCGATTTTCCTGCAGCCGGTCGAGGCGCGCTGCGTTCAACCCGATATGCGCCGCCATGTCCACTGCGTGGTTAATCGCGCCCTCGACCGATGTCAGGCCGGCGTTGACCCCTGCAATATTGCCAGCCGAAATTGCAGAAACGACGTTGCGCATAGTTCCGCTGATCGCAACCCCGCCGATCTCAAAAATCTCCGCGCGCGTAGGCACTGGCGCGAAGATGGCATCGTCGTCAAAGCGGATGGCAAGGTTACCGCCGGTGGCGAAAAGTGGCTGTCCGGTGGGCGATTTTGCCAGCGCCATCGCGTCGATTTCATCGGCCATGACGTTGATTTCGGCGGCGATACTGGCGCGGTCGGCTGGCGACAGGCTGGCACTGGCACCCTTTATGGTCAGCTCCTTGGTTCGCGCCAGCAGGTCGGACATTGTTCGCATCAGCCCGTCGGCTTGTGCGGTCAAGCTGATCCCCAGATTGATGTTCGACGCCCGCGCTATGTCATTGGCCTGAGCGCGCTTCAGATTGGCGAGCCGCGAAGTCGCCACAGGATCGTCCGAGGCGCGTTGCAAGCGCTTGCCGGTCGAAACCTGCGCCTGCTTGGCGGCGATGTTCGACGCCATGCGCGATTGCCGCGCGATCTCCTGGGTCATCCGGTTTCCGGTAGCGTTGATCATAATCCGAACCCTCAGAAGATGTTAAGCATGGTCTGCATGGTTTCGCGCGCGACCTGGATGGTGCGTGCTGCAGCTTCATAGGCTTGCTGGTAACGCAGCAGCTCGGCGGCCTCGCGGTCGAGATCAACGGCGCCGATCGCGTCGCGCGCCGCAAAAGCGCCATCGCGGCGCGTGCTCGCCGCCGCCCCCTGCGCGCGGGCGGCGGCAGTTGTCTGGGCCTGGGCCGCGATCATTGCGGCAATGTTCTGTTCGATACCGTTCGAGCCGGGCAAGCTATTGAACGCGAGCATGTTGCCATTGCTCGACGAAGCATCGGCGGCGGCGACCTCGGCGGGCAGCAACGCTGCTGCCGTCATCGCCGCCGCGCCCCCGTTGAAGTTCAGCAGGGCAGCACCAGGATTGCCATTTGCATCAATCCCCGCCTGATGCGCCGCATTGAGATCCCCAGCAAGCTGCGCCGCCAGCGTATCGAGCGCGGTACGCTGTCCCGCGACATGCGATGAAGCATCGGCAAGTCCGGCAAGCGTGCCCGATGCTGGAACCAAGGTTGTGCCCGGTGCAATGCCAAATGAAATTTGCCCGTTGGCGGCGACGGTTAAAGTGACATTGGCGGTGGTCAGGCCATCGACCAGCGCATCGCCTGCCGGGGTCCGCACGATTGCCGCGCCTCTGGCGTCATAGCTGACCGCGACGTCGGTTGCGCCTGCTATATTGCCGACCAGCCGGTCGCGTTCATCGAGCAAAGTGGCTTCGTTGCTGGACCCGGGCCGCGCCCGCCGAAGGCTGTCGTTGACCCGCGTTAGGGCCGCAAGGTCGGTGTTAAGCTGCCCCACAGCACCCTGCGCCTCGGTCGCGACGCCACTGGCGGCAGACGCCAGCGAGGTTGCGATGCGGCGGAACGCGGTTGAGCTTTGGTCCACGGCTGACAAGAACTGGCGACGCAGCGTGTTGTCGCCCGGATTGGCGCTCAACTGATCTGCCGCCGTAAAGATGGCGGTAACGTTCGAGCCGACGCCGTCCGCTCCATCATCGAGAGCGCGTTCGGTCGCGGAAATCCAGTCGAGTTTTGCCGATTGCCGTGCGGCGTCGCCCGACGCGGTGCGCGCGTCATCGGTCAGCCATTGGTC
>CALRMO020000115.1:0-8205 GCA_943369235.1 Sphingomonas paucimobilis
CCGGATACGCTGCGATTGTTCGCGGGCAAAGTTGACAGGACGCTGATCGACGCTGACGATCCGGCCATCGACATCGCGCACAACGCGATCAGCAAACGCCGCCTCAATTTCAGGCGTCAGCAACGGAAAGGATGCCGTTGTATTGCGGCTGTCGTTTTTGAAATATTCGAACTGAACGCTAAGACCCTTGATCGAGTCCGGTGTCCATGTCAGCCCGAGTTTGAAGTCCCGCCGTTTCTCGCCCACCAATGCGGAATTGCCGCCGGTAATGACGTTGACGAAGCCGCTTTCACCGCGGGTGAAATCATAAAAGCTGACATTTGGCGTGACGAGCACAGGGTTGCCCAACTGGCCAATGCCGGGCGCATTTTCGTCGCCGATAATCGATGCCTGGACGGTAAAGTCTTCAAAGGGCGACCACCGCACGCCAGCGCCATATTCAAGCAAGCTGCCAAAATCAGAGACATCGCTATAGCCGATATTGCCGTTGATCGCGATTTCGCCGAGCGCGTGACCGATGCCGACTTCGCGATCGGTCAGCGGCAAGTCCGCGTTAATGTTATGATTGATGATATTGCGGCGCAGCGAAGCGCTACTGGTCACGCCCGACCGGGTCGCTTCGCTATCGAGCAGCTGGCGGGTAAAGCCCGATGAAAAGGTCACATTGACCTCGCCTGCAGGCAGCGCGAAAGGCGAACCGCCCAACGTGCTGCGTGCGCGTAATTCCTGCGAAAGGCTGTTGGACAAATCTGGTGCCAGAAAGAGCAAATCGTCGCCGAAATCAGGGGCGAACGGATTGGCGGTTCCTGCAAGGACGGCGGCTCTCAGGTCCGTGAAATCGGCGTTGCGCGTAGTGCGCGTTTCGCTGTCGATCCGGTCGTAATTGCCGGTTACCGTCCAGTTCCAGCCGTCGAGCAAGGTATTGAATGTCGCGCCGGTTTGAAACGTATGGCTTTCGGTTTCGCGTTCCAAAGCGCCCGGGCTTTCAAAGTAGCGATTGACAACCACATCGGTATCGAAAGGCGAGAACGGGCTGCTACCCGGTAAGACAAAGCTTGCTCCTGGCAGACCAAGCAATGACGTACTGCCATTAAGGGCATAATTGGCATTAACCGACACATTTGTCTGCGGCCCGAGCGATTTGCTGAAGGTGCCATTGACCTCGAACCGTTCGGTTTCGGCAAGCAAACTGCGAAATTGAGCGATGTCGCCGCTGTTCAACGTTCCGGCATTTGCAACAAATTGGGCGAGCGTGGGGCTGGCGGATCCCGGAACCGCAGCTTGGGTTACGGTGGAGCCAACCAGGGCGCTGAACCCGGGCGAGATTTCGCCGTTGAGGCCAAGGCCGGTGATGTTGCCGCCAAGCGCCTGAACCGAGCCGCTTGACGTTATGATGTCGCGTTCGCTTTCGAGGAGCGAAGACGACCGCTCATATTCAGCGTCAAGGCTGAGGCGGCTGCTGGATCCTATAAAGGTGAGCGTCGCCTCTGCCTCACTACTCGAAAAGCCGCCATCTTGGGGCACTTGACCCTCAAGCTCGGTGACGAAGGACGCGAAGTTTTCCTTGAGGATGAAGTTGATTACGCGCTGATCGGGCCTGAACCCGTATTTAAGCGCGAGCTCCTCAGGGAAAATCTGGACCTGGCGAATGGCTTCCGGCGGCAGATCGCGAAGCTCGCGAAAGCCCGACACGCGCTGACCATTGAGCAGAACAATGGGCTGGCCTCCACCGCGACCGCGTCCGGAGCCCGTTTGCGGCGCAACGGCGGCAAGCAGATCGGTCACGGAGGAGGCACCCAAGGCGGCGATGTCGGCCTCCTCAAGTTGTTCGACTGGCGGGACGTTGGTGTCGACCGCACCCCTGATCCGTTCGGCAACCACCACGATGTCCGTCTCTAGAGGTTCGTCCTCGTCGGCGGTGGCCGGAACGCTCGAAGCCGCATCCTGTGCAATGGCAGGCGCGGCGGTAGACGCGAGTAATATCGAAGTCAGCAGGGCAAATTTACGCATGGGGAGAAACACGCTTTTGGTTATGTTGTTGTTGGCGCCGGTAATACCCATTTGACGAACGGACGGAAGCTGAACTTTGTCGCATTTTGTCGCAAGCGGGGAATATACTGTAGGCCTTCCCTTTTGGTGCCATAAGGTTTAAGGGCGCTCCAACATTAGAATTCAGACGATTTAAGGGGCCGAATGGCAAAAGAAGAATTACTCGAAATGCGCGGGATCATCCGGGAATTGTTGCCCAATGCGATGTTCCGCGTCGAACTGGAAAATGGCCATGAAGTGCTTGGTCACACCGCCGGTAAAATGCGCAAGAACCGGATCCGCGTCCTGGTGGGCGATGAGGTATTGTGCGAACTTACGCCTTATGATCTGACCAAAGGCCGGATCACCTATCGCTTCAAATAAGCGATAATGCGGGGTATGCCGCAGCTTGTTCTGGCATCATCGAGTCCACGCCGCCGCGATTTGCTGGCGCGTCTGGGTATAGTACCCGACCGTATTGCCTCGCCCGACATCGACGAGAGCCCTTGTAAAGGCGAGGTGCCCCGGGTCTATGCGTTGCGAATGGCAGAGGAAAAGGCGCGCGCGGTTGAGCGCGGCGATGGCGAGATCATCATTGCGGGGGACACAACTGTAGCGGTCGGACGCAGGATATTGCAGCAGGCGAGCGACGCCGAAATGCAGCGCGGATTTCTGCAAATGCTGAGTGGACGTCGGCACCATGTGCTGAGCGCGGTCACGGTAATCGACGTAGAAGGCCGCGCGCGGACGCGCATTAGCGACAGCGTCGTGCGCTTCAAGCGATTGGGCGATGACGAAATTCAAAGCTACATCGATAGCAAGGAAGGCCTCGGCAAGGCGGGCGGTTATGCGATCCAGGGCAGGGCAGAGGCGCTTGTCGACTGGATGGCGGGCAGCCATTCGGGCGTGATTGGCTTGCCATTATATGAAACGCGACTGCTGTTGCGCGCGTCTGGATATCCGCTTGACTGAAATCTGGCGTGATGATGGCCCGGGTGAGCGTCGAGCCGGGCTGGTCGAGCATGGAAAAATCGTCGAAATCCATATTCAGCGCGATCTGGATATGGTGCTGGGCGAGTGTGGCACGGGCCGGATCGACCGCAAAACACCTTCCGGGGCTTACATCGTTACGGACACTGGCGCAGAAATCCTTATCCGGGGCAAATCCAGCGTCGGCGAAGGCACGCGCGTCGGGTTTGAGATTATGCGAGAGGCGATTGCAGAACCGGGCAGGTTGAAGCCGCCCGAGGGCCGATTGCGTCAGGAACTTCCCGCTCAGGCAGCAGACAAAGATGCGCTGTGGCAGGCACGGCTGTCCGGCCTGCGCGCCAAGTCCGAAACGGCAAAGCCGATCGGCCAAGCGTTTGATTGCGCCGTGGCGGGGCAATCTGTCATCGGTGACGCGACTGTCAGTTTTCAGCGGACGAAGGCGGGTTTGGTGTTCGATGTGGACGGCATCGGCGATCCGCTTGCCCTGAATGTTGCCGCAGCAGCGGAAATCGCCCGGCTGCTGCGGTTGTATCAAGTTGGCGGAATGGTGATGATCGATTTCGTGTCGGTTGACAGTAGAAACGAGCGCAATTGCATTGCGGAGGCGTTCGATGCGGCCGCTGCGTCAGATGCCCGGCCGTTCGAGCGTAGCGCTGTCAATGGCTACGGCCTAATGCAGGTGGTTCGTGCCCGGCCACGCCCGTCAGTGCTGGATCATTTGTTCGGCACGCGCATAACTTCGTTATCGGACACGACGCAGGCGTTATGGCTATTGCGCGAGGCCGCTCAGTCGACTGGCTTTGGGAAGCGCATGGTGACTTGCGGTACACAAATAGGAGCGCTGCTAATGGCTCCAATGTGGCGACCGCTTGTCGCACAGTGCGAACGGCTGACGGGCGCGCCGCTTGGGATAGTTGCCGATGAAAAGCTGACTGGCTATGGGCATGTTCATGTCGCGCAAAGTTAATGCCTGTCCGCTGTGCCGGAAGCCGCAAAATCCCGAGTTCAAGCCGTTTTGCAGTCAGGGCTGCAAGGATCGCGATCTGTTGAAATGGCTTGACGAGGGCTATCGTGTGCCGGGTCCGGCGGCGGAATATGAGGATAGCTTTGACGATGGCGAACGCGACTGATTTTGCGCTTGCCAAGGGGCGCTTCGGCTCTCTATAGGCTGCGCTCCCACGCAGGTTTGCCTGCGTAGCCCGAGTAGCTCAGGGGTAGAGCAGCGGATTGAAAATCCGCGTGTCGGTGGTTCAAATCCGCCCTCGGGCACCATTTTTTGCCACTCGCAAAAATCACCCCCTTCGCTCCGAGTAGACCCCCCAGCATCTTGCGGCGCGCGACCGCGCCACCATAGAAAAAGCCGGAGCAGCATAGCTGCCCCGGCCCCCTCCCCCTCGAAAACTGCGATATCAGAACTTAAACTTGGCCGAAGCGCCATAAAAACGCGGCGGCGAAGGATAGGCCGACAGGCTGCCCGACTGCGCAACTGAAGCAAAAATCACTGGGTTGTATTTGGGTTCAGTCAGATTGCGTCCCCATACGCTAAGCTCGAGGCCGTTTTCAAAAGCGAACGCAATTGAAGCGTTTAACGACTCTATGCCTGCCTTATAAGGTAGCCCATTGGCAATTTCATAAGCACTGTTCAGCTGATAGTCGGTGTGCAGGATCAAAGATTTGCCGCTGCCGACGTCGATATCATATGTGCCGCCGACCGAAACGCTGTGCTTCGAGACACCGCTCGGAGTCTCTCCGGTGAGGTCTGTCGGTACAATATTGTTATTGGCATTGAATGCAGAGCCGCCTGTAAACTTATCCAGTTTGGGATCGAGATAAGTATATGACGCAGTGAAATTCAGGCCGCGCGTCGGCGTAATCGTCGCATCAAGTTCAAATCCCTTGGTGGATTGCTTTTCCGCGTTGCCGAGAACGAAGCCGGTGCCGGTGAACACGTTGCTTTGGAAGCCCTTCAGTGTTTGTTTGAATATGGCCAGGTTAAAGCCGAAACCTTCCCAGCCGCCTTTTACACCTATTTCGTAGACTACTGCATCCTCGGGTCCTGCATATCGCGTACCCGCAGTCAGATTGGGTAGCGCCAGTCCCGCAGTTCTGATTGGCGACGACGCGGGCCCGGTGACGGGGGATCCCGGAATGAAGTCTGATGGAAAAGGCCTGCTGTCAGTCGACAGGTTGAATGACGTTGCCTTGAAGCCAGTAGCATATGTTGCGTAGGCACTGATATTATCGCTGAATTTATAGGCAGCGCGAACCGTGTACGACAAATCGGTGTCGTGCGTTTTACCGCTTTCAACCACATTGGGGAAATTCAGGAACTGCGGCAGGAATTGCAGTGCACGAAGTCCAAGTAGAGGATTACAAGCGGTCGTGTTGGCCGCCGTTCCACAATTGGTTCGCACTGAATTCACGATCGCGCCGAATATTGCCGGGTTGGCGGTTGCGAAGGCACCAATGGCTGCGGGATCGGCCGGGTTAACACCAAAGCTGGCGAGAGATCCGGCAAACCCGATGGCCGACAGGTCAAGTCGTGAAAACACGTCGGTGCTGGTGTTGTTTGTAGTGACACGCTTGCGGTCGTCAGTGTAATTAAGGCCGGCAGTCAGCGTCAGCCGATCTGTAAGCTCAAAGTCGACCGTGCCGAACGCTGAAAAAGACCGGTTTTTATAGTCGTAATTCTCGAACCGGCCCTGGCCTTCGATGAATAATGAATTTGGCTGTACTCCAAATGGAGCAAGCTGGGCTTCAAGACCGCCGACTACAACATTGCCGGGAACACCTAGTGCAAAAAGGTCGGGGCGGATCAGCGCTGCGGCATAATTACGGAAATCTTGACCGTAGGTAAGGTTCGCCGCGATATCGATCTTCTCATCGAAGAAAAAGCCGCCAATCAGGAAGTTCAGCGGGCCGTCAAAATCGCTGGCCAGCCGCAACTCTTGCGTAAAGGTCTTGATCTTCGTCAAATTTGCATTGTTACCGATTAAATCGGCACCGCTAAAGTCGGAATCCTGATTTGTATTCGACCGCACCACCCGATACGCGCTAATACTGGTCAGCGAAAGGCTATCGGATAAATCAAGATCGATCTGACCGGACGCGCCGTAATTCTTGATCTTGTTGATCGATTCAAAATTCTGGTAAACATCGTAAGAAAACGGCCGGTTGGGGATCACGCCGGTACCGCCTGCAAGGGCATTGACAATCGCACCGGTCGGACCGTTCACCAAGTTTGCAACGCCACAGCAAATTTCGTCGATTTTGTCATAATCAGCAATAAGCCGGACTTTTAGCGAATCGCTTGGCTCAATCAGAAGCTGACCTCGGACGCCCCATCTGTTGCGGTCATTCGACTTTGTTCCAAGATTGACGACATCGATATAGCCGTCACGCTTGTTGTAGTTACCCTCAAGCGCAAAAGCGACGCCATCGCCAATCGGCCCGGTCACATTGGCGCGCGCGACAATCGCGTCATAATTGCCGTAGGACAGCTCGGCGCCGCCGCCGAATTCAAATTGCGGCGCTTTCGTTACGATGCTGATGATGCCAGCCGATGCATTCTTGCCAAACAAAGTGGATTGTGGGCCACGCAAAACCTCGACCCGCTGTATATTGGCGAGATCGCCTATTTGAGCAGCCGAACGCGAGCGATATACGCCGTCGATAAACACACCGACGGATGGCTCAATACCTGCGTTATTGGCACCATTGCCGAAGCCGCGAATAATGAAGTTAGTATTGGCCGAGCTTTGCAATTGCCCGACTTTGAGGGAGGGGACCAAGGTCTGAAGATCGATCAGGTCGCGCACCTGAGCGCGCTCGATAGTCTCAGCGCTTGTTACGGAAACCGAGATGGGCACATCCTGCAATGTCTGTTCGCGCTTGGTGGCGGTAACGATGATGACATTGTCGTCTGCGGCTTCTTCGGCCTGCGGCGATTCATCCTGCGCGTACGCAATCGACCCCAGGCCCATTGATGCGATGCTGATAGTCGACAGCATGGCCGCCTTCAAAACATGATTTCCCGATTTCATAGACACTCTCCTGTTGAACTCCGAATCCCGGTTTTCCGGGTTTTCTTGGGGATGAAATGTTTTTTGTTGCCCCCAGCATCCCACTGAGCCGCCGAAAGGCATTATGGAGTAATAACGTTACAAAAGCTGCGCAGCAATTGGTTACTTATCAACCAGTCAATTAAGTTCAACGTGCGATAAAAATGATACGCTATCGTTTGCAATTAAGATCGCGTAGCTCAGCTCATAATGGGAAAAATGGTAAAGAAATCCAACCTGCCGTCGAAGGTTTGCGCGGCCTGCAACCGGCCATTTGCATGGCGCAAAAAATGGGCGAAGGATTGGGACAATGTACGCTTTTGCTCGGACAGATGTCGCAAGGCGCGCTGATTTGGGAAAATGGTGCCGGCTACAAGGTTCGAACTCGTGACCCCCTGATTACAAATCAGGTGCTCTACCAACTGAGCTAAGCCGGCACTTCGGCTGCGCCCATAGCGTCAAATTATGCCAAAGGTCCAGCCCTCAGTTGATGCAATTTGCGAATTTAATGTCGGCGGAGACCATAAACAGGGCTGATGGGCGACAGAGCGCAGCCACGCGGCGGTGACGATAGCGTCGGTCGCGTGGTCGGTGTAGCGATCGAGTGGCGTGTGCGTATCGCTGCCAAGTGCTGCCAAAGCCCGGTCAAGCCCGTCGGCATCACGGATTTTGCTTCGTCCCTTGGCGACACCGGCGGCACGGGCGGCGATTGTGGTGTAGATTTCGACGACTACGGGGCCGTGGTCGGGCAAATCGTCGAAGGGCCAAATTGCCATATGGGAGGCGAGGGCATTCAACAGGCGCATTCCTGCAAAGCTTGCCTTCGCCACCTGCGACGCGCCGATTGCGTCGAACACGGTCGAGGTCTTGCCACTGCTGTTCTTGTTGAGGATCTCGCACTGCCGCCAGTGCAGGAAATCGGCCTTCACGCCATCGGCCAGGCCGAAATAGAAATGGCGGCGGTGGTGTTGCTCGAGGAGCGATGCAGCGCCGAGGTCTACGTCATCGCACAGCGCATCGACATAAGCCCAGAAGGCTTTGGCAGCCATTGGCACATCGTCGCCGGGAAAATAGCTGCCGCGTTCGACCAGCGGCGGGGCAAAGCTGAAATCGAACCCGATCAGCA
>CALRMO020000116.1:0-8176 GCA_943369235.1 Sphingomonas paucimobilis
GCTGTTCAACGACACTGTGCCATCGCGATTTGAAAAGATGCCGATATCGGACAATGAACGGATTGTGGTATCACCGGTGAGTGGCTTAGCAATAAAGCTACTTAACTGGCGTTCAAATGCGCGCAATGCCGGGTTGCCATTATTGGCGAGCCGGGCCGCTGCTACATCTTTCTTTAGCGTATTGAACACAGAGACGAAATCGGTCAGTGTTTGTTTGAGAACTTCGGTTGGACGGGTGGAACTGATTGCGATCGTCGCGAGGGGATCGGCTTTCTTGAGCGAAATGGTCATGCCCGTGACGACATCGCTGAAGCTGTTGCTCGCCCGGGCATAGGCGACCCCATCGACGGTAAATGCGGCGTCGCTTGCCGTTTGGCCGACGGTTAATGCGCCGCTTGTAAACTGCCCAAGGCCGGGGTCGGACCCTGCATCCGCCGTCAACGTGAACGCCTTTGCAGCCCCGCTTTCGCCTTTGAGCACCAACCGGAAACTTCCGGCGTCATTGATAACGCTGGCCCGAACGCCGCTGCCAGTAGCGTTGATTGCGGAAGCGAGACCATCGAGGCTATCATGTGTTGCATCAACGGTAACGGTGAAGCTGTTGGTTCCTACAGTCAGCGTCATTGCGCCTCGCCCGATGGCATTGGTGGCCGATGCAACATAGCCCGAATAAACCATTTGTGCGCGCGCCAGGCTATTCACGACAATCTCGCCTGTATAGCTACCGAGCAACATACCGGGATTTGAAGTAACGGAGATTGCCCTGTCATCCGAGGTGACGGGTCGGCTTCGCAAACTACCGCCTGTCGTGAGATCAGTCAGCGAATCTGCAAAGCTGTCGAGGTCGCTTCGAGCCTGTGCCAGACTGCTGATCTTGACCTGGTTCGCGCGGGCGAGCGCGTCGAAACGCTGGACCTTTGGTGTACGCGAAGCTGCCGCGAGATCGGACACAAGTCCGGCGACGTCGATGCCAGACCCAAAGCCCAGATTATTTGCGATTGATGAGAGCATATCATATCCTTCGCTGTTCCATACGGCGGCAGACGTGCGGGCTTTAGGCCGAGCGGCGACCATCCGGACCGAACCGCTTTGCTGGCGGGACATCGACAACCGGTTTAAACATCTCGCTACCGAGCGCATTTTCCAGTCTGAAGACGAAAGCCAAAATGGCTGCGACCGCGATATACAGGTCTTCGGACACCGGCCTGCCAGTGCGGGTGCTGAAGTAGATCGCCCGCGTGAGCTGTGGATACTCAAGCGTTGGCACATTATTTTCCGTTGCCAATACTCTAATCGCCTGGGCAACATCGCCGCGCCCACGTGCGACGACGAACGGCGCTGCGTCCAGACCAGGCCGATAGCGCAAGGCAACGGCGAAATGGGTTGGATTGGTAAGAACGACATTTGCGTCAGCCATACCTTTGCGCGCCGACGACATCAGCACCTCCTGCTGACGCGAGCGGATGGCCTGCTTCAATTCCGGCGCACCATCATTCTGCCGTGATTCTTCCTTCACTTGCTGTTTGGTCATTCGCAGCCGCTGGTTGCGCCGCAGCCACTGCACCGGCACGTCGATGCCGGCAATAAGGGCAAGGCCGACCGTCAGGACGATAACGGTCGTCAACACGCCGTCGCCGATAATTGCGGCGGCGGCTTCGGGGTTGGTAGCCGCGAGTCCGGGCAGTAAAGCCATCCGGTCGGCCATAATCCAGTATCCAGCGTATCCCAGCGCAATGACTTTTGCAGTCGCCTTTATAAGTTCGATCAGACCCTGTACGCCGAAGATACGCTTGATGCCTGCCAGCGGGTTGATCCGGCTGGCTTTGAATGCCATCGACTTGCTGTGCATGCCAAGCGAACCGAGCATCGCCGGAGAAGTGAGCGCAGCCAGGATCGTTATCAACAGCAAACCGAAAAAAGGCGGGGCCAATTCGGCAAGCGGCGCAGACAGCGCATCAAGCGGCTCGAACCTATCCGGGTTTGACAGATCAAGCGACAGTCCGCTTTTGATCAAATCCTTTGCAGCGCCGAACAACCATCCCCCCGCGGTGAATAACCACAATGCCCCGGCAAGCATCATTATTGCCGTTGCAAGTTCTTTGGACGAAAGCACATCTCCGTCTTTTGCAGCATCCAGCTTGCGCTTTTGCGAGGGCGCTTCGGTTTGCTGATCTTTGTCGGGAGCATCAGCCACGGCCGCCGCCTAACGCTTGCGCCTGCTCCAGCGCGAGCCGCAGGCCATGCGCGATGCCATCAGCCATCAGCGGCGTTGCCAGCCCGAGAAGCACTATGCCTGCCATTAATGCGGCAGGCATTCCCACGGCAAACAGGTTGAGCGTCGGTGCCGAACGCGCGATCATCGCCATGATAATCTGGACGAGCACAAGCGCAAATCCAACGGGGAGGGCAATTGACAGTCCAGCCGAAAAGGCAAGGCTACCGAATTTGACAACACCGCCGATTGCCGAGAATGAGAGCCACGCTTGGCCTGGTGGCAGCGCGCGGTAACTTTCGGCAATGATCGAAACCAGCGCGAGATGTCCGTCAGCCGCTAGGAACAGGAACATCGCGAGCATCGACAGGAACTGCCCAATTGCGGGGCTCGCCTGTCCGATTGTCGGATCTGCCATTGAGGCAAAGCCCAGGCCCATCGCGTTACTGATCGCCTCGCCCGCGACCAGGGCTGACGCAAAGCCAATCTGGATAACAAAGCCAAGGGCAAGCCCGGTTATTACCTCGGCGAGGATCATCAGAAAACCGGGGATCGATACCAGGCCCGCAGCAGGCAACGCCATATTCACGGCCGCTGCTGACGGAATACCAACTGCGAGTGCGAGAACGAGCCGTAGCTGCACCGGAACTGCGCCTGCCCCAAACATCGGCGCCGCCAGAAACGCCGCGCCAGGCCTGATCATCGCCAACATCCAGACCAGCAATTGCTGTTCGACGTTTTCGAGACCTGTGGGAATCATCGCACCAGCAGCGGAATTTGCGCGAAGATATCTTTGGTAAAATCGGCAAGCAACATGATTATGGTGGAGCCAAAAATCGCGAGCGCCACGGCAACGACAATCAATTTTGGCACGAAGCTCAAAGTCTGTTCGTTGATCGAGGTCGCTGCCTGCACCATTCCGAGCAGGACACCAGCGACTAGGGCGGGGATAAGTATCGGGGCAGAACCCAGCGCCAATATCCAAAGCGCCTGCTGCGCCACGCCGATAAAATAATCCTGATCCATCGGTCTAGCTTACGAATGAGCTGGCAAGCGAACCCATCGTCAGCGCCCAGCCGTCGACAAGTACGAATAGCAGAAGCTTGAAAGGCATCGAGATGATCGTCGGCGACAACATTACCATTCCTAATGACATCAGCGCCGATGCGACAATCAGATCGATGATGAGGAAAGGCAGAAATATCATGAAGCCAATCTGAAATGCGGTTTTCAATTCGCTGGTAACGAACGCGGGCAGTAGAATAGAGAACGGGACATCCGCCGGTCTCGCAAACTTGCCTGCCTTTGCAATGTCGCTGAACAAAGCAAGGTCGGTCTTGCGCGTTTGCTTGATCATGAAACCATGCATCGCGGTTGCCGAGGTTGAAATGGCCTGCTCAAACGTGACCTCGTCGCGGCCATATGGTTCGAGTGCGTGTGTGTTGATCGTCGTAAAAACAGGTTGCATCACGAAAATGCTCAGGAAGAGCGACAGTCCCACCAGCACCTGATTAGGGGGAGTCTGTTGAAGCCCGAGTGCTTGCCGCAGTATCGACAACACAATGATGATGCGCGTGAAACTGGTCATCATCAGGATCAGCGATGGCAGTACGGTTAGCAAGCCCATCAGTAGCAATATCTGCAACGACAGCGACAAGGGCCGCCCGTCGCCCGCGACGGTTTCCAAGGCTTTCTCAAGTCCAAGGCCGGCTGGCGCGGCGAAGGCGGGAGCACTCGACATAATGGCTAGCGCGGCGATGCCAATAATGAGAAGCTTACGCATCAATGGCTCCTTCACCGCTCGCTGCGATCCTCTGGATTCCATTACGCGACACGCCGATCAGCAGCATATCGCCGCCGAATTCAACGACCAGCAATTTGCCGTTGGTTCCAAGCGTGATGGCATCGAGGATGCGAACCGGGCGATTGGTTTCGGGCTTTACAGGGAGGCCCAACTGAACCCGTTTCCACAACCACAGCGAACCCCATGCGAGGCCGCCGATCAGCGGCACGATCAGAAAGAGGCGCAACAAATAATCGACGATCATGACCGGCGCTCCAGTCCGGCGAGGCGGCGATCGGCGGCAACGACATCGACGACGCGGATACCATATCGGCTGTTGACTTCGACGATCTCGCCCTTTGCGACCAACGTGCCGTTGACCAAGATATCGAGCAAGTCGTTCGCCTGGCGGTCGAGCTCGACAACACTGGACTGGCTTTCGCTGGCATCGACGTCGGCATGAACCTCGACCGAGAAATTACCCTGACCAGCGATCGGGGTAAGCAAGGCGACGACTGCCTGACGATACCGGTCCTCCATTTGCAATTGCAGCTGGAACATCCGGTCATCGGCGCTGGCTTGCTCCGATGATAAAAGGGCACCGCTCTGGTCGATATGGCAAACAACTCCCTCGGTCAGGCCATGGAGCGCCTGTCGAGTGGCAAGCGCATCAATGCTGCGAAAGACGATGCCGCAGGCCTCGCCATCGCCACACGAATGGACGCCAAGGTTCGCGGCCTCAATCAAGCTGTGCGTAACGCAAATGACGGCATTTCGCTCGCGCAGACCGCTGAAGGCGCGATGGGCGAAATTTCGAACATCCTGGTCCGTATGCGTGAACTCGCCGTGCAGTCAGCCAACGGCACGTCTGCGGCATCCGACCGTACAGCTATCGCCGCCGAAGCAACCGCTTTGACAGCTCAAATCGGCGACATCACGTCGCGCACCGACTTTAACGGGACCGTCCTGATTGATGCAGCAAAGACAATCAGCATTCAGACTGGCGTGGAAAGCGGCGAAACCGTCGATATCGCACTCGTCGCAATGACCGCAACCGGTCTTGGCATCGGCGCCCTGGACCTGTCCACATCGGCGGGTGCGAGCACCGCGCTTAACCTTCTGGATACGGCAATCGACACTGTCGCAACGCAGCGCGCCAACATCGGTGCAGTGCAGAACCGCTTGGATGCTACCGTCAACAATCTGACATCGACTGCCACCAATTTGACCGAATCGAAATCGCGAATCGAAGATGCCGACTTCTCGGCAGAATCGACGAAGCTGGCTTCGGCGCAAATATTGAGCCAGGCTTCGACCGCGATGCTGGCGCAGGCGAACCAGAGTCAGCAGGGCGTATTGAACCTGCTGCGTTAAAACTGGAACCTCGGGTCGCTCCCGATGGATATAATACCCCGGCGATGTTCCGTCGGGGTATTTTCCTGCGCAATGGTGGCTTGAATTCGCGCGCTCAGGTCGTTATGCGGGCCGCCTTGGCCGTATAGCCAGAAGCCGCCTTAGCTCAGTTGGTAGAGCATCGCATTCGTAATGCGGGGGTCGTAGGTTCGAATCCTATAGGCGGCACCAGTTTCGAGCTGGGCACGATTTGCCTTATCTTATGACGCGTTCGACCAGCCACATGGCGGACACAGCTCCGATCGCATAGGCAGCGACGGTTTCCGCCGGCCTAAGCCATTGTGCCTTTAATCTCTTTAACGCGGACAATGCTGCGATGGCGGTCCCCACGATAATCAGCTGACCCGTCTCTACGCCCAGGTTGAACGTCAGCAACGCGACCGGAACCTCGCCTTGTGGCAGGCCAATTTCTGCTAGCGCGCCTGCAAAGCCAAAGCCGTGGAGCAATCCGAAAAGGAAGGCGACAATCCAGGGGATCCGTTCGGACAGGCGCTGCGTTCCTGGGTCGCGCTTGACGATTTCAACCGCGAGAAAGACGATGGAAAGGGCAATCGCCGCCTCGACGGGTGCTCGCGGCAGGCTGACGAGGTTCAAGGTCGTCGCAACCAGCGTAAACGAATGCGCGATTGTGAAGGCGGTGACAGTAGCTGCTACGCGCCACGCACCGTTCAGCAACAGAACTAGGCTGAGCACGAATAGCAAATGATCGTAACCCGTCAGAATGTGTTCAATGCCTGTAACGAAATAGGTCTGCGCCACCTGCCAGCGACCCGGCTTGGCGGCGATGGTGGTCGCCTGCTCGGCCGGGGTCAGACGAGCCGCCTGCGTTTCTCCATCAAGCGCCTGATAGCGCATGAGCGCGTCACCCGATGTGTTTTCGATGCCAAAAAGGCGGACCGTTCGTCCGGCAAGCGACCTGCTGCAGCTCAAGGTCCAGCGCGCAAGCAGTGCTTGGGCGTCGATGGTGCGTTTGGGCGCGGATGAAATGGTACAGTCGTCAGGAAACCCCGGCGCAACTCGCTCGGCCAGCCCGGGACCGATGGGTGCCTTCCACGTTATGGCATAAGAAAATCCTGCAGGCGCTGCGGATGCGGTTTCCCTGATCTCCAGATAGCCCGGGCGCAAGTCGTCGGCCTGTGCGGCGTCCGCGAGGTACATCAGACTGAACAAAACAAAAAGCAAACGCAATATCACGGACGCTCTATCCGGATATCATAGCCATCGAGCAAAGCATTATAAGCATTGGCCTCACGCCCTGAACGGGTTTGCGCCCGCCAGTCGTTGCTGACATCTTGCCTGACCTTTTCGAGGGGCGGAATGCGTGTAGCAGTTACCCGGCTAACCCGCACGACATGCCAGCCGAAACCCGAGCGCACGGGTCCAGCCCAACTTCCGATGGGAAGGTCGCGTAGGCTTTGCGTGAAGTCATCGCCATAAATACGTGAGATGCCTTCGGATGTTGCGGCGTTCATGACAGCGGGCACGTCAAGCGGTGCGACTTCGACCTGCTTTCCTGCCTTCAGAGCGCCAACTGCCATCTCGGCCGCGTTGACGTCTCCACCCAGATATCTCTGTTCGAAACTATATATAGGCGCCTGCGCATAACGCTCCTTTTGGGCTTCGTAAAAGCGGCGCAGGTCAGCTTCGGTTGGTGGGATATTCTCGGCTTGAGCGGTTTCCAGAAACTCCATTTTGGTTCGCAATCGCCGCCGGATGACGGGGTCTTCTGCATCGAGACCGAGCCGTATCGCTTCGCGATAATATATCTCTTCCTTGATATAATCGCGGATCAGGCTGTCCAGTTCGGCGGACGAAGGCGGTCGGCGCCATGTCTGCTGCCACTGTTCTGCAAGGCTTGCGACCTTTGCTCCATCGATTGTGATGCGGCGGCTATCGCTGTCATCTGCACCGAATTGGTCCATGAGTAAAAATAACGCCGCGCCTGCAACAAGGAAATGGACCAAAGGTTCGCGGATGATCTTCTGCAGCCGCGATTGTGTCACAGAAGGGAAACGCCCGACCCCGGCCTCTCGATCATGATCATCGGCGTTTTGCCATCGGGCGTTCGGTATTTGGACTCCACCGCCATGCGCACTTCAGCAACGCGAGCCGAACGAAGAATTCCGACACATGCTCCGCCGAAACCGCCGCCAGTCATCCGCGCGCCGCCTTCTTCGCCGATAGCGGATTGAAGCACCGCAACCAGTTCGTCGATGGCAGGGACGGTGATGGCAAAATCATCGCGCATCGAGGCATGGCTTTCGGCCATAAGTCGGCCGAGTTCTGTAAGGTCCGATGTTGCAAGCGCCGCCGCCGCATCGAGCGTGCGTTGGTTCTCGGTGATAACATGCCGGGCGCGGGCGGTCGTGACCGGATCGAGTTCAGCGGCGGTGAGCAATTCGAGGTCGGCATCGCGCAATGCCGCCACCCCCATCGCTTGGGCCGCAGTTTCGCACTGGCGTCTGCGCTCATTATAATGACCCTCCACCAATCCGCGTGTGACGCCGCTGTGCACGATCATGATGGCGACATCATCGGGCACCGGCGCATCGGTCAGTTCAAGCGAACGGCAATCGATGAGCAGGGCATTTCCCGCCTTCCCTTGAGCCGAGATAAGCTGATCCATGATGCCGCATTTTGTGCCCACGAAATCACATTCGGCAGCTTGCGCGATTTGCGCCAGCCTCGTGCGGTCGATCTCGGTCCCGGCGAGCGCAAGCATGGCTTTTCCGATGGCAACCTCAAGCGATGCCGATGATGAAAGCCCG
>CALRMO020000117.1:0-8127 GCA_943369235.1 Sphingomonas paucimobilis
AGTGCAGTGAAGGCCGCTTACCCATCCTATGTCGATTTCGATCCGTTCATCAACGTCGATCATCTGCTGTCGCTCGATGAATTCATCGCCGAGCGCATTGCGCATCATATCGCCAGCGGTTCGGACAGTTTCTTCCTTAATCAGCACCCGCTTGAACCAGATGCGCCAAATGCTCCCGGCGTTCGTGAAATCTGGTTGTCTCGGACCATTCCGGGTACTCCCTATGATTATCTCGACCTCGACAAGCCAGAGCTGTGGCAACCAACGCCTGCGGCTGAAGAATTCGCTCCGCTGATGGAGTTTGTCGAAACGCTTCCCTTTGCTTCGACCGCACGTATCCTTATTATGTATGACACTGGCGGAAATCAGGTGCCCGCGCATCGCGACCATATCCACGCCGACTTATGTCATGAATTTATCTGGATGCGGACCAGGTTTAACAAGCGCTTTTATATGCTCGATCCCGACACGGGCACGAAAGCGTATGTGAAATCGCATTCGGCGTGGTTCGACAGCGTAAACCAGTTCCACGGGGCAGACGCGAGCGAGACTCTGTCGTTCAGCCTACGCGTGGATGGCATATTCAACGATAAACTTCGCGAGCAAATACCCTATCCTGGAACCGAACGCTCCTGTGCTCCCGCGATTTGGGCGGCACATTTGTCATAATCAGCTACGTTTTCCGGCTTGGCCCGATTTATCACCGCTTTTGTCGGGCGATTTCTTTGAAGAGGCGGATGATTTGCCGCGCGCATTGTTGCCTCCGCCACGCCCCGTACCTGTGCTGCCAACGGCTCCGTCGCCGCCTTTTTTGGTGATTGCACCGGGATTTCCCCCTGCACCTTTTTGAGCCATCAACGGTAATCTCCTTTAGGACCACCGAACAATTTAATCAGGGCGCAGTTCCATGCGCAAAGCCATCCATGTTTTTTTGCGTCAATTCGAGAGCTGCGCATTAATGTGAGCAGCCCTGGCTTGATTAATGCATCATCAGGCGCGAACTGACGCGCCTCTCCGGCGGGGGGCAGTCAAGCTCATCGTCCGTGCACGCGAGTCCTGTCCACCAATTACGCGCTTGCCCGCACGAGCAATCTTACCGGGACTGGCGCTACGTTAGGCTCTTCGCCTTTCAAAATCGCGAGCAGTGCTTCGACGAGCATTTCGCCGGCGCGGTAGTAATCCTGTTCTATCGTCGTCAGCGGAGGCTGGGCGAAGCCGCCAGTGGCGATGCCGTCGAAGCCGATGACGCGGACATCCTTGCCGACGGCTATGCTGTTTTCATCGAGCGCACGGATGGCACCAAGCGCGATGAAATCGTTGGCGCAAAACAGGCCATCAAAGGGAACGCCGTCGCGTATCAACGCGCTCACCGCCTCATAGCCCTGTTCCTCGCGCACGGCGTTCTCGGGCAGGGCAGGGCAGATCGGGGCAAGCCCGCTTTCGTGCATCGCTGCCATATAGGTGTTGATACGATCCTGAAACTGCGGCTGCTCGCTTGTCGTCGGGCCGATATAGGCGATATTGCGGCAGCCCTTGGCGCGCAGATGGTCGATGGCGAGGCGCGATCCTTGCACATTGTCGCTCTTGATCGAAATCAGGTCCTGCTTGCTCGCGCCCCAGCAGATCATCGGCGTCTTGTGTTTCGCAAAGTCGCCAAAAAACTGCCAGCCTTCGACATTCTGTCCGCTGCCGATGACGATGAGGCCGTCGGCCTGTCGGCTGCCGGTGTAGTTGGCGAAGAAGTTGGCTGGCGAATCCTGAAACGATACGATAAGATTGTAGCCGCGTTCGGACGCCGAAGCCGCGATGCAGCCGAGGAGCGACAGATAGAACGGGTTAATGTTCGCCTTGTTCTCGCCCTTGCGGCACAGGATAACGAGCGCAATCGAGTAGGTCTGCTGCGTGCGGAGACGCAGCGCGTTGTGGTCGACCGAATAATTGAGTTCGTTGGCTAGCTTTACGATCCGCGCACGCGTGTCTTCGTTGACCTTTTTGTCACCACGCAAAGCGCGCGATACCGTGGGCTGCGAAACCCCCAGCATTGCTGCGATCTGATGCGCTGTTATCCGCCCCTCTTTTCCCATGAGGGGCGGTTAGCACTGCTTTGCGCTCAAGTCACGCCGCGAGCGCGGTTTCGGGTGCCACAAACTCCATGCCGAGGCTTTCGGCGACAGCCTTGCTCGTGACCTTGCCCTTGTGGATATTCAACCCGGCGAGCAGCCCTCGGCCCGTTTCCGACAGCGAATGCAGCGCCTCGACTCCTCTGTCGGCAAGCGCCAAGCCATAAGGTAAGGTTGCGTTGTTGAGTGCGGCTGCGCTTGTTTGGGGAACCGCGCCGGGCATGTTGGCGACGCAATAATGGATAATGCCGTCGACCACATAGGTCGGTTCGGAATGCGTCGTCGGCTTCGATGTTTCGAAGCAGCCGCCCTGATCGATGGCAACGTCGACGAGTACCGAGCCGGGCTTCATGTGCTTAAGCATATCGCGGGTCACAAGCTTGGGCGCGCTCGCGCCTGGAATAAGCACCGCACCGATCACCGCATTGGCGATGCTGATTTCATGGTCAATGGTTTCAAGCGTTGAATAGCGCGTGCGCACACGGCCCTGAAACAACTCGTCGAGTTCGCGCAGGCGGGGAATCGAACGGTCGACGATAGTGACTTCAGCGCCAAGTCCAACGGCCATGCGCGCGGCATGGGTGCCGACAACACCGCCACCGATAACACAGACCCGGCCAGCCGGAACGCCTGGAACGCCGCCGAGCAAGATGCCGGCTCCGCCTTCGCTGCGGCGCATGGCTTCACCGGCGGCTTCGATGGCGAGGCGACCCGCAACTTCGCTCATCGGCGCGAGCAGGGGCAGGGTGCCCTTGTCGTCGGTCACCGTTTCATAGGCAATTGCCGTGCAGCCGCTCGCGATCAGGCCTTTGGCCTGTTCGGGGTCCGGTGCGAGGTGGAGATAGGTGAAAAGCAACTGACCGGGGCGAAGCTGGACCCATTCGGCAGGCTGCGGCTCTTTTACCTTTACGATCATGTCGCAACCCGAGAAAATTTCCGCAGCGGTCGCGGCGATTTCTGCGCCAGCCGAACGATAGGCATCATCGGTCGCCATGATGCCCGCGCCCGCGCCCGACTGAACGACAACCTGATGCCCGCGCGCTCTATATTCGCGCACTGCTCCCGGCGTGAGGCCGACCCTGTATTCATGAACCTTGATTTCGCTTGGGACACCGACGCGCATCATTCTTCTCCTGTTATGCTTACCAACGAAATAGCAGGCTATTTGTTCGGATACTGAGCAAAGATTGGACAGATTATAGGAAGTAATGCACATATTGAGCGTCATATCGGTAAAGGGCGCTGAAATTATGCAATTGGATCGGACGGACCGCAAGGTTTTGCGTGCTTTGGTGGCTAACGGGCGCGCGACACAGCAAGAATTGGGCGAGGCCGCCGGTCTGTCGCCAAGCGCGGCAGCCCGGCGTCAGAAATCGCTTGAGGACGCAGGGATATTGCGCGGCTATCGCGCCGATGTAAATTTGCGCAAGCTTGGAATGGGGGCGACCGTCATGGTCACAATTACGCTCGACAGCCAGAGCGAGGAGACGATGGCAGCGTTTGAAGCTGCGGTCAGCGAAAGCCCGTCCATTATCCGTTGCCATCTTATGTCGGGCCGAAACGACTATCTGCTGGTCGTGCAGGCCGCATCTATCGAGGATTATGAGATGATTCACCGCCAGGAGATTGCCCGGCTGCCCAGGGTCGCACGGATCGAAACGGCCTTTGCCTTGCGCGAAGTTGTCAACCGAACGGTTCCGCCCCGGCTTCTCGCGTAATTCGGAACCTAGACGGCGCGGATACGTTACCCATGCTCCAATCAGGAGAAAAGCCATGGGACGAACCGTTGGTATCAGCGTTGGTGGATTGATTTTGCTGCTTGTCGCAGTTGCAATCATTTTTTGACGCAAATTTCAAAATAGACAGTCGATCCGCTGTGGTCGGCGGGGAAGATAATAGATGTTGATGATGGATGTTGCGCGTGACCGCGACATAACCGAAAAATTCGAGGAATTTGTCCGCGATGCGGCTTTTCCATGTGTTGGAGCAAAATCAGCTCTGAACAAAGGCCAGATGCATTTCGTGATTGCTGACGATATCTGTTCGGCATGGGACGATCTGCGCATCCTTCCGCATGTGAGCGCGCTGGCGCGGCATTATCGCGAGCAACCGGACCTGTTTCAGACGCTTGTCGTGATTTTCCGCACGTCGCCCGGATTGACCGAACGCCGCTTCGAACGGGCCGTTTGGGATCGCTTGCAATCGCTGAGTGACAAGGATGAATGGCTTGGCCAGCCGGTAGATCCCCGGATCAGCACCGACCCAAAAGACCCCCATTTTGCGGTAAGTTTTGCGGGCGAAGCGTTTTTCATCGTCGGACTTCACCCCAACGCCAGCCGCCCGGCGCGCCGGTTCGATTACCCCGTGATGGTGTTTAACCTGCACGATCAGTTCGAACGGTTGCGGGCCGAGGGGCGCTACGACCCGCTGCGGGCGACTATCATGAAGCGGGATGAACAGTTGGCCGGGACTATGAACCCGATGCTGGCGCAACATGGCGAAGCATCTGCGGCGCGGCAATATAGCGGGCGGCAGGTCGAAGATGGCTGGGTGTGTCCTTTCTCGCGCAAAAGTGATGCGGCATGAACCAGTATGAGATTGCCCCGCGTTCGGGCGTTGCCTTTACCTTGAACAAAGGCGACCTGCTGACGGTTATCGATCCGCGCGGCGAGCAGGTCGCCGATCTGGTTGCCTATTCGCAGACCGATCATCGCGAGGTCATCTCGTCGGGACGGACGCTCGATTATGCGTCGCGGATATTTCTGACAACAGGCGATCCTTTATATTCCAACCGAAGCAATATCATGTTGACCATCGTCGAGGATGATGTTGGACGGCATGATTTTCTTTTGACGCCGTGTTCAAAAGATACGTTTCGTATCATTTATGGCGATGAACATCCGCATCAGGGATGCTTCGGAAACCTGGCTGAGGCGCTGAAGCCGTTCGGTATCGAGCCGGACGATATCCCCATCGCCTTTAATTGCTTCATGCATGTTGCGATCGACGGCAAGACCGGTGAAATTTCGGTGCAACCGCCGTTGAGCCTTCCCGGACAGCGCATTGTGTTTCGTGCGGAGATGGACCTGATTATCGGCCTAACGGCCTGCTCTGCGCTTCAGTCGAACAATGGTTCGTTCAAGCCGATTGAATATCTCGTAACGTCGACCGAGGGTCAGTTGGCGATGCCCGCCGGGTGACGCATCAGTTGTCAAAAAAATAAGAAAAATCATAAAGTTAATCTGATTTAAACCATAAAATCAGAATTTCAGCGTTCAACGGTGCCGTAATTCGGTTGAAGTGAAATTAGCTTCAACTGCGGTGGCGAATTCATCCTATTTGTAAATTCGATGTAAGCGTAGTTTGCCTCTACAAGCCGTTGTGAGTGCATTTTCAGCTGGCTTTGTCCAAATCAACTAAAATAATCAGATATGGAATTACTTGTTCCAGATCACGGGTCGCTGCGCGTGATTTAACGGATGCGCGGCTATTTCGCCAATTCCGTAGTGGAGCCTATCATGAATATTGTATTATTCTGGAATAACGTCCTTCTCGAATGTTCACGCCGCGATTTCACGCGTGGCTATGCAAACAGCCAGCAACCCGGTCCTATCCGCACGTCGCGGGCGATGGCAATTGTCCATCTCGCGATCCACGATGCGGTAGCGTTCAAAAACGGCATTCCCGCCGCTGCCTATCTTAACAAGAAAGCGATCCCGCATACCGTCGGTGCACCTCCTGGTGGCGTGGTCGACGACATAGTTGGCGGGGCGGCTGTGACGACGCTGAAAGCAATATACCCGCGCTACGCTGCATTTATCGACGACAATTACGATGGCGGCAATAATGCGCGGTTCAATTACGGCGAGGAAATTGCAAACGCGTTGCTGGCATCGCGGGTCAATGACGGTTCAGATGTCATGCTGACACCACCGCAGGTCATCTCGCCCGTATATGGCCAACACTGCGCCGATCCTTTTGCGCCGGGCCAACCGCAGCTCGGGCTTGCTTGGGGTAATGTGAAACGGTTCACGGGCAATGCGCACAAGCCGCTCGATGCTTTTCCAGGGCATGGATCTGCAAACCTGCTCTCCGATGCCGGTTAAAAGGCCGATTACGACGAAGTCGTCGACTATGGCGCGGCCGATCGCCGGAGCCGGACGGCCGATCAGGAACGTATGGGCGTATATTGGGCCTATGATGGCGTCATGAACCTTGGCGTCCCGCCGCGTCTCTATAATCAGATTGCCCGAAAAATTGTCGGTGACCGGATGCTGAGCGTAGCCCGCACCGCCGAAATCTTCGCACAGTTGAACGTCGCGATGGCCGATGCGGGTATCGATGCATAGCATTACAAATATCTTTATGACCTGTGGCGTCCCGTAGTCGGCGTTCGTGCCGAGGCAGCTCCCGAGGGTGATCCATTCTGGACGCCGCACGGCGCGCCGCAGACCAATGTCACTGGTCCTACGAACTTTACGCCGCCATTCCCCGCTTATCCGTCAGGGCACGCGACCTTTTGCGCCGCGATGTTCCAGGCGATGCGACTAGCCTTTGACACTGCCGCAGGGCCGATGACGGTGGCCGAGGTCATGGCTGAAGAAACGGGCGGCACGCCAGCGAACGCGAATGAAACGTTTACTTTCGTTTCGGACGAGCTTGATGGCGTCAGCGTCGATTCCAATGGCTCGGTGCGGCAACGCGTACCGATCACGTTCCACAATTTTGCACGTCCCGTCTGGGAGAATTCGGTCAGCCGGATCTATCTCGGCGTTCACTGGCGCTTCGACGGTCTGCCGCGTAATGCCGCAGATAATATCGGCGGTGTGCCGTTGGGGCTCGCTATTGGCGAAGAGGCGCATGCCTTCTTCAACAACGGCGTGTCGCTCGGCGGAAGCGTCTAAAATCAAAAGAGTTGCGGCGGGCATCATCAAGCGCGCCGCAGACCTCGAACACGCTCACGAACGGGTCGCAATTCAATGTATTTTTAAACCCTCGTTACGGAGAATTGTTATGTTAGAACCGAAATAATTCCTCGAAAATATCGAGATCCACCAATATTATCAAAGTCGGCTGGTGCACTGGCTTCGCGCCTGGCGGTTGAAGTCAACGCCCGATATTCTAATTGTCGTCGATGAGGAAATCTCAACCTCGCCATCGAACAATTTCGGCATAGCCAGTGTCATCGCGTTGCTGCGCGGAGCAAAAGTCGGTTGTATGCGCTTCAATGTCGACATCGCGTTGCGCAATATGGACACACCGGCGGTCATGCCAAGTCCTGGCCCAACCCAGCCCAAATATGTCGGTTTTCGCTTCAACATGAGCGATGGCGGCAATGACATCATCGACAAATATGAGCAAATCTGGTGCTTCGGGTTCAAGCCGAACAATTTTGCCGGGCCAGACTCGGTTATCGATCAGGCCTTTGCAATGCCCGCATCCACTGCGGAACTTGTAAAGCTCGATAGCTGGATGAAGGTCCGCAAGGGTGGTTTGTTCGGAACTGGCGATCATGATTTTCTGGGTGCGTCGATGTGCCGCCGGATCCCGCGTCTTGGAACCATGCGTCGCTGGACCAATGCCGACGGCGTGCCGCCAATCGGAACGCCCGACCGCATCGATACGCTTCGGCCATCCTCCGCAGCTTATGAGGCAGGCGCGCCTGGCGGCCCTCTTGATCTCGATAACAATTTTCACCAGGGCGATTTGACGGTGCAACCAATTCAATGGGTGCCTACGCAAACCATATCTGGCCCCGTATTCCGGCGCCGGCGACCGCATCCGGTCCTGTGCCACCCGACGCTTGGGCCTATTAACGTCATGCCCGATCATGCGCATGAAGGCCTGATCGTCGAAACGCCCGATCTTGGCGCTCCGAATAAATTCAACGGCGATCCCGAATATCCCGACGCGACCGACGGCGGACCTAAACCGGCTCCACAGGTCATTGCCTTCGGCAGCAATCTTGGCGATCCTCCGTATAATTTCAAGAAGGGACCACAACCGG
>CALRMO020000118.1:0-7999 GCA_943369235.1 Sphingomonas paucimobilis
TTGCCGGCCGGATCGATACCATATTCCTTTTGCAAAGCCGCAATCGCGCTTGTCGTTTCGGGCGCATCCTTGCGCAGATAGGCGCTAAAGGCGTTGACCTGTACTACGCCCCCATTGGCCTTGATCAGATCGAGCTCGGCGTCGGTCAGGTTGCGGACGCTTGGGACCACCGTCGCCACCGAACTGTGGCTCGCGATCACCGGCGCGCGGGTCAGCGACAGCGTGTCGCGAAAAGCTTTCTGGCTCAATTGCGAGACGTCGATCACGACACCAAGCGCATTGAGCCGTGCCACGGCATCACGTCCCAAAGCCGAGAGCCCGCCGTGCAATTCGGGTTTGTCACCACGCGGCAAAGCCGGACGCGAACTATCGGTAAAGGCATTATGGCCTGCATGGACGAGGCCGAACAGCTGCACCCCGCGCGCCGCCCAGCTATCGATGTCGGCAACGCTGTCGAGGGAATAGGCATTGAGAAAGCTCGGGATGATAGCAAACCGGCCCGCTTTTGCCGCCGCACGAAACTCGTCCGGAGAACGAACGATTACGGCTTTGCCGCCGCTTTGACGGGCCAGATCGAGCAGTATCTTGTATTTCGCTTCGGCGGCGGCCTTTGCCGCGTTGCGTTTGTCAGCTGTGTCATCATCTTGCGGCACAAACACCGCCAGCGCCGCACCGTCGAGACCGCCGTTCCGCGCCTGTTCGAGATCGAATTGTGAACTTGTGCCGCTGCGCAAGACCAAAGAAGGGTCGGTGGTCGGGAAATCGATATGGCTGTCGATTGTGAGCAGTCGTTCGTGAATTGCTTTGGCTTCTGCGGACGTGGCGGGGTCGGCAGCGAAGCTCTGCTGGGCGAGTATCGCTGCGGCAGCGATCATGAGTGCGCCGCGCAATTGTAGCGGGCAAATGAAACGGGAGAGCATGTTCTTGCCTTTCGAACTTATATGTCAGGTCGGGGAAGGTTCGAGTTGCTCCGAGGTTTGGTCACCGCACGAAAAAACCTGTTCGTCCAATATGCCTTCGCGCTTCGCAACGATGGTCGGGACAAGCATTTGCCCTGCGACATTGACCGCAGTGCGGCCCATGTCGAGGATGGGATCGACCGCGAGCAGCAAGCCGACGCCCTCCAATGGCAATCCCAATGTCGACAGAGTCAGCGTGAGCATAACCAGTGCTCCGGTCAGACCGGCGGTCGCAGCCGAGCCGAGTACCGACACGGCTGCAATCAGCAGATAATCGGTGACGCCCAAAGGCACGCCGTAAAATTGCGCAATGAAAATCGCCGCAATAGCCGGATAGATGGCCGCGCATCCGTCCATCTTCGTGGTCGCACCGAGCGGAACGATAAATGCGGCATAGCTGCGCGGGACGCCCAGTCGCTCAGTGACAGTTTCGGAAACAGGCAGCGTTCCGATCGATGATCGCGAGACAAAAGCGAGCTGAATGGCAGGCCACGCGGTGCGGAAGAAGCGAAGCGGCGACAGGCGGTTAGCGAGCAGCAGCAGCGGATAAACCACGAAAAGCACAATCGCCAGACCGAGATAGACGGACCCTGCAAAGCTGCCGAGCTGTGCAAGCGTTTCCCAACCATAGCGCGCGACGGCGTTACCGAGCAGGCCAACAGTGCCGATGGGCGTCAAGCGGATAACCCACCACAAAATCGTTCGAACAATGTCCAGTGTCGAACGAACGAGGGCGAGGAACGGCTCGGCCGCCTTGCCGGTTTTGAGCGCTGCGATACCGACGACCAGCGCCAGCACAACGATCTGCAAAATGTTGAAACCAAGCGCGGTGGATGCCTGACCGTCGGTTACTTTGGTCGAAGCGGTCAGCCCGAGGAAATTGGCTGGCACCAGACCTTTCAGGAAATCGAGCCAACCACCCACCGTTGCCGGTGCTGCGATAGCCTCGACGCTTGGAACATCGCCTACCCCTGGTTGGAAGATCAGGCCGATGGAAATACCGATGCCCACGGCGATAAGGGCCGTCAGCGCGAACCAGAGCAGGCTTTGCCCGACAAGCCGCGCGGCGTTGCGCAATTCGCCGATATTGGCGATGCTGGCAACGATAGCCGTAAATACCAACGGCGGCACCAAAGCTTTCAGAAGCTGCACGAACACCGATCCGATGGTTTCGAGCGTCACACTCAATCCATTGGGCGAGCCGTCAGGAAGCGGGCCGATCCAACGTGCGACAAATCCGGCAGCGAGGCCAATGATGATGGCTAGCAGCACCTGAGCGGCGAAACTTTTACCGATCGACACCGGTGCACCAGACGTTTGCTGTTCCGCCATCAGATTGTGGCGCCAGACAGCGGGTGCGTCGGGGTCATGCGACGATTGGCAAATTGTACGGTACGACTGAAGGTTTGGGCATCAAGCCCGTCAAGCCAGTCCGCGATCATGCGCTGCCCTGCCACGACCGCTCGCGCGCCATATTTTTCGTGCGCATTGTGCAAATCGGCACGCGATGTTCCCGCCGCCTCGATGTCATCCGGCCAATTGTCGAGCCACTGGTAGAAACGCGCATCCTGACCCATCTCGGCATGAAATTGCAGTCCCAATATATTGCTTCCACGCCGGAACGCCTGGTTCTCGTAATAATGGCTTGAGGCCAGCAGTTCGCAATGTTCGGGTAAGTCGAAGGTATCGCTATGCCAGTGCAGAACCGGCGTGTTTTCGATATGCCGCAACCATGAGTTGCGTCCCGCGATGTTCGGAACAACTTCGTGGAATCCGATTTCCTGGAACGGGCCGGGATATACGTCCGAACCCAGTGCAGCAGCGATCATCTGCGCACCGAAGCAGACGCCCAGTGTTGGTAGATCGGCCTCCAACCGCTTGGAAAGGCGGCGCAGCTGGCACTGGATCCACGGATAGCGGTCAGCTTCGTAAACCGCCATCGGGCCGCCCATCATGACCAGCAAATCGGCATCGCGAAGATCAACCGTCGCAAATTCTGGATCAGTCACGAATACGCGATTGATTACATAGCCGCTCTCCTCGATCGGCTGGCGGAAGGCAGCCAGTCCTTCAGCAGGGACATGACATATGACCAGAGCGGTTTTCCGTAGCATGCAGATCGACTATCGCGCTGGTGTTAGATTGGATAGGAAGCAAAGATTGCGCGGTAGCTAGAAATCTTTTGGACTTCCCCGTCGTCATCCGGCTCCTGGCGTCCGAGCTTTTGGAGCAAAGCCTTTCCTTCTTCCCAAGCGCCGTCAAAAGTTATGATACCGTTCCGGTCGAAAAAGTCCGACTCGACCAGCTTGCTGCCCCAGAAGGAATTTAACCTTTTGGTTCGAGCCCGCGACGTGGCATCGAGCTCGCGCCCGCACACCATCGTTGAGGGAAAAGGCAAGATGCCGATCGGTCCGGGGACCAGACCGGAGGCTTCGTTCCCCGAGGTAAAAGTGGAATTATCAACCGGTGATACCAACAGCGCCCCGATGACTGGCTTGCGATAAGCCGGGCGCTCCAGCTCGGCCCACCAAGCAGCAACATGGCAACCAAGACCTTCGGCGACTAGGATAACGGGCCTGCTCACCCGCTGGATCGCATGGTTGAGATTATTGACCCAGTTGTTGCGGTTGGGGACTTCGCCATGGCTGGCCGATACGGTGGCAATATCGTCCGAATCTCGTGCCCATATATTGAGCCAGTGACGCGGATCGGCAGCTATTCCTGCCAAAATGGCGATGACTATCGGGGCTTCATTTTGCTCAAATTGGGTAGCCATGACAATTCTCCTAAAAGATCGTTGTCGGTCGACTCGGTGTACGTCCCGCCACTCCACCAATAACTCTACCATTTAATTGACAATAGGTTGGCGGCGAGGGGAGGGATAATGTCGACTAACCGGAAGAGGACATCATTTTGCTATTTTTATCTGGATGATTTCGCCCTTGGCTGGAGCAGGATGCTCGTCGTCAAGGTCCACTTCGATGACCTGATCGTTACCGGCTATTCGCCCTTCGATGCGCCAGAAACCGCCTTTGCGAAAGATATTGTCGATCAGCAACTGCTCACCACCGTTGTTCACGACCTCAATTTCATGAGGGCGGGCATAGCCGCCGGTTGGAAAATGGTTATTCTCGCCGACAAAATCAGCCACAAAAGGAGTGGCCGGGTGCGAATAGATTTCTTCGGGTGTTCCGACCTGTTCGATCCGCCCCCGATCCATAACCACGACCCGGTCGGCCAGTTCGAGCGCCTCCTCTTGATCATGCGTGACAAAAATCGACGTCAAGCCGACTTGTTTATGCAACCCCCGCAGCCAGCGGCGCAAATCCTTGCGCACTTTCGCGTCGAGCGCTCCAAAAGGTTCGTCGAGCAGCAACAGTTGCGGGTCGATCGCCAGCGCCCGGGCAAGCGCTACGCGTTGACGTTGACCGCCCGACAGCTGCGCGGGATAGCGCGCGCCGAGTTCATCAAGTTGTACCAACGAGAGCAGTTCCTGTGCGCGAGAGGCAACTGCTGCTTTCGACGGCCGATCCTTGCGTTTGCGCACCGACAGCCCGAAGCCGATATTCTCGGCGACTGTCATATGCTTGAACAAGGCATAATGCTGGAAAACGAACCCGACGCGGCGGTCTGCGACTTTCAGGTTTGAAACGTCCTGCCCGTGGAACAGCACTTGACCGCTGTCCTGGAATTCCAGCCCTGCGATAATGCGCAGCAACGTCGTCTTCCCCGAACCAGATGGCCCGAGCAGCGCAATAAATTCCCCCGGCTCGACTGATAGATCGACGCCGTGAAGAGCGGGGTATGTGCCGAAACTTTTGGTGATCGCGCTGACTTCGATCAATGCCCTGTCCCCTTACCGTCAAGATCGAAGCGCGTTTCAAGCACACTCTTGGCAACAAGAGTTACAAGCGCAAGCGCAGCCAACAAAGACGCCACTGCAAACGCCCCGACAAAATCATATTCATTATACAGGATTTCGACATGGAGCGGCATGGTGTTGGTGAGGCCGCGAATATTGCCCGACACCACTGACACTGCGCCGAACTCACCCATTGCGCGGGCGTTGCAGAGAAGGACGCCGTAGAGCAGGCCCCAACGAATATTGGGCAGGGTCACTCGGCGGAACGTCTGCCAGCCGCTTGCCCCGAGCGAGAGCGCGGCCTCCTCGTCATCCTTGCCCTGTTCCTGCATCAGCGGAATGAGCTCGCGCGCGACAAACGGGAAGGTAATGAACACGGTCGCGAGTACGATACCAGGGACGGCAAAGATGATCTTGAGGTCATGTTCGGCCAGCCACGGACCGAGCAAACCCTGCGCACCGAACAGCAGCACAAAAATCAAGCCCGAAACAACAGGCGAAACCGAAAAGGGCAGATCGATGAGCGTTATCAGCAGGCTTTTGCCGCGGAATTCGAACTTGGCGATTGCCCAGCTGGCAACAATGCCAAACACGATGTTGAGTGGTACGCTTATTGCGGCGACCAGCAAGGTGAGCTGGATCGCGGCAAGCGCATCGGGGTTCTGGACCGCGTCAAGAAACGGCCCGATGCCGAGCTTGAACGCTTCGACGAAGACCGCAACGAGCGGAAGCAAGAGGAACAATGACAAGAACGCAAGCGCAGTTGCGATCAGGCTGAAACGGACAAGACGCCCCTCGTTCAAAGCAGTGCCACTCATGCGGCGAATCTTTGTCGCGACCAGCCTTGCAGCAGGTTGATGAATAACAGGATGCTGAACGAAAGCAGCAGCATCACGGTGGCAATCGCTGTCGCGCCGGCATAGTCATATTGCTCTAGCTGAGTGACAATCAATAGCGGCGCGATTTCGGTTTTGCCGGGCATGTTGCCGGCAATGAAGATCACAGATCCATATTCGCCAACACCGCGCGCGAAAGCGAGGGCAAATCCGGTGAGCAAAGCAGGCGCGATTGCAGGGAATATAACGAGTCCGAATGTCTGGAGGCGCCCCGCGCCCAGGGTCGCTGCTGCTTCCTCTACATCGTTACCCAGATCGGCAAGTACCGGCTCGACCGAGCGAACAACAAACGGCAGACCGATGAATATCAGCGCTATTGTAATGCCCAGCGCGCTAAACGCCGCCTTGATGCCCAGCGGCTCCAGATGCTGCCCGACCCAGCCATTCGGCGCGTATAGTGCCGTTAGCGCAATGCCCGCAACCGCAGTTGGCAAGGCAAAGGGTAAGTCAACGATCGCATTGACGAACCGCTTGCCGTGGAAATTGTAGCGAACCAGTATCCACGCGACGAGCAGCCCAAATACCGCATTGACGAGCGCAGCCACCGCAGCTGTCCCGAAGCTCAGCCGATACGCGTCACGCGCGCGTTCGGACAGTCCCACATCAACAAATTCGGACCAGCCCATGCCTGCGGTTTTCAGAAAGATCGTTGCCAGCGGAATGAGAACAATCAGCGTCAGCCAGCCGATACTGAGTCCAAGCGTCAGACCGAACCCCGGGAGCGCATGGCGAACACGCCTTTGTGTAACGCGGCTCGCCATATCGGGTCAGCGCTTCTTGTTTGCCGTGATCTCGTCGAAGATGCCGCCATCGTCAAAATAGGTGGCCTGTGCTTTGCGCCACCCGCCGAAAGCACCGTCGATCGTCACCAGTTCAAGTTGTGGAAATTGCACCTTGAACTTTGCTGCGACAGCCGTGTCGCGAGGCCGGTAAAAATTCTGCGCAATCACGCTCTGCGCCTCGGGCGTGTAAAGATAACGCAGATAGGCCTCGGCGACCTTTTCCGTGCCGTGCTTTTTCGCGTTTTCAGTGACGACGGCAACTGTGGGCTCGGCAAGGACTGATATGCTCGGCGCGACGATCTCGAACTTGCCCTTGCCAAGCTCTTTTTCTGCAAGAAACGCTTCGTTTTCCCAGCTGATCAGCACGTCGCCAATCCCGCGCTCGACAAAAGTCGTGGTCGAACCGCGTGCGCCGCTATCGAGTACAGGTACATTGGCGTAAAGTTTCGCAACGAAATCCTGAGCGGCGGCCTCGGACCCTCCAGCCTTGCGCCCATAAGCCCATGCAGCCAGAAAGTTCCAGCGCGCACCACCGCTCGTTTTCGGGTTGGGTGTGATCACCTCGACGCCGGGACGGACTAAATCGCCCCAGTCCTTGATCTTTTTCGGATTGCCCTTTCGCACCAGTAATACAATTGTCGAAGTATACGGCGCGCTGTTATCCGGCAGCGCTTTTTGCCAATCCGTTGGTAGCAGCTTTGCCTTGTCCGCGATGGCGTCGATATCGTAGGCGAGGGCAAGAGTTGCGACATCAGCATCAAGCCCGTCAATGATCGACCGCGATTGCTTGCCCGATCCGCCGTGGCTCATGCGGAAGTCCAGGGTCTGGCCGGTTTCTTTTTGCCACTTAGCGGCGAACAGCGGGTTGATCGCCTGATAGAGTTCGCGCGTCGGATCGTACGAAACATTGGTCAGCATAATGGCATCGCCTTTTGCGGCTTCGCCCTCATTTTTCGAACATCCTGTGAGCACAATTGCGGCAAGCGCGACAAGTGAAAGCGATTTTTTCAACATGATTATCTCCAATTATGCAGTGGTTATAGTCAACCAATTCGATAGACAATAAACTTCGACTCGCGCCGGGTAAATGGCAGCTTCGCCGTTTCTGGATTAGAAATTGTATTTCAGGCCGATGCGAACGGTGCGCGGTTCAACCACGCGGCTCAGACGCCCTCCGACTGGCGCGCCATCGATCTGCGGGAGATAGGATTCATAATAATAAGCAATGTCCTTGTCGCGGCTGTCGGACACGTTCAGCATCTCGGCAAAAATCTCCAGGCCGCCTGGCTTCCACGCCGCCCGCGCATTGGCGACGGTGCTGCCCCCATCACGCTCACTGTTGTCCTCGATTAACGGATAGGGACCAAGGTGGCGCACGCGGGCGCTAAGCGACCACTGATCCAGTATCACCGAAGCGCCAGCCGATGCTGCATTTTCGAATGCATTGGGAATGCGTTCGCCAGTAACATAGCGTGAGTAGCTGGCGGTATAATTGGCATC
>CALRMO020000119.1:0-7974 GCA_943369235.1 Sphingomonas paucimobilis
GGCGATCTCGCCGGATTGAATGTGGCCTATGACGCCTACCGGACGTCGCTTGGCGGCAAGGAGGCCCCTGTGATCGACGGCATGACTGGCGATCAGCGATTCTTCCTTGGCTGGGCTCAGGTCTGGCGTCGTAACTATCGCGAAGCCAATTTGCGCAACCGCCTGATTACCGACCCGCACAGCCCCTCGGCACAGCGCGTCTGGGTCGTTCGCAATCTTGACAAATGGTACGATGCGTTCCAGCCGAAAACCGACGGAAAATTGTACCTCAAGCCCGAGGATCGCGTCCGCATCTGGTAAGGAACCGCTTTGACCACCCAGTCCCCGCCAACGCAATTGCAGATATTTGGCGGGGATGCGGAGGGGGCTGTCCAGTCGAATCGGCAATATGCTTTGCTGCTGGCGGTGGCGACGTTGGTCTCGCTCGGAATATTGTGGCTCACGACGAAAAATATCGTGCTGGTCGGAAGCACTGCGGGGACGATGGTCGCCGCGTGGGCGTTGGTCGATTATATCCGGCGGACCAGACCCGCCGAGGCACCGACCCAGCTGTTGCCACCCGACTGGTCGATCACGCATGCCGCCGCGCAGCTGAGTAACGCCGCCATCGCCATCAGCGACCGGGCCGGACGGCTGGTGTGCGCCAACGACCATTTTACCAAAGCCTTTGCCGGATTGCGTGCGCCGCCCGATTTGGGGGTGGATGAAGCGAACCGTGAACTGCTCGTGCTTGCCGGGCGAGCTGCCTGGCGCGATGGTCATGCCCAAATCGACTCGATCGCCAAAGACGGACGCCAGTTTAGCGTGAAGGTGGCGCGAGCGGGTACGGCGGATGAATATCTGTTGTGGCGGCTTGCGCCCATCGAGCTGCTCGATATTGAAAGCCGGGCGCTCGAACTCATCACCGGGCGTATTGGACGCGCCATGTCGAGCAGCGGCGTCATGGCGTTGTCAATTGGTGCCGACGGCCGGATTAGAGCAGCGAATGCCGCGTTTGCGCTGCGTGCGACCGGAAGCGATCAGGAACCGATCACGGGCCGCGAATTTGCCGCCTTCATGCGGATGGACGAGAAGGGCAGCATCTTTTTCGAACGTGAAGGACGTCGCGGCTTGCCGGTTCGGCTGTTGCATGTGCCACTGGGTGAAGCCGAAGCCGACGGGCCATCCCTGCTGCTTGCGGTCGATGAAGAGGCGGCCAAGGTCGAACGCGGAATGGCGATGGCGCATGTCGAGCAATTGCTTTCGACCTTGCCGCTTGGCCTCGCGCTCGTGGACCGCGACGGGCGGTTCCTGTTTGCCAATGATTCGTTTGCACGCGTTATCGACGCAGAGCCGGGCAGTCTGCCATCTTATCCCGCAGATCTTGTCATCGCCGAGGACAAGGCAGCGGTGCTTGAAAGCATCCGCCGCTATGCCGCCGGCCAGTCGATGTCGGGCGATATCGCCGTCCGGCTGAAGGCGCAGCCCGACGAGGTGATTGCGCTGTCCATTGCCGGGGTGCGAGGGCTGGGCGAGGCGGCCGTGCTGCTCGGTCTCAAAGATAATAGCGAGGAGACCAAGCTTAAGCGGCAAGTGGCGCAGGCAACCAAGATGCAGGCTATCGGGCAGCTTGCAGGCGGCGTTGCGCATGATTTCAACAATATCCTGACCGCGATCATCGGCTATTGCGACCTCATGCTGCTTCGGCACCAGCCGGGTGACGGCGATTATGACGATATCCAGCAAATCAAGAATAACAGCAACCGCGCGGCCAGCCTGACGCGCCAATTGCTCGCCTTCTCGCGGCAGCAGACTTTGCGGCCGCAGGTGCTTCAACTCCCCGATGTGGTTTCGGAAGTCTCCAATCTGTTGAAGCGGTTGCTCGGCGAAACCGTCCGGCTCGAGGTGCATCATGGCCGTGCAATAGGTGCCGTCCGCGCTGATCCCGGCCAGCTCGAGCAGGTGATCATCAACCTTGGCGTCAATGCGCGCGATGCCATGCCCAATGGCGGTGTGGTTCAGATCAGCACCAAGGCTGTGACTCAGAATGAAGTTCGGGCGATGGGCAGCGAGGTTTTGCCCGTAGGCGACTATGTTCTGCTCTCGGTCGAAGACAGCGGCGTGGGCATTCCCAAAGAAAATCTTGGCAAGATTTTCGAACCGTTTTTTACGACAAAAGAGGTTGGTAAGGGGACAGGGCTCGGGCTTTCGACGGTCTATGGAATCGTCAAGCAATCGGGCGGCTTTATCTTTGCCGAATCGGAAGCCGGGCAGGGCACAAGGTTCGATATCTACCTGCCCGTCCATGTGGGTGAGGCACCGGTTGCCGAAACCGGGAAGCGCGAATTCTACAAGCCGAAGGATCTGTGGGGCAGCGGGCGCGTGTTGATTGTCGAGGATGAGGATATGGTTCGCGCGGTGGCCGAACGCGCTCTGGTGCGGCAGGGCTATGTTGTCGAGACGGCGTGCGATGGCGAGGAGGCGCTGGCACTGTTTGCCGATGGCAAGCGCTATGATCTGGTGGTGTCGGACGTTGTCATGCCCAATATGGACGGCCCGACCATGGCGCGAAATTTACGCGGGCAGTTCGGCGATATCAGGTTGCTGTTTATGTCGGGTTATGCCGAAGAACAGTTGCGCGAAACGATTAGCCTCGACAATGTGTCATTTCTGCCCAAGCCATTTTCGGTCCAGCAAATTGCGGAAGCGGTGCACGATGCATTGGCCAGCGAACGGTAAAAGCTGGTTGACTGAAAAATAACGGAAATAATATTTTGTTCCGCTCTTGTTCTTTTGGAACATATGCAATACATATCTTTTTGTTCCGGTGATGTTCTTCGGAATGGACATGAAGCTAAGGAGTGGAAAAATGGCAGCAAGTCTCAAGATAATCGATGGGGATCAGGCAAAGAATATGAATAATTCGGATCGTGAAAAGGCGCTCGATGCGGCGCTGGCGCAAATCGACCGCGCGTTCGGCAAGGGTTCGGCGATGAAGCTGGGTAGCCGTGAGGCAATTACTATCGACGCGGTGTCGACAGGTTCGCTCGGACTCGACATTGCGCTGGGAATTGGCGGTCTGCCCAAGGGCCGTGTTATCGAAATTTACGGTCCGGAAAGCTCGGGCAAGACGACGCTGACGCTGCATGCGATTGCCGAGTGCCAGAAGGCTGGCGGCACGGCAGCGTTTATCGATGCCGAACATGCGCTTGACCCGGGTTACGCCAAAAAGCTTGGTGTAGATATCGACAATCTGATCGTTTCGCAGCCCGATACGGGTGAACAGGCGCTCGAAATTGCCGACACGCTGGTGCGTTCGAACGCTGTGGATATTGTTGTGATCGATTCGGTTGCGGCCTTGGTCCCACGCGCCGAAATCGAGGGCGAAATGGGCGATACCCATGTCGGTCTGCAGGCTCGCTTGATGAGCCAGGCGCTGCGCAAGATTACCGGATCGATCAGCCGCTCAAATTGCATGGTGATCTTTATCAACCAGATCCGCATGAAGATCGGCGTGATGTACGGTTCGCCGGAAACCACAACGGGCGGTAATGCACTGAAATTCTACGCGTCGGTCCGTCTCGACATTCGCCGCACTGGCCAGATCAAGCAAGGCGAGGAAATCGTTGGCAACACGACGCGCGTGAAGGTCGTCAAGAACAAGGTTGCTCCGCCCTTCAAGCAGGTCGAATTCGACATCATGTATGGCGAAGGCATTTCCAAAACCGGCGAATTGCTCGATCTGGGTGTAAAGGCAGGCCTGGTCGAAAAATCGGGTAGCTGGTTCAGCTATGACTCGATCCGTATCGGACAGGGCCGCGAAAATTCGAAAAACTATCTGACGGAAAATCCCGAGGTTGCGGCGAAGTTGGAGGCAGCGATCCGCGGGAAGACCGAGGAAGTCGCTGAGGTCATGATGACTGGCCCTGATTCGGACGACGATATCGCGGAGTGATATTCCTCTCCCCCTCAGCGAATTCAAGCCAGATGAAGCATCTGGTGGTTAAGAAATCGCGCTAACGAGGAATCTGGATAGGCGCGGTCCCTGCCTGAGACCGCTGCCTTCGACCCGCCCTGGTCCACCCCGGGGCGGGTCATTTATTAGAGCGATGGAGGTGCCAACTTATCGCCAACTTTGACGATTTCATACAATGCCGTTCGTGAGATGCTGGCTTTGCCGCAAGGCAAAGCTTGCCCGTAAGTTCGCATCCGCTATTCACGAATATAACCCTGATTTTTTCGGAGAGCCTCAATGACCCTGATCGTCCATCATCTCAACAACAGTCGTTCGCAACGCATTTTGTGGTTATTGGAAGAACTTGGGGCAACGTATGAAATCCGGCACCATCAACGCGATGCGGTCACCAATCTGGCGCCGCCGGAACTGCTCGCTATCCATCCGCTCGGCAAATCGCCGGTGATCGAAGATGACGGAAAGATCATTTATGAATCCGCTGCAGTCGTCGAATATATCTGCGAGCGCCATCGTGGCGCGCATCTTGTTCCGGCACGCGGCAGCGACGACCATATCCGCTATCTTGAGTTGCTTCACTTTGCCGAAGGTTCGGCGATGACGCCGATATTGCTGAACCTTTACACTTCTCGTTTGGGCGAGGCAGCCGCGCCGCTTCAGCCGCGCATCCAGCAGCAGTTGGCGAGCCACTTCGAATTTCTCGAAAGCCAGATTCAGCCTTCGGGTTTTCTCGTCGGCAACACCCTGACCGGCGCGGACATTATGAACAGCTTCCCAGCCGAAGCAGCCGTCAAAATGGGATATGCGGCGAGCCTGCCAAAGCTCACCAAATATGTCGCCGATATCCACGCCCGTCCCGCGTTTCACACCGCGCTCGAAAAAGGCGGACCCTATGCATATGCCTGATAGTTCGGCCTAATCGCTATATCGCGCTTGCGGGGCGCATTGGCGTCCACTAAGTCGCTCAGGCTATGACCTCAACCAACGATATCCGCCGCGGCTTCCTCGATTATTTCGGGAGCGCTGACCATGATGTGGTGCAGTCCGCGCCGCTGGTTCCGTATAATGATCCCACATTGATGTTCGTCAATGCCGGGATGGTGCCGTTCAAAAATGTCTTCACTGGTCTTGAAAGCCGCGAGAAACCACGCGCGGTATCAAGCCAGAAATGTGTCCGTGCCGGCGGCAAGCATAATGACCTCGACAATGTCGGCTATACCGCGCGCCATCACACCTTCTTCGAAATGCTCGGCAATTTTTCCTTCGGCGATTATTTCAAGGATCAGGCGATTACCCATGCCTGGACGCTGCTCACCAAAATATGGGGTCTCGATCCCTCGCGCCTGACCGCGACCGTCTATCACACCGATAACGAAGCGTTCGACCTGTGGCGCAAGATTGCGGGCCTTCCCGAAGAGCGCATCATCCGCATTCCGACCGCCGACAATTTCTGGTCGATGGGTGACACAGGACCATGCGGCCCGTGCAGCGAGATCTTCTACGATCATGGCGACCATATTTTCGGCGGTCCTCCCGGCAGTGCGGATGAAGATGGCGACCGGTTCGTCGAAATCTGGAACCTCGTTTTCATGCAGTTTGAGCGGCAGGACGATGGCACCGATGTACCGCTGCCAAAGCCATCGATCGACACCGGCATGGGTCTTGAGCGCATCGCCGCAGTCATGCAGGGCGTTCCCGACAATTATGACACCGACACGTTCAAGGCGCTCATCGCTGCGTCCGAAGAGCTGACCGGTACCAAAGCGCAGGGCGAGCAAAAGGCGAGCCATCGCGTCATCGCGGATCATCTGCGCTCGACCAGCTTCCTGCTTGCCGATGGGGTGATGCCGTCGAACGAAGGGCGCGGCTATGTGCTGCGACGGATCATGCGTCGCGCGATGCGGCATGCGCATATTCTAGGCGCGAAAGAGCCGCTAATGCATCGCCTGGTCGGCAGTCTTGCGGCCGAAATGGGTGCAGCCTATCCCGAACTGCTCCGCGCTCAGCCCTTGATCGAGGCAACACTTCAACAGGAAGAGACCCAGTTCCGTCGCACGCTCGACAAAGGCATCAGGCTGCTCGACGAAGCGACCGCAGGCATGAGCGCGGGCGACGTGCTGCCGGGCGAAACGGCGTTCAAGCTTTATGACACATTCGGATTCCCCTATGATCTGACCGAAGACGCGTTGCGTGCTCAGGGCTTCGGTATCGATCGGGCAGGGTTTGAAACCGCAATGAACGCCCAGAAAGCCATGGCGCGCGCCGCCTGGAAAGGTTCGGGCGCCAAGGCGTCGGACGATGTCTGGTTCGACATTGCCGAACGGGTCGGTTCGACCGAATTCACGGGTTACGCTGCGAGCGAAGGCGAGGGACAGGTAGTCGCGCTCGTCAATGACGGGGTGGAAGTTCAATCGGCTGTCGCCACCGATACCGTAACCGTCATCACCAACCAGACGCCGTTTTATGGCGAAAGCGGCGGTCAGATGGGCGATGCCGGAACGATTTCGAGCTCGACCATGCGCGGCGAAGTCACCGATACGGCCAAGCCTCTTGGTCGGCTCCATGCACATCAGGTCACAATCAGCGAAGGCGAGATCAAAGTCGGCGATGTCGTCTCGCTGAAAATCGACACCGGGCGCCGTGATGCGCTGCGCGCCAATCACAGCGCAACGCATTTGCTCCATGCGGCGCTGCGGAACCGGCTTGGCGGACATATCAGCCAAAAGGGAAGTCTTGTCGCGCCAGACCGGTTGCGTTTCGATTTCTCGCATAATCAGGCGGTAACGCCCGACGAGATTGCCTTGGTCGAAGCCGACGTCAACGCGCATATCCGGCACAATCAGCCTGTAACTACCCGTTTGATGACCCCCGATGATGCCGTTGCGGCTGGCGCTCTGGCGCTGTTCGGTGAAAAATATGGCGATGAAGTTCGCGTGCTTTCGATGGGTGATACCGGAGGCGCGAATTATTCGATCGAGCTGTGTGGCGGTACGCACGTCAACGCGCTTGGCGATATTGCGTTGTTTACCATCATATCCGAAGGCGCGGTCGCCAGCGGAATTCGCCGGATCGAGGCGCTGACAGGTGAAGCGGCGCGCCTCTGGCTTGCGGCGCGCGAGTCGCAGCTCAAAAATGTGGCGTCGATGTTGAAAACAGCGCCCGATGACGTTGCGGCGAGGGTCGAAACATTGCTTGCCGAACGCCGACGGCTCGAAAAGGAATTGGCGGATGCGAAGACCGCGCTTGCACTTTCCGGCGGCGGTGGTCCGAAGGCTGAGGCCGAAGATATCGGCGGTATACGCTTCATGGGCCAGGTCATAAACGGAATCGATCCCAAGGCGTTGCGCGGCTTGGCCGATGATCAGATGAAGGCACTCGGCAATGGCATCGTTGCAATTGTGGCTGCAAATGACAGCAGCAACACTGTGGTTGTGGCTGTATCTCCCGAACTGCAAAGCCGAACGACCGCGCCGGATCTTGTCCGTGCGGCGACGGCCGCGATGGGCGGACAGGGCGGCGGCGGGCGGCCGGATATGGCGCAAGGCGGCGGGCCCGCCGGGGCCGATCAAGCGCAGGCGGCGCTGGAGGCAATAAAGGCAGCGCTCGCTGGCTAGCTTGTGAGTTTAAGCTTGGGCGCTTGATCCAGACCGCCAGCTTCCTTGATCTGGCGGCGGAATTCATCACGTTTTTCGTGGATAGAGGCGATGACAGGGCCCATAGCAACGCCAAGGTCCACGAGAACGGCTTCCGACAATTGCAGCGAGCTTTCCAGCGTTTCGGGAACAGCGTCGGTCGCTCCAGCCTGATACAATCGTGCGGCATGTTCGGCGTCGCGCGCACGAGCGACGATAGTGATGTCGGGGAGCCATTGGCGGACGCGCTTGACGACATGCTCGGCAAGAACGGGCTGGTCCATCGTCAGGATAAGCGCCTTCGCGTGGCCAAGGCTCAGCTTATCCAGTGTCTCCGGGCGTGAGATATCACCGAAAATCACTTTATAGCCGTCACGCCGCGCCGCCGTC
>CALRMO020000120.1:0-7851 GCA_943369235.1 Sphingomonas paucimobilis
GACGTTTAGTGTGTGTTATGGGCGGGTTGGCCGCCACTGAGGAACTGACATGAAAAATAAAGTCATAACTTTTCTTGCGCCGATAACCTTGCTCGCGCTGGGTGCGTGCGCAACGCCATTCAAGGCAGATGTATCGCGCTTTCAGGAACTTCCAGCGCCGCAGGGCCAAACCTTTACGATTAGGGCTGCCAACCCTGCGAATGAAGGCGGCATCGAATTTGGCCAATATGCTTCTTTGGTTGCTACTGAGTTGCAGGAAATCGGCTACGTGCCAGCGTCAGGCCGACGTGCCGATATGACGGTAACCATCAACTATGGTGTCGATCAGGGCAAGGAACGTACAATCGTCCGTCAGGATCCTTTCTACGATCCCTATTGGGGATTTGGCGGCTATTACCGTCCCTATGTCGTTCGCACCCGTCGTGGCGCGCGCTATGTCATGGGATATTACGACCCGTTCCTCTACAGCGGCTTTAACCGCGGCTATGATGTCGACAGCTTTACCGTGTATACCGCCAATCTCGATATGAAGATTGACCGCAATGGCGACGGCAAGCGCTTGTTCGAAGGTCAGGCGGAGGCCAAGTCGCGCTCGAACAAGCTGCCCTATCTGGTGCCGAATCTGGTCGAGGCAATGTTTACAGGCTTCCCCGGAAACAGTGGTGAGACCGTCCGGATTTCGGTCGCGCCTGAAGAAAAACGCTAAAGCCTAAACCCCGCAGCCGAGCTCTGACTTGCCATAGGCCGCGCCTTCTCCGCGCGTCGCGCTAATTCCGGCATAGAGCTCGGTTGACGGGAAATTGCCATTGGCATCAATCCGGAAACCAAGTTTTCGAAACGCCTCGATGACCTTGGATGGCGGATCGGCGAAGTAGACCGACTGCGATTCATAATGCTGTCCGATTGCGGTCAGCGACAGGCCGTTGAATGAGCGCGGAAGCTTTACATAGGTGCTCCTGCCTTCGACGGCCGCATAAGCCTTTTCCCGGGCTTCGTCGTCGGCGAATTCTCTGTCTTCAAGCGCCTCCCATTGCGCCTTCAGCCGCGATCCTATTTTGGCAAACTCGGCTCCCAGTTCGCCGCCAAAACTGCACGTTTGCGGATTGAAGCTTATAGCGATGGGCTTGCCACCAAGACGGGCAAGGATCGCGGCACCATCGGCCAGATAACCGACGCCGCCTTTGGGCAGTTTTACTTCGATAAAATCATTCGTGGTAAGACCAGACAAGGTAAGCCTTGTGCCTTCGCTGACGCGGTCCAAAAGGCTGCTGCTGTCGGCCGCGGCCCAGATATCGAGCGGCGAATCAGCAATCCACACCTTGTCGTTCAGCAGCTTCGTGATTTCCGGCGGTTCGTTTTCGGTCAGGTTTACCATCGCGACAAAGCCCTTGCCGTCGCTGAGTTCGAGCCAATTGGTCTTGCCATCGGCGCCAAGCTTGGCGATCCCGGTAACCCGCGAGCCACGCGGCATTTTGCCTAAAATCACGCTGTCGACAGTCGTCGGCTTGTTCCTGATATTGGCTTCGGTCATGGCAAAATAGCTTTGCGCCTCGACGGAGGCGGCTGTCTCCGTCGCGACCTGTCCGGGGCCGACAGCGTTACGCATGTCATCGGCTAGAAAAAGCCAATAATATAAGCCGGCAATGACGAGTAACGATATGGCAATAGAAAGCGGAATGAGCCACGGCCGTTTCGGCGTTACCTTGCTAGGTTCATAAGGTGAATTGTCGGCATTCGCATCCCTATCGCCTACCGCTTCAGCAAATCCGGTAGGGGTCGTGCCCGCAGACACGCTCATCGGTGCATAATCTACTATATCCTCGACGGTTTCGGCTGTCGTAAGCGACCTTCCGCATTTGCCGCAGAACCGCGAATCCGGAGGATTAGCCGCACCACAATCTGGGCAGAACTTCACCATGATATTCCAATCCCGAATCCGACGACGGTTATGGGGATAAGCTGTGGAAAGCCTGTTGGAAAGGGGTGTATTACGCCTCTAGCTGCCGAAGCAGCGCGCGGACGTCATTGTCCATATCGCTGTCCTGCGCGCGAAGTCCCTCAACCAGCCGAACTGCGTGGATCACGGTCGAATGATCGCGGCCGCCGAATTTGCGTCCGATTTCAGGATAGCTGCGCGGGGTCATCACCTTGGCGAGATACATCGCAACCTGGCGCGGACGGACCACAGCCCGCGCGCGGCGCTTCGAAGACATTTCGCTTCGGTCGATACGGTAATATTCGCACACGGCCCGCTGGATTTCGTCGATGGTAATGCGTCGGCGGCACGCGCTGAGGATGTCCTTTAGCTGCTCTTCGGCCAACACCCGCGTCACCGGCTTGCCCGTCAATTGCGCGTACGCCAGCAATTTGTTTAGGCCACCTTCCAGCTCGCGAACATTGCGGCTGATGGTGCGGGCGAGAAACTCGACCACATCTTCGCCCACCTGCGCTTCCGGCATATCGGCAAGACGCTGTTCAAGGATCGTGCGGCGCAGTTCAAGGTCGGCCGGCTGAATATCGGCAACCAGACCCATCGACAGGCGCGACAAGATTCGCTGATCGACGCCATCGAGCGCCTGCGGTGCGCGGTCGGCGGCCACGACCAACCGCTTTCCGGCGCCGATGATCGCATCAATCGTGTGCAGAAATTCCTCCTGCGTCGACACCTTGCCGATGATGAACTGGATATCGTCGATGAGAAGGACATCGACCGCGCGCAGCCGTGCCTTGAACTCCATCACTTCCTTGCGCCGCATCGCGGTCACAAATTCCATCATGAACTTCTCGGCTGACATATAGATGATCTGCGCGTCGGGGTTTACCTCTGCATAGGCATGACCGATTGCGTGCATCAGGTGGGTTTTGCCCTGCCCCGTCGCCGCTTGCAGATAGAGCGGGTTGAACAAAGGCTTGTCTTTCGACGCAACTCGCTCGGCCGCGCTCAAGGCAAGGACATTGGTCTGGCCTTTGACGAAATTCGCGAACGTCATCCGCGGATCGAGCGCCGAGCGTACCGGAAGGGCTTCTGCGATATGTTGCGCCGCTGGACGCTCGGTCACCCCTGACGGGCGAAGCATCTCTACGCGCGCTGCGCCGGGACGCGTGCGGATTTTTAGCTGCTTCACCTGATTGTTTGTTGCTGCCCAGGCGAGACGCAGCCGATCAGCATAATGGTCCGACACCCAGCTTGCGGAAAATTCCGAAGGCAGGAGCAGTTCAAGCGTTCCGGTCAGGTCGCAATAATCTCCTAAAGAAATTGAGCGAATCCATTGACCATATATCTGCGCGCCCAGATCGCGGCGCAGTCCGGAAGAAATGGCCTGCCAGTCCGAGTCGAACCGAGCCTTCAGCGCGTTGCCGGCATCGCTGCCTGCAGACTGACCAATATTGTTTTGCGATACGAGAATATTTTCGGTCACCCTATGACTGCCCCTCTTTTCCACCCCTTCCAGTCTGTCATGACCGCTTGCTATACGCCTCTGCTCCGAACGCACGATCGCCCCTCGCTCATTTGGTGTCAAATGAAGCGCAATATGTGTCCAAATCTCAATGTGAGGCACTGCAAGACTGTCGTCACGCGATGCTGGAAACAGTTTCTTAGACGGCAAGAAACGAGTCGATCAAGTGGCCGACGGTAAAAAAAATGAAATAAATGCCATTGACTCGTCGCAAGCCAAGCAAATGCGTAAATTAAAAAATTACGCGCTGTTTTGCTTGGATTTTCTTGCGCTGGAAGCTACCGGACAGTGCCGAATCGCGGGAAATCCTAAGCATTTTAAAATGACAAAACTGCAAAAGAAAAACCCACCGGGATCGCGGCGGGTTTATCGGTTCTAAGCCGGACGGACCGGAAGAAACTTTGAAGCTTAAGCGAGGCCGCCAACCGCCTTTGTCAGACGACCAAATTTGCGCGACGCGGTGTTTTTGTGCAAAACACCCTTCGAAACACCACGCGCCAGTTCAGGCTGCGCCGCAGCGAGTGCCGCAGCAGCGGCAGTCTTGTCGCCCAGTTCGATCGCCGATTCCACTTTCTTGATGAATGTGCGGATGCGGCTGACGCGAGCGCCATTGACTTCGGTGCGACGCGCGTTGCGACGGATACGCTTTTTTGCTTGCGGCGTATTTGCCATTTTAGTCCTCGAATTTCGTTAGATAGCGGACCAGTCTCTACGACATTAGCCCGTTGAAGGTGCCGCCCTTAGCGGTGGTATTTGGATTCGTCAACCTCCAAAAGCCCGGTTTTGCCGCGCTATCGCTGGCATTTTGCGCAATAGAATGTCGATCTCCCCGAATCGACGCGGCGCTTTACAACCGCGCCACAGACGCATTCCTGCCCCTCGCGTCCATAGACCAGAAAGTCCTTTGCAAAATAGCCAAGCTCGCCATCCGGGGCGGCAAAATCGCGCAAGGTCGATCCGCCTGCTGCAATTGCAGATGTCAGGACGTCCTTGATTGCCACCACCAGCCGTTCCAGCTTTGGCCTGGATATTCTGGCAGAGGCCGTCGTAGGCAGGATACCCGCCATATGCAGCGCTTCGCAGACATAGATATTGCCAAGCCCGGCCACGATATTCTGATTGAGCAACATCGCCTTGATCGGTGCCGAGCGGCCCTTAAGCGCGGCCTTCAGGGTCAGTGCGTCGAATTCGCTAGAAAGCGGCTCGGGACCCATGCCGATAAAGGATTTATAGGCCCCCATTTCGCTGGCTGGCATAATGTCGAGTGACCCGAACCGGCGGTGGTCGTTCAGCGCCACCAGTCTGCCGCTTTCCGTTTCCATTATGAAATGATCATGCTTCTCGATTTCCAAAGGATCGACTCGCCATCGCCCCGACATGCCGAGATGGAAGATCAACACATCCTCGCGGTCAGTGTAGATAAGGCCATATTTGGCACGTCGCCCAAGGCCCGTCACCCGCGCCCCTGTCAACCGCTGGCGCAAATCCACAGGCATCGGCCAGCGCAAATCGGCACGGAATGCTTCGGCGCGGGATATCGTTTCGCCGTCCAGCACCTTGCGGAGGCCGGAAACGGTGGTTTCTACTTCTGGCAATTCAGGCATCGCGAATCCGCTAGCGACGTGCGCAGCACTTGGCTAGAGGCGGGGCATGAGCGAAACCGTATCCTTTGGCTATGAACAGGTCAGCCCCGAAGAAAAAACCAAGCGCGTCGGCAGCGTCTTCTCCAATGTCGCGCGCAAATATGACATCATGAACGATGCCATGTCGGGCGGGATGCACCGGTTGTGGAAGGACAAGTTCGTGCGCCGCGTCAAACCGCGCGACGGCGAAGACATTCTCGATATGGCGGGCGGTACCGGTGATATCGCCTTCCGCATGGAAAAATCGGGTGCCCGGGTAACGGTCTCGGATATCAACGAGGATATGCTTGCCGTCGGCATGGAGCGTGCGATGGAACGCCGCATCGACAGCCTGATCTGGTCGCCGCAAAATGCAGAAACGCTTTCCTTCCCGGACAAGCATTTCGATGCCTACACAATTGCATTCGGTATAAGGAATGTGACCGATATTCCAGCGGCACTTAAAGAGGCTCATCGTGTGCTGCGCTATGGCGGACGGTTTTTCTGCCTTGAATTCTCGACTGTCGAATGGCCGGGGCTGGCGCAGGCCTATGATATCTATTCCGACAAGCTTGTGCCAAAACTTGGCAAGGCGATCGCAGGCGATGAAGACAGCTATCGCTATCTCGTCGAATCGATCCGCCGCTTTCCAAACATGCAGAATTTCAAACGCATGATTGGCGAAGCCGGGTTTGTACAAACTAAAGTCGAACCGATCATGGGCGGACTGGTCGCAATTCACAGCGGCTGGAAGGTTTAACTCTTCCGCCGATGACGCGTCCTGCAACCCATATTTTCCGCTTGCTCAAATGGGGCCGCATTCTTGCGCGACATGGGGCGTTGCGCGCGATCGAGGCTGATCGCAATACACCGCCGCAGGTCAAACGGCTCTGCAGGATTGCCCGGCTGGGAACGATTCAGCCCAAGATCCCGGATTATGCCGGTGCCTTTCGAGCAATCGGCCCCGCCGCCATCAAGCTTGGGCAGACGCTCGCGACGCGCCCCGACATTATCGGCGCCGAGGCCGCGCACAATCTGCTGACGCTTCAGGATCAGTTGCCGCCTGCACCATTCGATCTGATCCATGCGCAAATCGATTCGAGCCTGAACAAGCCAGCCAATGCCCTGTTCGAATCGATCGATCCCGTCCCCGTTGGCTCGGCGTCGATAGCCCAGGTTCACCGTGCCCGAACGAGCGACGGGCGCGATGTGGCGGTCAAGGTTCTGCGTCCCGGCATCCGCGAACAATTCGCCCGCGATATCGAGACCTACGAATGGGCCGCAGCGCATCTTGAAGCGCTGGGCGGTGAAGCGGCCCGACTTCGCCCGCAGCTGGTCATTGCCAATCTGAAACGCTGGACCTTGCGCGAACTCGACCTGCGCCGCGAAGCTGCGAGCGCGTCCGAACTCAAGGAGGCGATGGTCGCGGTCGATGGCTACACTATCCCCTCGATCGACTGGGACCGGACATCGGGCCGGGTGATGACGCTTGAATGGGTCGAGGGCATCAAGATCGCAAAGATCGACGAACTTCGTGCCGCAGGACATGATCTGGGCAAGCTTGCCGACAAGCTTGTGCTCACCTTCCTGAGACAGGCCATTTCCGAAGGCTATTTCCACGCCGACATGCACCAGGGCAATCTCTTCGTGCGTGCCGACGGCACCATCGTTGCGATCGATTTTGGTATCATGGGTCGCCTGAACCGGCAGGCACGGTTCTGGCTGGCGGAGATACTTTATGGCCTCACCACGGGCAATTACAAGCGCGTCGCCGAGATCCATTTCGAGGCGCAATATGTGCCGAGCTATCACAATGTCGACGAATTCGCGACCGCGCTTCGTGCCGTGGGCGAACCCACACGCGGCAAGCCGGTCAGCGAATTGTCTGTCGGGCAGATGCTCGACAGCCTGTTTGCCATTACCCGCGATTTCGACATGCAAACGCAGCCGCATCTATTGCTGCTGCAAAAAACGATGGTGATGGTCGAGGGCATCGCGACGTCGTTGAACCCGGCGATAAACATGTGGGACGTCGCCGCACCTTATGTCCGCGAATGGATTCGCGGCGAATTGGGGCCAGAGGCTGCGTTGGCAGATGGCATCCGCAAGCAGGCCGATACGCTCAAGCTGATCCCTGATCTCATCCGTCGCCTGGACGACCAACTTCCCAAAAAAGGCGGCGCGCCGGAGGCACCGCCTTTGCCTGAAGTGCAGCTGGTGTGGGAGCGACGAAGCGACTCAAACGCTTGGCGCTATCTTGCAGTCGCGCTGTTGGCTGGCGCAGCTGGAGTTGCCGGTGCCTTGATGGTAACTTGACCGCCATATTATTTGCGCATACTCTTTGCGCATGAACAAGCCGTCACGATTTACTGCGCCTAAGCGTGCGACAAATGTCAGTCTTCCTGTAGACCTGGTGGAGGAAGCCAAGCGCCTCGGCATCAACGTTTCGCAATCCTGCGAAGCGGGACTGCGCAAGGAAGTTAGCAGGTCCCTCGGCGAAAAATGGAAGCGCGAGAACATGGACGCGATTGAATCTTCAAATGAATATGTCCGGAAGCATGGCCTTCCTCTTGCCCGCTATCGTGACCTTTTGTGGCGCAGCTAGATGTTTTTCGCACGGCGAATGACGAATATCTCCTCGACTTTCAGGCTGATTTGTTGAGTCATTTCAATACGCGCTTCGTAATCCCGCTCGCGAGTCCTGCCAATGGACCCAAAGTTGCGGACCGACTAAACCCGATATTCGTAATCGATAGAAAGCCGATGGCTCT
>CALRMO020000121.1:0-7830 GCA_943369235.1 Sphingomonas paucimobilis
TGTCTTCTTTCCTTCGCGGCTTCTATGAAACAATTGGCACGCCCAATCCGCACCGCACTCCGATAAGATGCAGCAAGCCGCTTAACTTCACACAAAACCCGCGTACCCCGGCATTATGTAGGAGTTACAGGAAGCCGACCACAAGCCAAAATCCAGCGGCAGAGCCGCTGTGATTAAGCAACTTTCACTATCTTTTGGCCTTACCTTTTTTGCGGCGGCCTTTCTTGGCAGCCTCATTCTCTTCAATCCGTTCCAAAATGGATTCGAGAGGGAACACCGACAAACGGCAAGGCAAATCGTGGTCGTAGAAGGCGCAATATTCGCTCGGAGCAGTCCGGAAGCTAAACGTGTCCTTTTGCCCATCCCAAAAAACATCATCATAGTCGATCCGGCCATAAACGAATATGTGCCCAGGCTCTTGACAGCCTTCAAAAGAGCCTTTGAAATTCAGCGGGATATTTATCGGCGTATCTCGGTCAACTTTTGTTTTAATCGGCGTGTCAAAGCTAATTATCTCGTGCCCATCACCACCTTTGTAAGTCCATACTACCTTGCAAACCATCTTTGTAATGATCGCGGGCGTAGTCCCGTTATTTGTGATTTCCATATTGAAAACAAATTCATCGTCATCCCACTCCGTTGCGTCGAGAACGAACGACTTGACGGACAGGTAGGCTCGCAGTTGCCTTTTGGAACTAGCTTCGGATTGATCGGCAAGGCGAACTGCTGCATCGGCATTGCGGTTGGCAATGCTCAAAGCACTATCAGCGCCCTTAGCCGCCTCTTGGGCGATGTTGACCGTTTGCTCGGTGGCTACAGCAGCGCGGCGCGCATAAAGGGCAGCGGCAATCGCGGCGAACATAGTGATAGCGCCCAAAGCCAAACCGACGATTCCGGCCCAGAATTGCAACCAAGCAGCTTGGGCGGCGTCCGCAGCAGCGTCCGCAGCTTTCCATTGAGCGCAAAGATCGGATTTGCGATCATCCTTTCCGCGTTCGCAGCCCTCATCTGGGCGAGGGGAAGTTGGCTGTTCTGGGACAGTAAGATCGGCGCCTACCGTCTTGTCCTTGTTTACGGTGTTGGTGGCTTGGTCGCTTTTGGTTTCAACGGCTTTTGTTGGTGGCTTGCCAGCCCCTACTAACGCTAGTCCGACAGCCGCAGTGATGACGCTCCGATAGATTCCATTGCTGCGATTAGAAACCATGCTGGAAAAGCCCCCCGGTTGATCTTCACCGTGATTGACCCTTCCGATTCTGGCAAGCCCATTGCTGTCAGGCGCTCGGCTAGTTCCTTGTAACCGACCCCCGCCCTTTTCAACTCTGCCTTCAAATACCGCTTTGCTCTATCCGCAAAGTCTGCGCTCGTCGCTACCATGCTAAGCTCCTTTGTGTCCGATACCTAACATAAGTGTTATTTTACCTATTGTAAGTGTTAGAATTATACCTTACACATCCGTTATAGAAACTAACGGATAAGACATAATGACACACGGTTCACACTTTCTACTCTCGGCAAAAGCCCGCACACTGTCGCTCAAGACTGTGTTTCAGATGGGCGAGCAAGCCGCTTACAATCTGTTTTGCCAGATGCGCTGGACGGAAACCGATGGTGTTGCCTATTGCCCCCGTTGCAGCTGCACCGAAACCTATTCCATCAAGTCGCGCCGCCAGTTCGAGTGCAAGGCTTGCAAGCATCATTTCAGCGTTTCGAGCGGCACGATCTTCGCCAACCGCAAACTGTCCTATACCGACCTGCTGGCGGCTATCGTGATATTCGTAAACGGTGCCAAGGGCGTGGCTGCGCTTCAACTATCGCGTGATCTGGACTGCCAGTATAAGACCGCTTTCGTGCTTACACACAAGCTGCGTGAAGCAATGGCTATCGAACAAACCAACATGAAGCTTGACGGTATCGTTGAAATCGACGGCGCATATTTTGGCGGTTACGTGAAGCCAGCAAATGAAAAGGCAGACCGCAAAGACCGCCGCCTACTAGAAAATCAGACCGGCAAGCGTCAATGCGTTGTCATCATGCGTGAGCGCAATGGTCGTTCGTTGCCGTTCATCGTTGCCCGCGAACGCGATGCCGTTCCTATTGTTCGTGATGTTGTCGGCAACCTTGCCACTATCCATGCCGACGAAGGCACGGGCTGGGACGATCTACACGCCGGTTGGGACACGCACCGCGTCAATCACAGCATCCGCTTCATGGACAAGGGTGTTTGTACCAATCAGGCCGAAAGCTATTTCAGCCGCCTACGCCGGATGGAAGTCGGAACGCACCACCATATCGCTGGCAAGTATCTCAATGCTTATGCTGGCGAAGCCGCATGGCGTGAAGATCACCGCCGCACCGACAACGGCAATCAGGCCGCTAGGGTTGGCGCTGCATTGATGGGCGGCGGCGTTAGTCGTCAGTGGGCTGGTTATTGGCAACGGGCTGCATAAGCGACCACCGCCATGGCTTTCCGTTATGTCGCACCACGCCCTTGCCGATGCGAGCGGTAAGGTTCCGGTTGAAGCCACTGGATATGCGGCGCAACTCGCTTTCGGGCGGTACTGGACGCCCAAGCCTCTCTGACACCGCTAATGCAATCTCCCGCGCCGTCATTGGCCCTGTGGCCTCCCTAAGAACGGCAAGGGCTGTCTGGATACCCTGTCCGCGCTTTAGCCAGCGTGAGGGCTTGTAGGGCGCGACTGGCTGGCCTTCATCGCCTGTCCATTCTGCCCGAAACATCTGTATCGTTGCTTCAAGATGCACAAGGTCGGCCCGTAGATCGTCGCACTGTGCTTCATGGTGGCGCAATAACCCTTTGGTTCGGTTGTAACGGTCAAACAGGGCATGAAGAACAACAGGGTCGGCCATCCCACCTTATCCCGTGATATGCCGCTTTATCCCACCCTAGCGTTCCTGTAAGTGATACATAATGCCGGCGTACCCTATGAAGTTTGCGAAGCTAAGAACGATTTTTTGACAGTTTTGCGTTGAAACAGTCTTACCGCCGTCCGGCAAAAAACGACCGGAGCAAATCCGCCGCTTCGTCCGCCGCAATGCCTGCATATACTTCGGGCCGATGGTGCACAGTCGGTTGCTCGAACAGGCGCGGCCCGTGGGCGACTGCACCGCCCTTTGGGTCATCCGCACCATAATAAAGCCGGGCGATACGGGCATGGGCGATGGCTCCTGCGCACATCGCGCAAGGTTCGAGCGTCACCCACAGGTCGCATCCGGTCAGCCGGTCATTGCCCAGAAACGCCGCCGCCTCGCGCAGCGCGATGATTTCGGCGTGAGCGCTGGGGTCGTGGCTTGCGACCGGGCGGTTGGCGCCGCGCCCGATAATCTGTCCGTCCCGGACAACGATAGCGCCCACCGGCACTTCGCCTGCTTCCGCAGCCCGCCTTGCCAGCATAAGCGCTTCGTCCATCATTTCGCGGGCTTTGGTCAGTGGCATCGCTGCGTGCTAGCGGCTATGGGCGCTTTTGGCCACAGTCCGGGTTGACGTTTCGGGCGTTGGAGGTTAGGGGCAGCGACTTTCGCGGGTCAGTGATTCCGCATACACTCATTTATACAGGATACACATCATGGCGCGCATCTGCGAACTCACCGGTAAAGGCCGTCTCGTCGGCAACAATGTGAGCCACGCCAACAACAAGACAAAGCGCACGTTTTTGCCGAATCTGCAAAATGTGACCTTGTTGTCCGACGCCCTCGAGCAGGGCTACAAATTCCGTGTTTCGACGCATGGCCTGCGGTCGGTCGAACATAATGGCGGTCTCGACAACTGGTTGCTCAAGACCTCGGACGAGAAGCTTTCCACCAACGCCCGCAAGGTAAAGAAGGAAATCGCCAAGAAGGTAAAGGCTGCGGCCTGACCTGTCGCTGCTCCGGCAGCGCTGGCTTATAAGGAATCAAAACCGGGGGCGGCAACCGCTTCCGGTTTTTTCGTGTTTGCGCGCTCAGACAGGCGGAATTTCATCAGCAAAGTTCGTTGGAATATGCTGAAATTATTGTCCGAAATCAGCCAGATGAATGTATCTGCCCCGCGCTTCGTGATGGTTATTCCCTCCATGTTATCGACCAAAAGCGGCGCTGCCAGCGTTGCAATGATCCGGGGATGTGCCCGAGTGCCGGATTGAAGGGCGTCTACCTCAACCAGGCCGATTTTGGCGGAAAAGCCGTCCGGAAATCCTATGCGCCGGTGGAGCAACAATAATCGCCCATCGGGCAATTGCACGCCATCGGTCACACGATAGCCGGAAGGCGGACGATACCGGAATTCCGCGATTGCAGTGCCAGGTTCGACCGGGTCGCCAGAAAACAGCAACCCCCGATGAGTCCCGTCTTTCTGCAGATTTTCAGGGATTACGACAAACCGGCCGTCTTTCATGCGAATCAGGCATTCCGCGCCTACGTTGCTTGGCCATTTCTGCATGAGTGCGGGGCGAACAACGCCCGTCGTCCGCGCAAAAGAGCGGGAGAAACGGCGAATCGCATGATGCGCCTCGTAACTTACCCAGAATTGCCCGGTGTCGGGATCGTGCGCGATACCCTCGCTATCGCGATCCTCATAGCTTAGCCCGGCATCCTGCGAACCAGGCAGCGGCGCAATGAAGGGGCGGTCGGTGCGCTGATTGTCGCTCAACCCGAATCCGATAAGCGTCCCCGCATCGCTAACGCCGATGAAGCGGCCATCGGGCAACGCGGTCAACGCAGATATTCCTCCGAAATCCTCATTGTCGCTGCCCAGTTCCCAAGCGCCAAGAAAGATCAACTCGCCGACGCGGCGCGGCCCGGGATGCGCAGGATCCAGCTGCAACGGCCTCAACGCGATCTGCTGGCTGTCGTTCGGATATATCGTGCGAACACCACCGACCGCCAAAATCGACGCTGCGAGCACCGTCATAAGGCGCAGGGCGGTGGACACGCGCATCATTTACCACCGTTCATCTAAATCGCCTTAAACATGAACAAAAAATAACGACGCATTCAGCATCGGCTCAATCGGGCATGTGCATAACAGCATCAACGACAAATCAAACCGCTCTTCCCCATATCGAATTGGGTCGGGCAAAGAAGCAAGGAGTAAGAACATGACAAAGTTTAAAAACACCATCGGCGCACTTGTCCTTGCCGCAACGGCAGTGACCGGGTTCACCGCAACGCCAGCGATGGCGCGCCATGGATATGATGATGGTTACAGCCGCTATGATCGTGGTGATCGCTATGACCGTTACGACCGTCGCGAATATCGTCGCGGTGACCGTTATTACCGCAACAACTATCGCAACAACTACCAGCGTTGCGACAAGGGCACCGGCGGCACGATCATCGGCGCAGTAGCCGGCGGCCTGCTCGGTAACGAAGTCGCCCGTCGCGGCAACAAGACCGAAGGCAGCATCATCGGTGCAGCCGTAGGTGCCTTGGCCGGTCGTGCCATCGACAAGTCGGATAGCAACTGCAACCGTCGCTATCGCTAATCGAACGAGTTCCAAGCCGGCGGCGTCCCTGAACCTTCTCAGCCGCCGGCAGGAAACCCTTTAGGGGGTGGGCCAGCATCGGAAACGGTGCTGGCCCTTTTCGTTGCATCGGTAACTTGTTTGCCCGCGCATTATCCGGCAAAGCGCGGCCATGACCTTACCACTCGACTCCGCCCGCGCCGCCGTCCGTCCCCTTTATCGCAAGCCTGAGCCAGAGATACTGGCACCCCTGGTTGTCGCGGCGCAGGTTAGCGATGCCGAACGGGCTGCAATCGTCAAAAATGCGCGGCGCCTTTTGACCGACCTGCGAAACGCCCAAACCGACAGCTGGGTGAACCAGTTTCTGCAGGAATATCGGCTTGGGACAGAAGAGGGCACGGCTTTGCTCTCGCTCGCCGAGGCGTTCTTGCGCGTACCCGATCCTGAAACCGCCGATCTCCTGATAGCCGATAAGTTGACCGATGCCGACTGGCGCGGGCACAAGGGGCAATCGTCAAGCCTGTTGGTCAACAGCGCGACTTGGGGCTTGGTGCTGGGCAAGGCCGTGCTCGGCGAAAGCAACAGCAGCCTAAAACGCCTGATCGCGCGCGCAGGCGAACCTTTCGTGCGGCAGGCGGTTGGTGCCGCGATGCGACTGATGGGGCAGGTGTTCGTCATGGGCCGCGATATCGACGAAGCGATCAAACGGATGGAGTCGAAGGAAAATCGCGGCTTCACCGCAAGCTTCGATATGCTGGGGGAGGCCGCCCGCACAAAGGCGGATGCAGAACGCTATTTTCAAGCCTATGTCGGCGCAATTGCCGCCGTCGGCAAAAGGGCCGATCGCGAGCACAGCGTATCGGTCAAGCTGTCTGCGCTTCACCCGCGATATGAAACGGCGCAGGCGGCAAGATGCGTGCCCGAACTTGCCGAAATGGTCCGCGAACTTGCCCGCTCGGCAGCGGCGCTTGGTGTCCAACTGACGGTGGATGCCGAAGAGGCCGCGCGGCTTGAAATGAGTTTCGACATTATCGAGGCGGTTGCGCGTGATCGTGCGCTTTCGGGATGGGACGGACTCGGCATGGCGGTTCAAGCTTATGCAAAGCGCGCGCGGCCGACAATTGCCTGGGCCAATGCGCTCGGTGCTGAAACGAAGCGCATCATGCAGGTGCGCCTGGTCAAGGGTGCCTATTGGGACAGCGAGATCAAGCTGGCCCAGGAACGCGGATTATCCGATTTTCCATTGTTTACCCGCAAGCCTGCGACCGACGTCTCCTATCTGGCCTGCGCAAAGGACATGTTTGCCGCGCCAAACATCCGTCCCGCCTTTGCCACCCATAATGCGCTCACCGTTGCGACATTGCTGGAATGGGCCGGCACAAACCGCGAATTCGAATTCCAGCGCCTTCACGGTATGGGCGAGGGATTGTTCGAACGGCTGGTCCGCGAAGAGGATTATCATTGTCGTACCTACGCGCCGGTTGGCGGTCACCGCGATCTGCTCGCCTATCTGGTCCGCCGCTTGCTTGAAAATGGCGCGAACTCGAGCTTCGTGCATCAGCTCGCTGATCAATCGGTCAGCGAGGACGAATTGCTAGCCGATCCGACGGAAAAGGTGATGGCCGTCGGCGGCACGCGCCATCCCGCGATTGCCTTGCCGGTTGATCTGTTCCGGCCCGAGCGCGCGAACAGCAATGGCATGGATCTCGACGATGCAACCGTGCTTGCCGAAATAGCTGTCGAAGTTGTCAAACCTGCAAAGTTGGACGGCAAATCCGGCGGCAACGCAGAAAAGGCGATTACCGCCGCGCTAGGCGCTTATCCCGATTGGTCGGCAACTCCGGTTGATCGCCGTGCCGACTGTCTCGACCGATTGGCAGATCTGCTTGAAGACCATCGCAGCCCTTTGATGGCAATTGCGGTTCAGGAGGCACAGAAGACCATCCCCGATGCCCTCGCCGAGGTGCGCGAGGCTGTGGACTTCTGCCGCTATTATGCCGCCCGGGCGCGCAATGATTTGCTGCCGGTGGAACTGCCCGGCCCGACCGGTGAGCGTAATATACTTCGCCATGAGGGGCGCGGTGTATGGGTGGCGATTGCGCCGTGGAATTTTCCGCTGGCAATTTTTCTGGGGCAGGTTGCCGCTGCCCTGGTTGCGGGTAACACCGTCGTCGCAAAGCCTGCGCCGCAAACGCCCGCCATCGGCGCCTATGCGGTCGACCTCGCGCACCGCGCGGGCGTTCCTGAAAACGCGCTGCAACTGGTAACGGGTGGCGGCGATGTCGGTGCCGCGCTGACCGGAGACGTGCGTATTTCGGGCGTAGTGTTTACAGGATCGGTTCCTACGGCAAAGGCCATCGCGCGTAGTCTGCTT
>CALRMO020000122.1:0-7804 GCA_943369235.1 Sphingomonas paucimobilis
TGGGCGCAAAACCGGCGTGCGGTGACCGTCACGGTTCAGTAAAATCACAGGCGACGCGCATTCATCGAAGCGCGTCGCCTTTTACCATCGCTTTTCTTGACATTGCTCCCCCGTTCCGCGCATCACTGGAGCGAATATTCGGGGGCAGATTAAAAGATGAGCGAAGAGTTGAGCCAGCGCCACAGCGCGTTCCGCTTTCACGGGACTTGGCAGGAATTCGCCCGGATCGCCTTTCCGAATTTGCTGCTGACCATCGTCACGCTGGGGATTTACCGGTTTTGGGCGACCACACGCGAACGCGAATATCTGTGGGGCAAAACCGACTTCATCGACGAACGTCTCGAATGGACCGGGCGGGGTATCGAGTTGTTCATCGGCTTTATCATGGTTTTTTTCCTGATCGGGCTGCCACTGATTGCGATCCAGCTCGTCAACAACGGCCTGATTTTTCGCGGTCAGGTCTATCTGGTTATCGCCATCAACGTGCTGTTGTTTACGATGATTTTCTATCTGGGCGGCGTCGCATATTTCCGCGCGCTGCGTTACCGGCTCAGCCGTACCTATTGGCGCGGGATTCGCGGCGGCAGTGACGATCCCGGTTTCCGTTATAGCCTGTCTTATATGTGGAAGAGCGTTGCGGGATGGCTTCCGATTTTTCTGATGGTGCCGTGGTCGATGATTTCGCTCTGGAACGAACGCTGGAACGCCATGAGTTTCGGTCCGCACCGCTTTGTCGCGACCGCCGAATGGAAGCCGCTGATGAAGCGCTATTTGCTGTTTTATCTTGTGCCGTTTCTGCTGTTTGTCGGCGCTGTCATTATAGGCATTAGCGCGGCGGTATCCGGCAATACGCCCAATGCCCTTGGCAGCACCGGAGCCGCCATCGGCGTGATATTTGTGATCGTTGGTGTGTTCGCGCTGTATATCATCCTTCCGCTCGCGGCCCTGGCCTTTTACAGCAAATATTTCCGGCTTGCGGTCGGCGGGCTCCGCCTGCACGAGCTTGAATTCGAATTCCGCGCGCGGGCGGCGGACTGGATCCTGTTTTTCCTCGCCAACATGGCGATTGTCATCTGCACACTTGGCATCGGCTATATCTTCATGCCGTATCGCAACTGGAAATTCTTCGTCGACCATATGGAAGCCTATGGCGAGATCAATATCGACGAGATGACCCAATCTGCCACTGCATCGCCGACGCAGGGCGAGGGCCTGCTCGATGCATTCGATGTCGGAGCCATCTGACGCATGGAGCCGTTTTTCAGCGCCTGGCATTATGACGGCAAAAGCGCGGTGCGGCGCAAGGTCGAGGTGCAGACCATCGGCAAGCAGTTTTTCCTGCTCGAAACCGAGCGGCGCCATGGACCATTTGCCTTTGCCGACATCGAATATGTAACGCAAAAAGGCGATGTGGATGTCTATGGCCTGAAAGGCGAAGATGGTTGGCGGTTGATGCTGTCGGGTCCGGTGCCCGATGAACTCGCAACCATGTTGCCGGCACGACGCAGATATGGCGGATGGGTTGACCGGCTCGGTCTCGGCAAAGCCACGATTGCGTTTACAATTGTCAGCGCTGCAGCCGTCGCGATAGTGCTGTTCAGCCCGCAATGGCTGGCACCGCTGATCCCCTCGAGCGTCGACAAAAAGCTTGGTGATGCGTTGGTGGGTGATTTTGGTGGACGCTTTTGTCATACGCCTGCCGGCACCGCAGCCCTAAAAAAGCTTGCGGCGTCGCTCGACAAGAATTCCGACGACCTGCAGGTTGAGGTTGCAAAGATCGACATGATCAACGCCGTGGCGCTTCCGGGCGGCAAGGTCATATTGTTCGACGGGTTGGTCAAACAGGCGCGCTCGCCCGACGAGGTTGCTGGTGTACTAGCGCATGAAATCGGCCATGTCCGCGAGAAACATGTGATGCAGGCGCTGCTGCGGCAAATGGGCCTCGCGGTGGTCCTGGGCGGCGTCGATGGCAATAGCGGCGCGTTGGTCAACAATATGCTGTCGATGAGCTATAGCCGCGAATCCGAGGCCGAGGCCGATGCCCATTCGATGAAGGCGCTTGGCAACGCCGCGATCTCGCCGGTAGCGACCGCGTCGTTCTTCGCGCGCCTTTCCGAACTCGACGGCAGCGCACGGGGCGGCGACGAGGGCCAGGGCATTACCGCCTATATGTCGAGCCATCCTTTGTCGCGCGAGCGTAAAAAGGCGTTTGAAAAGAGCATCGTCAAGGGCAAGAACTACAAACCAGCGCTGACTTCGGCCGAGTGGACCGAGTTGAAAACGATGTGCACGCAGGATCGCAAGGCGAAGTCAGGCTTCGGCTTTGATTTTGAATGAGCCGCGCTGTAAAGACTGCATTGAAAACAGCACCGTAGTGCTGAGTCCGTCGAAGCACGCTTATCCGGTGAGCGCCCTTCGACAGGCTCAGGGCTGCGGTCATAGTTAGGATTGCGATTTATGTTCCGCCGCTTGTTTGTCGATCATCCCAAAAGCGTTGACGAAAATTATCTTGAGCATTTCGCGGTCGCTAGCCGCTTTGGCCTTGCGATGATCTGGGGCGGGATCAAGGCGCTGGTGCATGCCATCGTCCCCGGAATGTGCATCACCTCGGGTAGCGATACCGTGAAGCGGCTCAATCACATCATGGTCGAACAGCGCCGCGCCAAGGGGCAGGACCTGACCCAGATACTAACTGTCGATTGGGTGATTTAACCGCCTTTTGAAGCTGGTCGGGTTGCTCGTCGTCGCACAGCGGGTATCCGGTTTATCTTTCCGGCCTTTCTTTTCCGATAGCCAAAGGGCAAGGACCTGCCGTGCATAACATCGCTGACCTGTTCCGGAAATTCCCTCGCCTGATTGCGCTGATCGCAGGCATAATCTCGGCGCTTGGATTTGAGCCCTGGGGATTGTGGCCGCTCACTTTGGTGTGTTTCGCGCTGCTCATTCACCTTATTGCCCAGGCACCGAGCGGCCGACGTGCCTTCGTCATCGGCTGGCTTTTTGGAGTCGGGCATTTCGCTTTTGGCAATCAATGGATTGCGGTAGCCTTCACGTTTCAGGCAGCGATGCCGATCTGGCTTGGCTATGGCGCGGTGGTAGCGCTGGCGCTGTATCTGGCAGTCTATCCGGCGCTCGCGGCCTGGGGATCTTGGCGCATCCGGAAACTGGTTGGCTCGAAATCATTGAACAGGGCAAATGGATTAACGCTCCCCCTCGTCCTCGCTTTCTCGGGGCTGTGGACCGTCACCGAATGGCTGCGAAGTTGGGTGTTTACCGGTTATGTCTGGAATCCCCTAAGCGTGATTGCCGCAGGCGGTGGCTGGCTTGCAAAACCCCTTGCCTTTATCGGCACATATGGTCTGTCGGGGGCCATCGTTCTGGCCACTGGCCTCGCGATTCTTTTTGGTCGGCATGTGCTGCATGAGTTGATGAAAAAGCCGCTGACGTTCGGGCGTGTTTCTTATGTCATTGCCTTCTTTGTCTTGCCCGAAGTGATCATTCTGGGGGTGTTGCCGTTTTTCATAACGCCATCGCCGCCTGCGAAAACGCTTACCCGGATCACCATAGTCCAGCCCAACATCTCCCAAGCCGAAAAATACGCCCCCGGCTATGACGCAATCAACTTTGCCAAGCTGGCGATGAACAGCCGACCCTTGCCGGGTCAGGCCCCGCGCCTGCTGCTATGGCCCGAGGCGGCGATTCCCGACTATCTCGAGGAAGGCTATCCCTATCGCTATTACCAGTTTCAGCCGGATGAAAGTGCGGCCGGAGCGCGGTCGCGGCTCACGACGTTGATGGGCGACGGCGACGTGCTGGTCACAGGCGCAAACCGGCTGGTGATCGACAAGGGCCAGATGGTCGCTGCGCGCAACAGTGTTTCGGCGATGGATGCGACGGGCAAATTGCTCGGCCATTATGACAAGGCGCATCTGGTCCCTTATGGCGAATATCTGCCGATGCCGTGGCTGCTTCGTCCGTTGGGGCTCGCGCGGCTGGTGCCGGGCGATCTTGATTTCTGGCCGGGACCCGGGGCACAGACGATGACGGTCAGGGTCGGCGGCAAGCCCGTGAAGATCGGTATGCAAATCTGTTATGAAATGATTTTCTCGGGGCAAGTTGTAGACCGCAACAACCGCCCCGATTTCATCTTCAATCCCTCCAACGATGCGTGGTTTGGCACTGTTGGTCCGCCGCAACATCTGGCGCAGGCACGGCTCCGGGCGATTGAGGAAGGCCTACCCGTCGTGCGCTCGACACCCACCGGAATCAGTGCGGTCATCGACGCTGACGGGCGTATATTGGAAAGCCTGCCTTTGGGCAGCGCCGGACGAGTCGATGCGCGCTTGCCAGCGGCAAAAGCACCGACATTGTTCGCCCGTTACGGGAACGCCCTCCCACTCTTTTTTGCGGCACTGCTCATCGGCGGCGCGCTGATACCGCTTGCCCGGCGTCGTGCATCCCGCTAAAGGCGCGCGACGATATAAAGAATTCTTTATACGCAGACACAGCCAAATGACTGGAAAAACCATGCGCTCCAATTACCTGTTTACCTCCGAATCCGTGTCCGAAGGGCATCCCGACAAGGTTTCCGACCAGATCAGCGACGCCATCGTCGACCTGTTCCTTGCCAAAGACCCCGAAGCGCGCATCGCCTGCGAAACGCTCACCACCACCCAGCTGGTCGTGCTTGCCGGTGAAATACGCGGTAAGGGTATTATGGACGCCGACGGCAACTGGGCTGCTGGCGTGAAGGAAGAGGTCGAAGCGACCGTTCGCCGCACCGTCAAGGAAATCGGCTATGAGCAGGACGGTTTCCATTGGGAAACGCTGCGCTTTGAAAACAACTTGCACCCGCAATCGGCGCACATCGCGCAGGGCGTTGACGCCAGCGGCAACAAGGACGAAGGCGCTGGCGACCAGGGCATCATGTTCGGCTACGCCAGCACTGAAACCCCCGACCTAATGCCAGCAACACTCGACTACAGCCACAAGATCCTCGAGCGAATGGCGGCCGATCGTCATTCTGGCGCAGCTCCATTTCTTGAGCCCGATGCGAAGAGTCAGGTTACTTTGCGCTATAATAGCGAAGGCGTTCCGGAAGCGGCGACGGCGATTGTCGTTTCAACGCAGCATGCCAAGGGTTATGACGAAGGCGACAAGGAAGCGGAGCTTCACGCCTATGTGAAAAAGGTCATTGCCGACCTGCTGCCTGCAGGCCTGCTCACCGAAACCGAATATCATATCAATCCCACCGGCAGCTTCGAAATCGGCGGGCCGGATGGTGATGCTGGCCTCACCGGTCGCAAGATAATTGTCGATACCTACGGCGGCGCAGCGCCCCACGGCGGCGGCGCATTTTCCGGCAAGGACCCGACCAAGGTCGACCGTTCGGCCGCGTATATCACGCGCTATCTTGCCAAGAATATCGTGGCCGCAGGTTTCGCGACGCGTTGCACAATTCAGCTCGCCTACGCAATCGGCGTGTCGAAGCCGCTGTCGCTTTACGTCGATACGCACGGCACGGGCACCAGAGGTGACGATGCAATCGAGGCCGTTCTGCCAAAGCTTGTTGACCTGACCCCGCGCGGTATCCGCACGCACCTCGGACTGAACAAGCCAATCTACCGCAAAACGGCAGCTTACGGTCATTTCGGTCGCAAGGCGGAGGGCGATTACTTTCCTTGGGAAAAGACCGATCTTGTCGCTGCGCTGCAAGCTGCGCTTGCCTGATTAGGCTTGCGACGCGGCGACCAACGCGTTAGCCGCCGCGGCCATGAGTGCATATAAGCCCGGAGATCCCACCACGCTGAACCGCCTGTACGGGCGGTCTAAAGGCAAGAAGCTGCGCGATGACCAGCGCGATCTGGTCGCGGACCTCTTGCCGCAGATTTCGGTGCCTGACGCGGACATCCTGGACAGCAAGGTTGTTTTCGGCGATCGGCGCCCGCTGCATTTGGAGATCGGCTTTGGCGGCGGCGAGCATCTGGCCTATCGAGCGGACCTGCTTCCCGATCATGGCTTCATCGGGTGCGAGCCGTTCCTGAACGGTGTGGCCCAGGCGCTTACTTATGTTCGCGATGGTGCCCTCGCCAATGTCCGGCTGCACATGGGGGACGCTTTGGACGTGCTAAAGCGCCTGCCGGACGGCTCGCTGAGCTTTGTGTATCTGCTGCATCCCGACCCATGGCCCAAAGCGCGGCACGCGAAACGGCGCATGATGAATGCTGGCCCGGTCAACCTGATTGCCCACAAACTGAAACCGGGCGGCGAGTTCCGCTTCGGTACCGATCATCCCGTCTATCTGCGTCATGCCCTGATGGTGATGCAACGCCATCGGCACCAGTTCGAATGGCTATGCGAAAAAGCGGCGGATTTTCAGACCCGTACCGGCGGCTGGCCCGAAACCCGCTATGAAGCCAAGGCGCGCCGGACCGGCCATGAGGTATGGTATTTCAGGTATCGACGCAAAGACGCGTAACTTAGCGTGCGGTGCTCGTGCCCGCATCGACCTTTTCGACCCATTCAGGATAAAAGCTGGGTTGCCGTTTCGACCAGCCGGGCGCTGTTGCGGCAGCTTCGCTGATCGACTGAAGCAATGCCTTGCGCTTGTCCGGCTGCAGATGCGGCATCGAGGCGGCGGCACAAAACGCCGCAGGTAACCACGGCCGCGCATCGGCCCCGATCAGGCGCTCGTACAAAAACCGGAAGGCCGCAAAGTCGTTTATGCGGCCCTGCCCGAGGTCGAACGCGGCGATAGTGACGAGCTGCGCCAGAAAAGGCTCGGCATCTTCGATCGAACTCGAATCAGGAACAAGCGCGCGGATTACGGGCAGCCTGTCGTAAAACAGATGCTGCGCCTTGATCGTGGCGGCTTCCACCGCGTCGCGAGACCATAATGCGATGGCGTCCTTACGGTCGAATGCGACATCCAGAGACCGGCGGATATATCGCTGCGTAGCGGCGCTAAATCCCGCAAATTCCTTGATTTCTGTCAGGGTTAGCATCCCCGGCCCGTCATTGTTGCTCTTCGTCATGGTCACATTCCCCTGTTACCACAGACTGCGATACTTGCTCCAACATGGTTAATGAAAGATTGACGGGGCGCAAGCCGGAAATGTTTCGATGAAATCTAACGGGGTTTCGACAAGAAACAGTGGGCGTAGTGCAACTCGCCACAAATGTCCTATGGTGCGGGGATGCAGTACGGGAACACCAGGAAAACACTCGTCGGTCATCAAATCGCATTTCTGACAATAGTCGGGTTCTGGGTTTTTCATGCCTTGGTCGTGTCATTGCGCGCCGCAGTGATGGATTTTCCGGCCCAGGGCGAACTGGCATCGCGCCGCGTTGCCGTGACCATCGTCGGGATTTTCCTGACCTGGCTGCTTTATCTGTTGCTTCGCCTCTTCGACGGCCGCCCTTTGGGGATTCGAGTGGCCGCCGCCTTCATCGCTTCGATCCCCTGTGCAATCGCAATTGCGATTACGAACTATTACGTATTCAACGTATATGATCCGATAAGTCTGTTTGCCGACCCTGATGTCGGCAGGAGGGTTCAGGAAGTAGAGACTTTGCTCGGCCTTTCGGCTTGGCAGGAAATCGCTGAAATCGCCGTGACCCGCTACTTTTTCATTATCGCATGGGCGTCGCTCTTTCTCGCGCTCGGGTATGCGCGCGAGGTCAGAGAGGCCGAACGCAAGGCGTCTCGCTTTGCTCAGGCGGCCCAGGACTCCGAACTGCGTTCCTTGCGCTATCAGGTCAATCCGCATTTCCTCTTTAACACCTTGAATTCGCTGTCCAGCCT
>CALRMO020000123.1:0-7800 GCA_943369235.1 Sphingomonas paucimobilis
TAATCGCGTTGAATGCACATCCTGTCTTTCAAGGCCGTTACAGCAAGTGACAAAGCGTTAAACGGATGACACACAGACAATGTGAAAAGGTCTTAGGGGACGGATAAACATAATTTCAATTGTGGATATCGGTATACCATGCGGTCGCACTGCATCTTCAGAAATCCAGATCAATAAGCAGCGCTGTCGAGGGGCAGCGTGAACAATGCTTTGTGCCGGTGGCGATCTTCACACTTGTATCGGAAGACCTGAAAGGTCCCTTGGATGAATTTGCAGTTCGGCAGTCTTCACGACGCGTCCTTTGCACATGGCCGCCCCTATGCTTCGCCCGGGTTCGGGAGAAGCAAGCGGACACGCCGCCTTGCGGTTTACACGGCCTTGATTGGAACCGACGCCTTGTCGGTTATAGGCGGATTCCTCGCGAGCAATGCGCTGCTGCTGGACAATCTGTTCGCATCACCTGGCCTTAAGCTTTGCTTTTTGGCCGTGCCGATCTTCTTGGGGATCGCGCTGATCAACCGCGCCTACGGGCGGCAGGCGCTGTATAAGAGCCTTCGCGGAACGACGCGAAGCATCATGGCGCTGCTCGCGACAATGGGGCTTATCTTTTTCTTTCTGTACGGCCTTTCCGAATTGAAGCCGCACCATTTGCCATTCATGGCGACGGGGTTTCTGGTCTCGTCCGGGCTGATCGCCGCCAGCCGTTATTTCTGTCATGTCCTGGCCGAACAAGTGCTCGATAAAAATCCGATTAGCGAGCTGATCCTTGTCGACAGCCTGCCCGGCTTTCCGGTTGGCCCGGCAAACGTCGTGCTGGCGCGCGAGGCCGGGCTTCGTCCCGACACCAGCTGCCCGCACATGCTCGACAGGCTTGGCCATTTGTTCCAGTCGGTCGACCGGGTCATGATTGCCTGCCCGGAACATCTGCACCGCGACTGGATGCTGGTGTTGCGAAGCACGGGCGTCGATGGCGAAGTGCATCACGATTTTCGCGAAATCGGCGCATTGGAGACCGCCTGGCCGCTCGACCCGCGCCACATCCGACCGCTCACGCGTGTTCAGCTCTCGCTTAAACGAGCGGTCGATCTGGTTCTGGTGTCGGTGGCGCTGGTGTTTCTTGCCCCGCTGATGCTGCTGACTGCGATAGCGATCAAGCTCGACAGCCCCGGCCCGGTCTTTTTTAAACAGCAGCGGCTGGGCTATGGCAGCCGACTTTTCAACATCTACAAATTTCGGAGCATGCGTGCCGAAAGCTGCGACGCCACCGGCGATGTTTCAACGATGCGCGACGATGACCGGATTACCCGCGTCGGCAAGTTCATCCGCATGACCAGCATTGACGAACTGCCTCAGCTGTTCAACGTGCTGGCGGGATCGATGAGCCTCGTTGGGCCGCGCCCGCACGCTTTGGGCTCACGCGCGCAAAGCAAATTGTTCTGGGAAATCGACCGCAATTACTGGCTACGCCATGCGACCGTCCCTGGCCTGACCGGCTTGGCGCAAATCCGGGGCTTTCGAGGCGCGACGATGGAACAGGCCGATCTTGAAAACAGGCTCGCCGCAGACCTCGAATATATCCAGAACTGGTCGCTGGCCCTCGACATCGAGATTCTGCTCCGTACATTCGGTATCGTCGTCCATCGCAACGCCTTTTAGGCGTGATACACGAGCGAGCGATAAATTGCCGAGGTTCGGGCGGCGATGTCATCCCAATCGAACTTCCGCCGGAACTCCGCCGCATCCACGCTATAATGTTCAGGCGGAAGCTCAAGCGCGCGGGCCAAGGCATCGACATCGCCGACCGGGAAATAATGCGCCGCTGACAGACCTATATCCAGATTGGGCTGGATATCGCTCAGCAACATCGGCGTCGAGCAAGAGCCAGCCTCGAGCGCGGCAATTGGCAGGCCTTCATGATAAGAGGGCATAACGAAAAGGGCGGCGTTTTCGAACAATTCGCGCAGTGTTGCCCGACCCTGCATTCCGGTAAAGACCACCCGGTCATTTGCCCTAACGAGCAAAGATGCCGCATAGTCGCTGGCATGATCGGTAGCACCGACGATGACCAATTTGCGCTCATCGGCACTTGTCGCGTGCGCCGCAATCAGGTCGTGCAGGCCCTTTTCGGGAACGAGCCGACCGACGGCCATAATGTAGCCGCCAGGCGACAATGAAAACTCGGCCAACGCATTGCCAGACCCCTTCGGCAATTCGGGAACGCCATTGGGGATATAGCTGATGCGGTCTACCGATCGCGGGAAACTTCGCTTAAGTCTGTGCGTGAGCGACGGTGAGACGGCGATGACATGATGGGCGAACCGGACGCCCAATTGCTCGCCGGCGCGAAGTGCGAATCTGGCGAACGCCCCCCATTTCGCCCGATTATAATCCTCGCCATGATGAGTCATGACGACCTTCAATCCCATAAGCCGGGCCAGCGGCGCAAGCAAGGCGGGGCCGATGGCGTGGATGTGGATGATGTCGGCCCCGGTTCGGCGGGCGGCAACGATGCTGTTGAAGGTAGCGATGATGGCTTCGGTCGAAACCGACGACGGCGATCCGACCGCGACCACAGACAAGCCGTGATGCTGATAGGCGCGCTGTTTTACATAGGGCGCACGGGCGAAAACCGTGATGTCGATATCCGGGGCCAGCGCCTTGACGCGGGGGAGCATTTCTTCGCAATGCGTCTCCACCCCGCCCATGACACCGGGTATGCCGCGAAGGCCGGTCACAGCGAGCTTCATAATAGTGTTTCCGCTTGCCCCGCCGCTTCCCCCAGCGATCCGGCCGTGCGCAGATTGCCCACGTCGCGCGTCCAGGCGTCGATGAAATTGCTGAGCTTGCCGTAATTATTGTCGAGCGCGACGTGCGGAATGCCAAGCAGCACCGACATAATGTGTCCGTGCAGACGGTCGGTTATCACGGCCCGGCCCGATGACAGCATATCGATGCCGCGCTGCAGCCGCAGCTTTGCCAGCCGCTCATATTTTGCAAACCGCGCCTTGTCTCGCGGGTTGCCGAAATTCCACACCCGCGACAATGCCGTGGTCGTTTTGATGGCGAGCCTGTCGTCTTCGAGCCAATCATCGACCTTGAACGTGCGCGCTTGATGTTCGGGCAAACCGGAAATCGATTTTTCGAGATCCGTGCGCAACAAATAGAACAGATCAAGCGTCGGCGGCTTTCGTTTCAGCGCCCCCATATAAAACGCCATATCCGGGCATAAAGCTGTTTCACACCGAAAATGGCGCCTCGCGAAATCGAGCGATGGCCGATCCCGCACCAGCAAGACAAAATTTCCGTGAGCCTCGATGGCTGTTGCGGTTTCGTGAACATTGTCGGGCGAATCAAAATGGATCGATTGCGGCAATTGCACAATGCGCTGGCCGGGGAAGCGGTGCAGCAAATCAATGCGAAAGTCCTGATGCGCCTTCCAGATCGTCCCGAAATTGCCGCCGCCGTGAAGGAAAATCGTGCTGTCCCCAATCGCGTTTTTCATCTCGTCGGAAACATGGGTCTTGAGGTTGCTGCAATAGGCCGGGGTCGACCCATGCTTTGCGAAAAACGCGGTTTCGCCCAGCCATATAGCCGAATCGCCGACATTGCTGTGGTCGGGAAAATCGACCAGCGCAAACGGCCGGTCGTCCAGCAACGGTTTCAGGACTGCGTCGATTTTCTGCTGAAGCTTGGCGATGATTGAAATGTGCGAAACGGGTTCATCGGGCATGGGGCGAAGTCATCTTTTGTGGGAGAAGGTCGAATACAAGGCGGCGGTGGGTCTTTGAAATGGCCAGCAGAATGGCGAAATACAGTAAGGCTGAGGCGGCAATTGCGCCGGCGAGTTCGAACCAGGGCAGTGGCTCGGCATTGTCCAACAGTCGCAAACCGCCCCAGAGCAGCAGACCCATCGCCGTCGATGCGACAAACGGTGCTTTCACCGCATCGAAAGTGACCCGGGCATTGATGCTCGAAGCTTCATTTAAAAAGTAGATCTGCAACGGCAGTGTCAGATAGGCGCGGATAACGTACGCGATTGCAACAGCCATCAAGCCAAAAGGCAACGCAGCCAAAGTCAGCGCAACGGTGGCAATCAGTTGAACAATCGCCAGCGTCCGCTGCCGATGTGTATTGCCCATCGCGGTCAGCACAGGTGACGCAAAGAAGTTAAGTGTGAACGGCACCGCCATAAGCGCGAAAATCTGGCCGAGCTGTCCGGCATCAGCCCATTTGTCGCCAAAAACCATCGGCACAAGAGCGGGCGCGACGACCCCGAAACCGACCAGAGCGGGGAACGACAGTGCGGAGCACAGGCCAAGCATTGAGCTATACGCCTGACGCAATCCTTCGGGATTCGATTGCAGTCGGGAATAAGTTTGAAGCCCGACCGCCGAAAAGGGTTGAATCGCTGCATTGGCAAAAATTTCAGTCGATCGCCACGCGACCCGGTAGGTGCCAACCGCCGCCGCGCCCAGCGCACCGCCAATCAGCAGATCCTGGATCCGGACCAGCAGCAGAAAAATTATCTGGGCGATTGTCAGATTGCCGCCGAAGCGAAGATTGTTCTTCGCCCGTTGCCAGCTGAATTGACGACCGGGAATCCAGCGGTACGACGTCCATGCCAGGATTGTGCCGATGGCTTCAGCAACGCAGCGCTGTATTACCAGTGCCCAGATGCCAAGCCCGGACAGCGCCGCGATAACGGCCGCACCGCCGCCGATAATCCCTGCCAAGATAGACCGAAGCGCCACCGTCTTATGTCCGAATTCACGCAAGCGGAGCGCGAGGTGACAGGCACCGAGCGCGTTCAGCGGCAGGATGAGCGCCAATATCTGAAGCGGCGGTGCGACCTCGGGATGATTGAGCAATTCGCCGATGGTCGGGGCAAGCAGCCAGATTACGGCCGCAAGGATCAGCGCGATGGCCATATTGCTCCAGAAAATCGTATCGGTCTGCTCGTCATCGATTTCGGGTGCGCGCGCAATGATCTGGACCAGCCCTCCGGTGGCGATAATCCTGCTGCCTTCGGCAAAAACATACGCCATTGCGAAGATACCGATGTCTTCCTTGCTCAGCCACCGGGCGAGGATGATGAAAACCGCAAACGAGAAGATTTGATCGCTTAGCGCGCGGCCCACAGTCCAGCCAAGCGAGCGCCGCGTTTTGCCGCGAAGATCGGTATCAAACGGAATGGAAGGCGCGGTCATGGCAGCATCCGGCGTGCACCCAGATACCGCAGTCGTTCAATGTTGCGCGCCACGAACCGCTTGAGCCGAAGCCGGGGCGGAATATCGAAGGGCCGGAACCGCGCCCCGCCAATGTCGCTTCCTACCGCCCGCTCGATTACCGGGAAAGGAAAGACAGCGCGGTTTGGCATACCGTGGGACCAGGACCGGTCCATCTCGTCGTCGATGGGCCGGACGACCTTTTGCATTCGCCCGATGAAATGGTGCGCGCCGCCTTTGGTCAAAAGATATGCCTGCGTGCCAAAACAATAGCCTGATACCTCAACCAGCGACGTCGATCGTGCGAGATAGTTTTTTTGCACGATGCGAAAGGGCGACGGCTTTTTGTAGTACAGGCGAATATAATTGTGTCCGGCGTCCTCATGACGAACCGCGGCAAACTTTTCGATATAGCGCCAGTCGGCAATCACATCGTCCTCAAGCACAATATACTGGTCGGCATCGTCATCATCGACCAGTTGCTGCCAGAGCGCATAATGGCTCGAATAGCAGCCGAGTTCGCCGCGCGTCAGCGGGCGGCCTTTGGCGACGATGGCCGCATCCTCGTCATAATCGAGATCGGGGTGAAGGGCCTCGCAAGCGTTGAAGAATTGCCAGTGATGCGCACCCTTCATGTTGAGGGCGACGAACATTTTCTTGCGATCCTGGGCATCGCGCAAGCTGACAACGAATATCTTTGTCCGCGCCGGTATATCGCCCACTATTGTTTCCTTGCGACAATCGATTCTTGTTCGCGCTCAATTGTTCCGTGCCACGGCCAGATTGAGCTATGCTGCATTGCACAATTACATCGATAAGGCCTAGAACTCTGTTGTGAAGCGGCGTGATTCAGCGCGCTTCCGTTCGCCGCTAATGCAAAACGCATCACCTTTACTGCTGCATAAATTGAGACAGAATGAGCCAACCGAAATTCTCCGTTGTGATTCCGCTGCACGATAAAGCACGCCATGTCGCTGCTGCAATCAACAGCGCCTTGATGCAGTCACTGCCGCCGCACGAGATTTTGGTAATTGATGATTCGTCGACCGATGGCAGCCGTGAGGTTGTCGCGCTGATTTCGAGTCCACAGCTTCGCCTTCTGTCGCGCGATACGCCGGGGCCGGGCGGTTATGCGGCGCGCAACCTTGGTATAGCCGAAGCAACGGGCGACTGGATCGCGTTTCTGGACGCCGACGATATCTGGAGCGAAGATCACCTGGCAGATATCGCCTCGGCAATCGCTCGTTCGCCGACGGTCGGCTGCGTAGCAACGCGGTACGACCATGTATTCGATAATCGCCGCGTACCATCGAATATGCCGCCTTCACTCGCGGATGTTGAGGGGCATGCGGTTGATTTTTCAGGATTTTTGAAGCTTTGGATCGATAATGGAGAATGCCCCATATGGACCAGCGCGTCTGCGTTCCGCCGCGACATATTATTGCAGGCTGGGCCGTTCCCGGCGGGCAAGGCAGTTCGCGGTGGTGACAAGGATATGTGGCTCCGCGCGGTGCGTCACGCTCCTTTTTCCTATGTTCCGAAGATAAGCGCCGAATTTCACCGGGATTCGGACAATAAGGTAAGCAAGACGACCAGCCCCGACACGGTGCCCCTCGTGGTCGCGACCGCGCGCGATCTGATGCGCAGCGCGACCTCGGCTGAAAAGTCGCTGCTTCGTCAGCTGATCAATCAGCAAATCGGCCTGTACGCCCGCTTTTCGTTCAAAGGGCAGCGAATATCGGCGCAACTGTCGCGGAACCTTTGCCTGCCGGAAGGGGTTGGACTTTATCTGCTGATCGAGGGGATGCGGCTCATGCCAGCAGCGTTGCGGCGGCGGATCTATCACATGTTTCAGGGCGCGCGAAAACGGCGGCTTGCCGCTTATGAATGACCGAAAAAGCAACGGGGGCTTTAAAGGGAAATGATTTGCCATGAACCACCCCCATATTCCGTCCGAACGCATCGCAGCGGCAGAAAGCAACGAATTGCTCGACCTTCGGGCCATCGGGCGCGCGGTTCGCAGGCGCAAGTGGCCGATCCTCATGGTCTCGGCGGCAGTTATACTGCTTACGGCGGTCGTGTATTTCCTTACCGACCCGCGTTATGTCGCGACCGCATCAATGGTGGTCGAGCGACAGCCCGAAGAGGTGGTGCCGGCTGAAACCGACACGCCGGTTTTGGCAACCGATTCGCCAACCGTCGATACCGCCGTGCAGATACTGCAATCGCCGTTCATCGCCGGGCGTGTGGTCGATGCTTTAAAGCTCGTCGACCAGCCCGAGTTCAACCCGGCGCTTTCGAAAGCCGGCGCGCCGACGCGCCAGACTGCGGCTCAACGCAATGCAACACGCGAACGCGCGATCCGCATATTAGTCGGCTCGCTTGGAGTAACGCGCGAAGGCATATCCTATGCCATCGGCGTTCAATATGCCTCACCCAATCCAAAAATGGCTGCGGCAATTCCCAACGAGGTTATCAATCAGTATCTGGTCAGCAATATCGAAAGCGAGGCCCGGGCAACCCGAAGAAGCGTGGTTTTGCTGGAGGCGCGGCTTGAGGAATTACGCGGCGAAGT
>CALRMO020000124.1:0-7584 GCA_943369235.1 Sphingomonas paucimobilis
ATGACGGCTGGGCAGTGCTCGAATGGGAATGTTGCCTCAAGCATCCCGAAGATGGCGCGCGCGAGGGTGCACCCTTTATCGCTTCGCACATGATCCGCCGCGCAACGCGTGCCTTCGACGATTTTGCCGGGGGCAGCGACCCGGCACTCAACCGCAACTTGCTGGGATTGAAGCCATGAACCGATGCCTGTATTTTCTGACTGCGGGCTGCATTGCATTATCGACACCCGCCGTCGCCCAAGAGGCGGCCAATCCGGTCGAGCCGACCGGGGAATGGACGGCCAACACACGCGGCAATGCGCCGACCCCGCCGATGGGCTGGAACAGCTGGAATGCATTCGGCACTTTGGTCGATGAAGCCAAGGTCATGGGGACAGCGCAGGCGCTGATCGATACCGGACTTGCAAAGCTGGGTTACCGTTATGTCAATATCGACGATGGCTGGTGGCTGAAGCGTCGTCAATCCGACGGACGCATCATTATCCGATCAAAAATTTTTCCCAGCGCGAAAATCGGGGGCGCCAAGGAAACCAGCTTCCGGCCCCTGACCGACAAGCTCCACAAAATGGGCCTGAAAGCCGGCATTTACACCGATATCGGCCGCAACAGTTGCGGCCAGTCATGGGAGCCGACATCGCCAAACTCGCCCGAGGGGACAATCGCCGAGCGTGAAATCGGGCTATATGGCCATATCGACAAGGACATCCCGTTATTCTTCACGGAATGGGGCTTTGACTATGTAAAGGTGGACGCTTGCGGTCTCGACGCCGGTAGCGAAGAAGCGCGGCATTCGCGCGGCGCTACTTTTCCGAAATATCAGCCGCTGATCTATCGCGAGTCGTCGAACCGGACCGACATAAAAGCCGTCAGATCGCTATACGGGGAAGTCGGCGACGCTTTGGCGAAGGCCAATCCCGACAATGACTATGTCTATTCGCTGTGCAATTGGGGTTCGGCCAATGTACGCAGCTGGGGCAAGAATGTCGGCAACCTGGTGCGGACCAGCGATGACATCCGCCCTGTCTGGTCGCGGATGCTTCATGTGTTTGACTCCGCGGCAAACCGGCCGCTTTATGCAAAGCCGGGGACCTGGAACGACCCCGATATGCTGTTCGTCGGTCATGGCGATTTCGACGAGAACCATCTTATCGAAGCAAAATCGCATTTTTCGTTGTGGGCGGTGATCAATGCGCCCTTGCTGATCGGATATGATATGCGCAATGCGCCAAAGGCGTTGCTCGATATTTGGGGCAATGCCGACCTGGTCGCCGCCAATCAAGATAAGGGTGGGCATCAGGCGATCGAGGCATATTCCTCGCAAGATGTGCAGATATTCGTCAAGACGCTGGCAGGAACCGACCGCAAGATCGTCGCGATTTTCAACCGGGGGCTTGCGCCAGCAGATGTATTATTGATGGCGGAACATCTAAAATTCGACAAAAGCGCGCCGATTGCGCTGCGCGATCTTTGGTCGAAGTCGAATATCGCCCCCTTTACGGGGTCATTGACGTTCAAGGTTGCCCCACGCGAAACGCTGGTTTTTGAGGCGACAGGCAAGCGATCGCTTGCCAACGGGCATTATCTGTCGGAAATTCCCGGGCGGGTAAACCCGGCGAATGACGGCGTGTTGCGACCGCAGGCCGATCCTTACGTCCACAGGATGATCAATCCATGGCAGGGTACCAATTCAAGCGGTACGCGCGCGATTTATGCTGGCTGGGGCGGCGCTGCTGCCGACCAGACGCCTTACGGCCAGACGCTGACCGCAAATAATGTCAAGTTCGATAACGGTATCGGCATCTTGGGTAATTCCCGGCTCGAAGTCAGAAACGACGGCGAATACCGGCGCTTCGCCGCCAAGGTGGCGGTCGACGACAACACGCTGAACGTTGACGCTGCCGTGGTTTTCCGCGTCTATGGCGACGGCAGGCTGATTGCGGAATCGAAACCCCTGAAATTCGGCGACGATGCAGCCGACCTTTTTGCCGACATTGCTAATGTCAAAATTGTCGAGCTGGTCGCGTTGCAGAAAGACGGTGCCATGGTTCCTGCCAGCACCATCTGGGGCGATGCTGCGTTACTGAAATGACCGGGACAGGCGTATCCCAAGCCCGCTCCGGCCATTATCGCTGGATTATCTGCGCCTTGTTGTTCTTTGCGACGACGATCAATTATATCGACCGGCAGATATTGGGGATATTGAAGCCGACCCTCGAGGGTGAATTCGGCTGGTCCGAAACCGATTATGCCGATATCGTTTTCGCGTTTCAGGCGGCTTATGCCATCGGCTTGCTTGGGGTCGGGCGACTGATCGACCGGATCGGCGTTCGCAAGGGCTACGCAATTGCCGTAATTGTCTGGAGTGTCGCCGCGATGGCACATGCAGCCGCGCGCGGCATAAGCGGGTTTATCATCGCTCGCTTTGCCTTGGGGGTCGGCGAAGCAGGCAATTTCCCCGCCGCGATCAAAGCCGTCGCCGAATGGTTTCCGAAAAAGGAACGTGCGCTTGCGACGGGCATTTTCAATTCGGGATCGAATGTCGGCGCGATCATAACACCGCTGATGGTTCCCGCGATCGTATTGGCGTGGGGCTGGCAAGCGGCATTTCTGATTACGGGAGCGCTGGGCTTCATATGGCTGGCGTTATGGTTGTCGGTGTACCGTCCGCCCGAGGACAGCAAGCGATTGTCAAAAGGCGAACTCGACTATATTCGAAGCGATCCTGAAGAAAGCCTGACACCAATCCCCTGGCGGCGGCTGCTGCGATATCGGCAGACATGGGCGTTCGCGGTTGCCAAGTTTCTGACTGACCCGATCTGGTGGTTTTTCCTGTTCTGGCTTCCTGACTTTTTTACCAAGCAATATGGCCTTGACCTCAAGACATTCGGGCCGCCGTTAATCGTCATTTATCTGTTGGCCGATTTCGGCAGCATCGGCGGCGGCTGGCTGTCGTCGGCGCTCATCAAGCGCGGTTGGTCGGTCAATGCAGGGCGCAAAACCGCGATGCTGGTGTGCGCGCTCGGCGTAGTGCCCGTCAGCATGGCGATCTACGCGGACAACCTGTACATCGCGGTCGGCATCATCGGGCTTGCGGCGGCGGCGCATCAGGGCTGGTCGGCAAATCTGTTTACGCTGGTATCCGACCTGATGCCGCGCCGGGCGATTGGCTCTGTGGTCGGCGTCGGCGGCATGGCGGGCGCCATCGGCGGAATGCTAATGGCGAAATATGCGGGCTATGTGCTCGAAAGCGTCGGCAATTATACCCCCATCTTTTTGTTGATCGGCTCGATGTACCTCATCGCATTACTTATCGTCCATGTGCTCGTGCCGCGCCTGGAACCGATTTTGCTCGACAAGGAGACCCCATGACATGAACGAACCTTCGCTCAACCGTCGCGAAATTGCCGGAGCGCTCGCCGCAGCGCTTGCGCTGACCGCGACGCCCGGTATCGCTGCCCCGGCTCGCCGCCGGCGAATTCTTTTGCGCTCGGGCTGGCAGACCGAAAATATTGGCGATGTCGCGCATACACCCGGCATATTGGCGTTGATCGAACGGTACATTCCCGATGCCGATGTCGTTTTTTGGCCTTGGTATGATTATCTGTTCGAATATGAAATTACGATGCTAAAACGCAGATTTCCGTCGCTCACGATTGTCCGGGGCAAGCTCGACGACAAGGGAAAAGCATCGACCCCCGAGCTTGCGAAGGCGGTGGCCGAGGTCGACTTTTTCCTCCACGGTTCAGGGCCATATGCGCTGGCGTGGATGGATGCGCTGGCGTTTCATTCGTCAACGGGCAAACCGTTCGGGGTTTACGGCGTTACTTATGGCCACTGGATTTTCGGCAATGCCGAGAAGGATGCGCTGAGCAAGGCGAGTTTCGCTTTTTTTCGCGACCGGGTGTCGTTGCGCAAAGCGACAGACGACGGGGTGCGCGCAAAAATAATGGATTTTTCGCCCGACGCGGTGTTCGCAATCGATGTCGCTGACGATCAGGCCGGTCGCGCTTTCATCCAGAAATATGGGCTGACACAGGGCAAATTCCTGTGTTGCATTCCGAAGCACCGCTATACCCCGACCTGGCTGCACGTCCGCAAAAACCGCCCCATCGACAACCGGCTGCACAGTCGAAATCAGGAGATGCGCGAGCTCGATCATGTGCCCTTGCGTGAGGCGATCACGCTGGTCACGCGCCAGACCGATATGAAGGTGCTGATCTGCAACGAAGATGAAACCGAAACGCCGATCGGCAAGGAATGGCTGCTCGATCGCCTGCCGGAAGATGTCAAACGCAAGACAGTCTGGCTCGAGAGGCCGTGGGAAATGGCCGAAGCCATCGGTGTATACCGGTTGAGCGCAGGGTTGTTCGGACATGAAATGCATAGCCCCATCATGTGTATCGCCAACGGCATTCCGGCCTTTGTCGGTCGCTGGGTCGAACAATCGAGCAAGGGTACGATGTGGGCCGACATCGGCCTTGGCGACTGGCTGTTCAACATGGACTCGGCGGCCGATGTCGAGCGGCTGCCCGCCGCCGTATTGAACCTTGCCAAAAATCCGGTTGCCGCGCGTAATAAAGCCGAGGTTGCCCGCGCATTTGCCCGCAACCGCCTGGCGGAAACGATGCAGATTGTAAAACAGGCCAGCCGTCCCGCCTAGCAGCAGCTGCCGCCATTTCGCGCCGTCAAAGCCGATAGGCCGCCTTGGCAAAACCGTAGGCAAGCCCGACCGCGATCTCGGCGGCTTCGTCCTCGCGCAACCGATGCTCGGCGACGAGCCTTGCGAGATACGCACAATCGACCCGGCGCGCGACATCGTGTCTTGCAGGGATAGATAGAAACGCGCGGGTGTCGTCATTGAAGCCGACCAGATTGTAAAAGCCTGCGGTTTCAGTCGTCATTTCGCGAAAGCGCATCATGCCCTCGGGCGCGTCGTGGAACCACCAGGCCGGCCCGAGTTTCAGGCAGGGATAATGGCCGGCGAGCGGTGCCAGCTCGCGCGCATAGCTGCTTTCGTCGAGCGTAAAAAGAATGATGGATAGCGACGGCTCGTTGCCAAAGCGGTCGAGCAATGGTTTTAGCGCGGTGACATAATCGGTGCGCATCGGAATGTCGGCACCCTTGTCCCGGCCGTATTTTTCGAACAGCTTCCGGTTGTGATTGCGCGAACTGCCGGGATGGATTTGCATCACCAGACCGTCCTCCAAGCTCATGGCCGCCATCTCGGTCAGCATTTGCCCGCGAAAGAGCTCCGCGTCGGCGGAATTTGCGGTGCCGTGCGCCACATTTACGGTGCTCCGCACAATGCGGTTAAACAGCGCCTCGGCGTCGGCGGCGGAAAGATTGGTGGTCGCTGCGGTTGGATGCCCATGGTCGGTCGCCGTCGCGCCGAGAGTTTTGAAGAATTCGCGGCGTTTCCTATGAGCGCGAAGATAACCCTGCCAGGTAAGGACGTCTTCGCCGGTCAGACGACCAAAGCGATCGAGGTTTGTGGCAAAGCCTTCAAATTCGGGATCGACCACCGGGTCGGGTCGATATGTCGTGATGACGCGGCCCGACCATCCCGACGCTTGCAACGCTATATGGTCGGCCAGGCTATCGAGCGGCGATTCGGTCGTTGCCAGAAGCTCGATGTTGAAACGCTCGAAGAGCGCCCGCGGACGAAACATGTCGGTTGCCAGCGCGGCATTGATAATGTCGTAAAACTGGCCCGCATTACCAGCTGAAAACCGCTCGTTTAGACCGAACACCTGCGAGAAAACCCAGTCGAACCACATGCGGGTGGGGGTGCCGCGAAACAGGTGATAATTTTCGGCGAAAATGCGCCAAACGTCGCGCGGGTCGACGTCCGTTTCACCTAACCCAAGCGATTCCAGCGAAATGCCCTGCGAATAGAGCATGCGGAAGACATAATGGTCGGGTTTGATGAACAGGCTGGCGGGGTCGGAAAAGCAATCGTTGCGAGCGAACCAGCCGGCATCGGTATGGCCATGTGGTGAAATGATCGGCAGATGCTCGATTTCGCCATGAAGCCGCCGAGCGATATTGCGCACGGAGGGGTCGGCAGGAAAAAGCCGATCTGGGCTTAAAGTCGGCACCATATTCAATCCTCAAAAAAAGTGGCCTTACCAAAATTACATGGACAATATAATTCGGCTAGGCCAGTGAAATCGAAATTGTAGCGAGAGGGAATATAATGCGATTATGTCGGGCCATCACCGGGTTCTTCCTGATTTTCGCCATCATGCGCAGCCAGCCAGTCCTCGCGGATTATACGCTGCCGCCGCTTCCTGCTGACTTAAGCAACGCATCCGCTGTCGACATATTGCCAGAAGATCGAACGCAATTCAAATTCCGCGACGGCATTCATCCCGAAACCGGCAAGGGCAGCTTTGCCGTCACCGCCGATACAGGGGTTTATCGTGCCTATAATCCGAAGCCGTCGAACAACTATTTCGGGATCAACGCTACCTGGACAAATGCGAGGCCGATTGCAAAAGGTGATGTGTTGCTCGCCCGTTTTGCGGCGCGGGCAATTTCCGCACGCCAGGAATCAGGAGAGGCGGAAAGCTTTTTCTCCTTCCAGGCGACGGCTGGCAATGCCGAGCGCAACGCCAGCCAGACGCTGAGCGTCGGCCCCGACTGGACGGTGATTACCATGCCGTTCATCGCCTCGCAGGATTACGGCGTCGGGGAAGCGAGCGCGACATTGTTTTACGGGCATCTCGAACAGACGTTCGAGATCGGCGGCTTGCAGATACTGAATTTCGGCCAGCGCGTAACGCTCGAGCAGTTGCCGATCACCCGATTCAGCTATGCAGGGCGCGACCCGGACGCGGCATGGCGCAAAGCAGCGCTCGCCCGCATTGAGGAATTGCGTACCGCCCCCATCAATATACAGGTTCTCGACCGGAAAGGGCGGCCGGTACCGGCCGCACTTATTGAGGCAAAACTGATTCGGCCCGAATTTTTATGGGGCACTGCCGTTAGTGCCGAACGGATCGTCGAGCAAAGTCCGGATGCCGATCGATACCGTGAGACCATCAAAGAACTGTTCGATGTGGCAGTAATCGAAAACGGTTTCAAATGGCCGCGCTGGGCGCAACCCGAATATCAGGAACGCGGTTTGAAGGCTCTCGATTGGCTGACGGCAGAAGGCAAGCTGGTCAAGGGTCATAATCTCGCCTGGCCGGCGTGGAAATTTTCACCAAATGCGATTGCTGACGATCCGCAGCGATGCGAGAAGATTGAGGCATTGCAGGATGCCCATATCCGCGACATCACGACGAAACTGAAAGGCCGGCTGATCGGCTGGGACGTCGTCAACGAGCCCGTGCACGAAAAGGACTATTGGCAATGCATGCCGCACGAGACTGCGGCGCATTGGTTCAGGTTGACCGAGGCAAGCGATCCAAAACTGAAGCTCACGCTCAATGAATACGGCATGCTCAACCGCAGCACCTCGCCATTGATGATTGCCGAATTCCTCGAATTTTCCCGAATGTTGAAGAAAAATGGCGCCCGGGTCGATATTCTCGGGGTTCAGGGCCATGTCGGCCAGACCCCGCGTCCGCCTGTCGCGGT
>CALRMO020000125.1:0-7517 GCA_943369235.1 Sphingomonas paucimobilis
CCCCCGTACAGCCAAACGCGATGTTCACATAGGCTTTGCCCTGGTCGTCATAAAGCGGCAGCAGAAACGTCAGCAGGTCCTTGATCTTGGCTGTTGCCAAATCATATTGTTCATCCGCCTCGATATAGGCGGATACCTCCGCGTCGAGACCGGTCATCGGCCGCAATTCATTATCCCAATGAGGATTTCGCAAGAAACGCAAGTCGAACATCAGGTCCGCATTGTGCGGGACGCCCCTGGAATATCCGAAGCTGGTGACGGTGACGGTAGCATGCGGGCTCATCTCGCGGCTGAATCGTTCCCGGATTTCGTTTTGCAGTTCGTGCGCGGATAATTTGCTGGTGTCGATGACCGACTCTGCCCATCGGCGGAGTGGCTCCATCATCTGCCGTTCGAGCGAAATACCATCGATCGCCGGCCGATCCTGCGCCAGCGGATGGCGCCGCCGGGTTTCTGCATACCGGCGTTCGATTTCCGATTCGGCGCAATCGAGATACAAGGTCATGATGTCCAGATCGGGATTTTTTTGAAGCTCCTTGATCTGCCGGATGAGCTGCTCGACCTTGAACCCGCGGGTGCGACTGTCGAAGCCGAGCGCCAAGGGCAGGGAAGGCCCCGAGCGATTGCTGCCTTCCGGAATCTCGAGCAAGGGACCGGCCAACCGGATCGGGAAGTTATCGACTGCCTCCCACCCCAAATCCTCAAGCGTTTTCAGCGCAGTGGATTTTCCGGCACCAGACAGCCCGGTAACCAGCAATATGGTTTGCGACTTGTGCGACTTCCTTGTCACGCAATCATGCCTTTTCCAACGAGGGGCGATCAATTGACACCCGCAGTGGTCTGGCGTCAACGACAGAGCGCAACGCGAATTCAAGTTTAACCGCCGCGCTGATCTCAAATGGCACGAGCTTCAACGAAGGGACATGAAAGCCCCCGATTTCCGTCAATCCCGCGTCCGGCATGCGCTCCACGGCGTCAACAAGTTCGATTATCAACCGAAGCCTAGCGCCCTCTGTGTTCGGCACTTGGCAAATGCCGACACCGCGAACTTCCAGCTCTCCCTCGATATTGGGGGCGGGACTGAGCCAGGGAAGCCCGTCGCTATCACCGACCACCACGGCATCGTCGCTGATTAACATGGCACCACGATCGATAAGGCGCAGCGCCATATCCGATTTACCCGCGCCGGAATGCCCCGTCAGCAAGACCCCGTGGCCGCCAATCGCGATGGCCGTGCCGTGCACGATGCTGCTCACTGCGTAGACGCCGCTGCGCAGGGCAATGCAATCTCAAAGCATGCGCCACGCTTGCCATCGTTACGGTCGCAAACGGAAATACGTCCATGATGCCCCTCGACGATGGTGCGCGCGATTGCCAGGCCCAGCCCGCTGTGCTTGCCAAAATTTTCGGATGGTGGGCGCTCACTGTGAAAGCGACGGAAGATTGCTTCGCGCTCCTGCTCGGGGACACCGGGGCCTTTGTCGTTGATCCGGATAATGACTTCGTCATCCGCGAGCGTTGCCGATATTTCAACAACTGCCCCCGGCGGCGAAAATGATACGGCGTTGTCGATTAGGTTGGTCAACATCCGCTCTAGCCTTACGTCCTCGCCCATGACGGTGGCGATGTTGCGTCGCGGGCGTGCAAAGGCAATCGAAACGTCGCCGTCACAGCGCCGGTCTTCTCTCGCTTGAAGCAGCTGTTCTATCATGTCTCCCAGGTCGATGGGTTCGAACTTCGCCTTGGCGAGCTGTGAATCGACGCGGCTGGCATCCGATATATCGCTGATCAGACGGTCCATTCTTTGCACATCTGCTTTGGCGACATCCATTAGCTGCTTGCGAAGCGATGGGTCCTCAATGCGTTCTGCGCCATCGAGCGCCGAGCGCAGCGACGCCAGCGGATTTTTGATCTCGTGCGCGACGTCCGCCGCAAACGCCTCGGTAGCATCGATCCGCTGGCGAAGAGCGATACTCATGTCGGATAACGCGCGCGCAAGCATTCCAATTTCATCGCGCCGTGACGGCAGACGAGGAACGTTCACCTCCTGCGCGCGACCAAGGCGAACTTTCACGGCAGCCCGTGCCAGATGACGCAGCGGCCGAACAATCGTTCTCGCCAGAAATATAGAAAGAAGAACCCCGATACTCAGCGCCAAGACGAAAAACATTCCAACTTTGAAGCGCTCTGCTCGGACAAAAATACGGATATCACGTTCGTTAGCAGTTGTTAAAACCGAGTGCCCTTGGACAGGATCGACGGCACCTGCACTTATTACATGGGTCAGGTCCGGTGCAAATCGTGCCGTCGAGACGGCGTTGTTTGGTTTTGCGCCCTGAAGCTCGGGCCACGCACTTGCACGGTCTACAGACGGTTCAACAAACGAACTCAATTTTTTGCCGCCGACTAGAAAATCAAATACTTTATCGATGCCCCTTGCCGCAACCTTTTGCCACGGTTCGCGATTTGGGTCGCGAAACTGATAGGTTGGTTTGCTCAGCTCAAAGCTATCCAACAGCTTGGTACCGTCGCGATCATACAACCTGATCCGTGATTCATTTTGCTCGCCGAAAGCAGTAATGTACCGGCCTCGGTCACCGGGGCTTACCATGGGCAGGCTTTGAATCAGAAATTCGGCTTGCGTTCGTGCCGCCAATTGCCGCTCCTCGATCAGCCTGAGCCTGTAGCTATCGAGAAAAAAAAGCCCCGCCCCCAGGAGCGCAAGAACGAAAAGATTCACGGCAAGAATGCGGGTGGTCAACGACAACCCCCGGCTCCACCCCAACTGCAAGTCAGTGGGTTCAGCTGTCGGCGAAACGATATCCGGCGCCATAAAGAGTGTCGATTGCGGTAAATTCAGGATCGATTTCACGGAATTTCCGGCGAAGGCGTTTGATGTGGCTGTCGATCGTCCGATCATCCACGTAGACGTCGTCCTGATATGCGGCGTCCATCAGCTGATCGCGTGTTCGAACGACGCCGGGTCGGCTGGCGAGGGCCTCGAGGATCATGAACTCGGTAACTGTCAGCGTTAGGGGCTTGCCGTCCCACTTAACATGGTGCCGTGCAGGGTCCATCTGAAGCTTGCCGCGAACCATCGGTTCGGGTTCTTCGGGTGTCTCGCCGTTTACGGCAACCTTGTCGTATGTCGCGCGCCGCAAAATGGCCTTAACCCGGGCAATCAACAAACGCTGCGAAAATGGCTTGGTGATATAGTCGTCCGCTCCCATCGCCAAACCAAGTGCTTCGTCAAGCTCCTCATCCTTGGAGGTCAGGAAGATCACCGGCATCGCGCTTTTCTCGCGCAAGCGGCGGAGCAGTTCCAGCCCGTCCATACGCGGCATCTTTATATCGAATATCCCTAGATCGGCGGGATTTTCCGTGAGCGCCTTCAGAGCGCTTTCGCCATCGGGGTACATTCTGGTGACATAACCCTCGGCCTGCATCGCAATCGATACCGACGTCAAAATATTGCGGTCGTCGTCGACCAAGGCAATTGTGGCACTCATTATCTGCCTATAGGGGCGCTGTGGCGCAGGTTCAATCCATTGCATTTGACGCCGCCGCCGGTCTCCGCTAGCGGCGCGCAAGATTGTAGTGCATACGTATGCCCTAGATTCGCATCATTCATCATCGGAGTTCCGAATGTCAGCCCCACTCAACATTTCACTCACGCAGCAGGGTATTGAAACCGGTGCTTCGGTTTACACCAACTTGGGGACGGCACAACTTGTTGAAGCGGCGCTTCGAAATGGAGAGGGATCACTTGCGAAGGACGGTCCGCTGGTTGTGAAGACCGGCGTGCACACGGGGCGTTCGGCCAAGGACAAGTTCATCGTTCGTGATGCTGAAACCGAAGACACTATCTGGTGGGGCAAGACCAATGTAGCGATGGATCCTGCGCATTTCGCCGCGCTGAAGGCTGATTTTTTTGCAGCGTTGGGTGAAAAGGAAACGCTGTATGTGGCCGACCTGTTTGGCGGGTCGCAGCCCGAGCATCGGGTCAACGTTCGCGTTATCAACGAACTGGCGTGGCATAATCTGTTTATTCGCACGCTTCTTGTGCGACCGAAGGCAGACGAACTAGCCGGTTTTGTGCCCGAATATACGATTATCGACCTACCAAGCTTTCGTGCCGAACCTGCGCGTCATGGATGCCGCAGCGAGACCGTGATTGCTGTCAATTTTACTGAAAAGCTGATCCTGATCGGCGGCACGGCATATGCCGGTGAGATGAAGAAGTCGGTATTTGGCATTCTCAATTATTTGCTCCCCGCCAAGGGTGTTATGCCAATGCATTGCTCGGCAAATATCGGCGCCAATGGCGATACAGCGGTGTTCTTCGGACTGTCTGGAACCGGCAAGACTACGCTTTCCGCCGATGCCAGCCGCACTTTGATCGGCGATGACGAGCATGGCTGGTCGGACACCGCCGTTTTCAATTTCGAAGGCGGTTGCTACGCCAAGATGATCCGGCTGTCGGAAGAAGCCGAGCCTGAAATATTCGCAACAACCAAGCGCTTCGGCACAGTGCTCGAAAATGTCGTGATGGACCCCGAGACGCGCGAACTCGATTTTGATGATGCGAGCCTTGCCGAAAATAGCCGCGGTTCGTACCCCATCGAGTTCATTCCGAACGCGTCGGAAAAGAATATGGGGCCGGTTCCGAAGAATATCATCATGCTGACCGCTGATGCCTATGGTGTGCTGCCTCCGATTGCGAAGCTGACGCCGGAGCAGGCGATGTATCATTTCCTGTCGGGCTATACCGCACGCGTTGCTGGCACCGAAATCGGTGTGACCGAGCCTGAGGCGACCTTCTCGACCTGCTTCGGCGCACCGTTCATGCCGCGTCATCCGAGCGTTTACGGCAACCTCCTCAAGGAACGGATCGCCAAGGGTGCGGTGCAGTGCTGGTTGGTTAGCACCGGCTGGACCGGCGGCAAGGCGACGATGCCGGGGATTAGCCGGATGCCGATCAAGGCAACGCGTGCTTTGCTTAACGCGGCGCTCGATGGCAGCTTGAACAACGCGGAGTTCCGCAAGGATCCGAATTTCGGCTTTGAGTTCCCGGTGGCCGTTCCGGGCGTCGACAGCGCGATCCTCGACCCGCGCGCGGCATGGGCTGACAAAGCCGCATATGATGCTACAGCGCAAAATCTGGTGCAGCAATTCATCGATAATTTCGCCCAATTCGAGGATCATGTCGATGAAGGCGTAAGGCAATCGGCACCAAAAGCCGCCTAATCCGCCCGGATGTTCCGGGCACAGTGAAAGCCCGGAAATGTCCGAATTTGAAGTCCGCCTGTTCGAAGATGACGCGTCGATAGTGCATATCGGCGAAGGCCTGGCGCGCACTTTGCCGCGTGAGGAGTGGACGCATGAAGCGCACCTTGCTGCGTGCACATGGATTGTTCGCGATTGCCCCGACATCGATCCGGCAACCGATACGGCCGGGATTATTTCGGCCTATAATGTCGCGGCAGGCGGAGTGAATGATGACACGCAAGGCTATCACGAGACTATAACGCAGGTGTATATCGCTGGGGTAACGGTGCACTTGAGGGAAATTGGGTCAGACGTACCGCTGTGTGAGGCAGTCAATGCGCTGCTGTTGTCGAACCGCGGACGGCGGGACTTGCCGCTTCGTTTTTATTCGAAGGATTTGCTGTTTTCCGTTCCGGCGCGGCGGGGATTTGTGCCGCCCGACCGCGCCAGTCTGGCCGAAATCTAGTCGAGCAATTCAGCAGGAACCTTGCCGCCATTTTTGGCCAGTTCGCGCATCACGGCCTTGTGAAGCCAGATATTCATTTCGGCGCTGCCTTCGAGTTCGCCGGTATAGCCAAGCTCCATCGCGAGGTCTTTGCGCTCCTGCAGCGATGCGTCCATGCCGAGCATCTTCATCAGGTCGACAATCGATGTGCGCCAATTGAGATTGCGGCCGTCGGTGCGGTCGATTTCTTCGAGATGCGCGATAACATCGACTTCCTCTACCGCGACGGGCTGCGGCGCGACGGCGACGATTTCAGCGGGTATGATCGAGGGTGCGGGTGTCGTCGCGGCTACGGCTTTTTTGCCAAAAATTGCGTCTTTGATGCTGCTGAAAATACCCATGAAATTTCTCCTGCGATACGCCCGGTCGGGGGTCGTCCCGGGAGATATGACTATACGCGCCGCCCGCCGAATTTGGGAGCGGCAATAATCGAACGAATGTAAAATCGAAACGTTCCATGGGGGTCGGGTTAGTGGCTCTCTTGCCAAGCCACCGCAATGCGCGCAGTTTCCAGGCAAACTCGAGGAGGACATCATGGATATTGCTAGCATATTGAAGCAAACCGGGGCGATCGGGCAGGTTGCACAGCAACTGGGCGTCAATGAGAGCGTAGCCGAAGCCGGCGCTGCGGCGTTGCTGCCCGCGATCCTCGGCGGTTTCAAGAAAACGACTCAGGCGCAGCCGGGTGGGCTTGAGGGCCTGGGCGGACTTCTCGGGTCGTTGGGCGGCGGCGGCTTGTTCGATTCGGTGGTCGCACCCGAGCCCACGCCAGTCGAGAAAGGCAATGATGTCCTTGGCCAGATTTTCGGATCGAAAGATGTCAGCCGCACCGTCGCCGGCCATGCAGCGGAACAGACCGGTATCGACCCTTCGCTGCTGAAGAAAATGCTGCCGATACTGGCGATGCTGGTCGCAGGTTACATGGCCAAACAAAGCAGTGGTGGCGAAGGTGACGGCGGAGGCTTGGGCGGCCTCATCGGCGGAATGCTTGGCGGCGGCGGCCAGACGAGCAGCGGCGGCCTTGGCGGTATGCTCGGCAACATGATCGGCGGGGCAATGGGTGGGGGGTCAAAAGCTGCGCCGACCAGCGGCGGCTTGGGTGGCCTTGGGTCGATGCTCGACATGAACGGGGATGGCAATCCGCTAGACGATATCATGGGCATGGCAGGTAAAATGATGCGCTGAGCGAGCAGGTGTTCAGCCGAACCAGATTCGCTATGCAGCCGCGCCCCACAACAAAGATTACCTGAAACTTATGGCTCCATCGGTATCGCCGGAGCCGTAAAAGATACAAAAGACACGTTAAGGGCACCCCCATTTGTATCCTTTGTTGCTTTTGTGGGCGCAGCAGTCCTTCAAACTTCGGTCTAAATCGACAAAATCAAAGAGCAGCGCCAGCCCATATGGGTTGGCGTTTTCCAGGATCCCAAATCAAATCCTACATTGCAAGGGAAAGCGTGAAAAGAGTAACCCATCTCTCTCCTTTAGGGGAGAGATACGAAGCCTTGGCACCATAGGTGCCTAGGCGAAGTTGAGAGGGGGAGGTGGCGTAAATACCTTACCGTCGAGCCCCTCTCCGCTGCGACTAGGCAGCAAGCTGCCAAGTCTCGCTCCTCTCCCCTGAAGGAGAGAGGTATAAGCCGCAACTGGCGCGATCGTCCATTTTGAGAAATCAGCGTTCCAGATAAAGCAGTGCTATGAGAAATCGTTGCCTTTCGCGGCGACGCGCATTTTTCCACCGACA
>CALRMO020000126.1:0-7367 GCA_943369235.1 Sphingomonas paucimobilis
GGAACCCGCCGCAATATCGAGCCGGAAAAAACAACCGACTTTGAATTTGGTTTCAAGGGTCAATTGTTCGGCGGCGTCGTGTCGCTGAACGCAAACCTCTATTACACCAAGGTTCGCGACTATCAGGCGGTTACCAACATTCCCGACGCGACGTCATCGACCGGGTTCAGCTCGGTGCTTGGCAATATTCCACGTATCCGCGCCAAGGGCGTGGAATGGGAAGGCGTCGTCCGGCCATTTAACGGTCTTAGCCTGTCGTTCGGCGGTGCCTATAATGATGCAATCTATACCGATTGGTCGAATGCGACCTGTCCGCGTTCTTTCCCTTCCACAGTCGTGTCCTGTAACAACACAGGCAAGCAAATTGTCGGGGCGCCGAAATGGACCATCAATCTAGGTGCCAATTTCAAGCGCGAATTGGGGAATTCAGGCTTCGCATTCACCGCATTCATTAACGACGTATATCGCTCGTCGGCCAACCTCGAACAGCTCTTGTCGCCTTTCGGTTTTCAGAAAGGCTATCACATCACTGACGCGGGCATTGGCGTTTCCACAGACATTCAGGGCGTCGATACCGAACTTGGCATTGTCGCTAAGAACCTGTTCGACACGAAATATACGACGAGCGTCAATGATTTCAGCAACAACGCTCCGGTCGGTTACGACGGGATTGGTCCACGCCGCTATGTAGGCGCCCTGGTGCGCGCAAGATTTTGAGGAGAGCTGACATGCACAAACATTTTTTGCTACGCAAACCGACACTTGCACTTGCTATCGCCGCACTTGGAGCGCTCGCGATACCGGTCGCAAGCGTCGCGCATCATGCCTTTGCTGCTGAGTTCGATGCAAGCAAGCCGATCGTGGTCCAGGGGACCGTGACGAAGGCGCGTTTCGTCAATCCCCACAGCTGGATATATCTCGACGTCAAGGCCAAGAATGGTGCGGTGACGAATTGGGGATTTGAATTCGGAACGCCAAGCGGCTTGCGCAACGCCGGCCTGTCCAAAACCGATGTCGCGCCGGGAACCGTCATCCGCATCGATGGCTTCCGCGCCAAAAATGGCGGCGCCTTCGGCTATTCGAATTTCATCACCTTGCCGGGCGGGCGCAAGGTTCAGACCGGCAGTGCACCCGACGCGCCGCCAGCAAGAACGAGGCGCTAAGATGGTCCGGTTATTCAATCGACTGTTACTTGGCGCGGCAGCGGCAAGTCTGACGCTTGGCGCCGTTGCTGTTTCCCCAGTCGCGGCGCAGTCGCAAACGCAAAGCGAAATCCCCCGTCTGGCCAATGGCAAGCCCGATTTTTCCGGCGTCTGGCAAACGCTGAGCGAGGCCGATTACGATCTGGAGCCGCATGCGGGACGGCGCGACGCGCCGCCTGGACCAGGCGTCGTCGAAGAAGGCAAGCTGCCGTACAAAGCTGAGGCTCTGGCGCAACGCAAACGCAATTGGGATTCGCGTGCCAAGGACGATCCGAGGCTGAAATGCTGGGTGTTGGGTGTTCCGCGTAGTGTCTATTTCCCTGCACCGTTCCAGATTTTCCAGCGCGAGCAGGATCTGACGCTATTGCACCAGTTCGGGCACCAGGTACGGACGATTTTCACAAACGGTACCGGACACCAGGAGGATATCGAGGATGGATATTATCTGGGCGACTCCCGGGCAAGTTGGGACGGCGATACGCTTGTCACAGACGTGCGAAATTTCAACGAGGAGACCTGGCTCGACCGGTCGGGTAATTATCACAGCGATGCTTTGCGAGTGAACGAACGCTGGAGCTTTGTCGATGCAAACACGATCCGCTATCGGGCGACCGTGCAGGACGACAAGGTCTTCACCAAGCCATGGTCGCTTGAAGTGCTGCTTCACCGCAGGCGTGACAAGGATTTCCAGCTTATCGAGGATTATTGCTACACGCTGGAATATGAGGACGCCTATCCCCACAAGGAGACCAACCCATGAACTCCCCCAATTTCAGACTGACCGTCATTCTGAGTGCCTCGGCCATAGCAACTCCGTTGCTTGCACAGGCTGCTTATGAAACTCAGGCGGCGCAGTCAGCCAATCCAATTGGCGCGACACCGGTGCCCACCGGTAACGCAAGTCGCTGGAGCAAGACAGTGCCGATTATCGAGTCTGGTGCATGGGCCGGCAAAACGCTTGCTGACGGGCAACCGGATATCAACGGATTTTATTCGAACACAATTTCAAACCACAGCAACTTCACTGATCCGCAAGCCGGCCCCCCCGATGAACCGTCAGCAGCAGCAAAGCTGCCTCGCGATCAGCGGGCACCAAGCCGGGTATCCGACCCTGCCGATGGACAGATACCCTATCTGCCGGCGGCTCGCGCCTTGCAGCAGGACTTTGCGCTGAATTTTTCAGAACCGAACAAGCCGCGTTACATTGAACCGCTGGCGAGATGTGCTCCTGCAGGGGTGCCAAAGTCCTTCATGTGGCACGGTTTTGAGGTCCGGCAGTATCCCGGCTATGTCCTGTTTATCTTTGACTCCGGAAGCCGCTTAATTCGTCTGGACAAAGGCAAGCCCCTCGATGCGTCAATCAAACTATGGAACGGGGAATCGCGCGGTCATTGGGAAGGCAATACGCTAGTCGTCGATGTGACCAATCACAACGGTAAGGCGCTCTTTGGCCGACACGGCGATTTCATCAGCGAAAACGGAACCGTGAAGGAGCGATATATTTTCAGCAACGATGGCAAGGGTTTCAATTATCTCGCGGCCTTTACCGATCCCACGGTTTATGCGCGTTCATGGACCGCGACCATCCCACTTCGCCGCTATACCGAAGCCGATACTCCCGATGGCTGGCATTATGATGTAAAAGCTGCAAATCGTCCTGGACAGCCGTTGCTGCATGAGAAGGTCGAACGTGTTTGCGTCGAGAATAACGGGCCGTTCGGTGGTGGCGCGGTCGGCGTTCCGTCAGACGGCCCGGTTATCGCCCGGTAAGAAAGGGGGGCTGTTCGGTCCCCCCATGATTTCAAGTGGCCGGAAGCGGGGGCGCCTCGAGATGCGGGGCAAAAGCCACATGACACGCAACGCAGTTTTCATTTATATTGTTGTTTGCCTGATCTAGCGCATCATAATCTCTTTTCAGCGCAGCATCGGCGGCTGATTTTACCGCGACGCGCAAGCCTGCCAAATGTTGATCCCAGCGCTCGTCATTACGTCGGTAGGCCGATGTGTCCAAAATGTCGGTCAACTGCAGAAGCGTCAGCGCATCGCTTTCTGCATCTTCCCATTCAGACTCATTTTTTGGTTTACCCGATGTTTCGCCAGAGGCGTCGATCTCAACCGCCGTCCACGCCCACAGCTGAATGGCATTTCGTTGCACCACATGGCCCATGAACTCGTTAAATGGCAAAGGATCCGGCCTGCCTTTACTACACGCTGTCAAAAGAAACACGGTTGCCGCCGCAGCGAGCACATAAGTCGATTTCTTCAAGTTCCAAACTCCCATCTCGAAGCCAATGAGGTGTGCATCAGGCACGTCCCACTAACGCGCGCACAGAGTAAGGGAACCAATGATCTCGACGTTAGATATTCTGCTACCGACTAAAGCTGAACTGTTTCCCTGTTTGATCATGCTCCCCATCGAACCCGCTGACTATCTAAACTACTGATTTTAATGTTTTTTCGCGGCAACAGAATGTCAAGCTGGCACGCTAATATTGCTCAAAAAACATTTCGTCGCGCTAAAAATCGCTGTTGCAAACGGGCATTCTCTACCATAATAGTTGAGTTATTGGCTACCCTACGCAGAATGCCGTTGACGAGCAATTCTGGGTGGGACAATGAACTTTCAGCAATTGAAATATGTTCGCGCTGCGATCCAGAACAACCTCAACCTGACTGAGGTGGCGCATAAATTATTTACATCACAATCTGGCGTCAGCAAGCAGATCAAGGAACTGGAAACCGAGCTCAAGATCGAAATTTTCGTGCGCCGTGGCAAACGTCTTGTTGGCCTGACAAAGGCTGGTGAGGATGCCGCGAAAGTGATCGAAAAATTGCTTGGTGAGGCCGATAATCTCAAACGCCTGTCGCAACAGTTCGCGCACGAAAACAAGGGCCGTCTGATCGTCGCGGCCACGCATAATCAAGCAACCTATGTGTTGCCGCCAATTCTCGCTCGTTTCAGCGCCCAGTTCCCCGATGTCCAGGTCGAACTGGTTCAAGGTACGCCGCGTTATGTCGTCGATCTGCTGCAACGCGGAGAGGCGGATCTCGGTATGGCCACCGAAGCGGTTGACGATTTCCACGACCTTCAAACCTATGCTTGCTTCACTTGGGAGCACGTCGCAATCGTCCCGCCTGGCCACCCGCTTACCTATCTCCCCAGACCGACTCTTGCTGACATCGCCAAGTATCCAATCATTACCTACAATCCCGAGTTTTCCGGTCGATCACAGATCAATCATGCGTTTGAGGAAGCTGGCCTCGAACTCGATGTCCGGCTGACGGCGATGGATGCCGACGTCATCAAAACCTATGTCAGGCTTGATATGGGGGTAGGCATCGTTGCCCAAATGGCGGTCGATAACGGATCATCCGATGATCTTGTCGCGCTGCCAGGGTCGAACCGCTTCTTTCGCACCAACACTACCAAGATAGCGGCACTGAAAGGCTCGCTGCTGCGCAACTATGCTTATGAACTGATCGGAATGTGTGCGCCACATCTCAACCCGGCGGTGCTGGCGGGGGAAAAGCGCGTTTTCGGTAACCAGACGATCGCCAGCCCGCTGGCCTTCGCTGAACGGCCCGACCTCCATATCCAGTCGGCGTTTCACCGCCATTGATTATCAACAAAAGGAATTTCAAATGTCTGTTAATGAAAACAGTACCGGATTCAGCCGCGAAGTTCTGGACCTTTTTGACGCCTATGTTCACGGCGCCATCGACCGGCGCGGCTTTTTGCGCAAATGCGCGGTAGCCGCAGGAAGCGTGTCGGCAGCGACCGCGCTCCTGGCGGCGCTTCAACCCGATTTTGCCCGCGGACAGGTTATTGCCCCAGCCGACAAACGGATCGTTACCGAACGGATCGATATTGCATCGCCTCAAGGCAATGGCTTAATAAAGACCTATATTGCGCGCCCGGCAAATACGCGCAGGAAAAAACTTCCGGTGGTCGTGGTGGCGCATGAAAATCGTGGCCTCAATCCGCATATTGAAGATATTGCCCGACGCTTTGCAATTGACGGCTTCATAGCGCTTGCGCCCGACGGACTCACGACCAAGGGTGGCTATCCTGGTGATGAGGATATGGCACGCGAAGCATTCGCCACGCTCGACCGCGCCAAGATCGGTGAGGATTTTGTAGCGGTCGGCCAGCACGCGCTTACGGTCAAGGGCGGCAATGGCAAAGTCGGTGCGACCGGCTTCTGCTTCGGTGGCGGTATCGCCAATCTTCTCGCCGCGCGAATTCCCGAGCTTCGCGCCGCAGCGCCTTTTTACGGAGGTCCAGCGCCGCTTGATGCTGTCGCCAACATCAAAGCCGAACTGCTTCTGCATTTCGCGGGCAACGATCCGCGCACGAACGCCAGTTGGCCGCCGTTCGAAGAAGCGCTGAAGAAAGCAGGCAAGAACTATAGCGCCTTTTTCTATGAAGGTGCCGAACACGGTTTCAACAACGACACCACGCCGCGTTTCAACAAGGTGGCAGCCGATCTCGCTTGGGCGCGAACGCTGGCGTTGTTCAAGCGTACCTTAGCTTAAAAAACCTTAACTCCCCAGCCGCTTGCGTGCTCGCATGCGCTCTCGCTGCTTATCCGCCTCCCATTGCGGATGACCCCGCTAAACACTGCCAAAAGGATTCAATCTTGTTTCTTGCGAAGTCTACCCGGTCAGCATTGAATGCCGCACTTGTTGCCGGTGCTATCACCACCAGCCTGCCCGCTCTCGCGGAAGACACGGCAGCGAGCGCGGTGGATGAGGCCGAGGCCATTGTCGTTTTCGGTCGAGGCGAAAGCAAGATCGGCGTCGCCGCAGCCGCTAGCGAGGGCAGTGTTGCCGGATCGGACCTGCTTGTCCGTCCTTTGCTTCGCGTTGCCGAATTGCTTGAGGCGATCCCCGGCCTTGTCGCGGCGCAGCATTCGGGCAGCGGCAAGGCCAACCAATATTTCTTGCGGGGCTTCAACCTTGACCATGGCTCCGATTTTTCTGCCTATGTCGACGGAGTGCAGATGAATTTTCGTACACACGGTCACGGGCATGGTTATCTGGATCTCAACGGACTGATACCCGAAATAGTCGACCGTGAGGACTATCGCAAAGGGCCATATCGAAGCGACGGTGGTGATTTTGCTCTTGCCGGCGCCGCTTATATCTCGACCATTTCGGCTTTCGATTCACCATGGGCGTCAGTCGAGGGCGGGAGTTACGGATGGCGACGGGCTGCGGCGGGGGGTACGCTGGATGCGCCAGGCAATGACGGGAAGCTGACGCTGGTTGGACAGTTTAAAACCTATGACGGCCCATGGGAGCAGCCGGAAAAGCTGCGTCACATCTCGGGTTTCGCCAAGTACTCGGTCGTGACCGAGTTAGGCCAGGTAGCGCTTTCGTTTCAAGGCTATCATGCCAAATGGAACCCGACCGAGCAGATACCCGAACGTGCCGTCGGCACTGCAATCTGCGCCGACATTTTCTGCTCACCCGACCCGAGCGCACGCGGTCGGACCGACCGCTTCATTCTAACCGCAAACCTGACAGGCGAAGAATGGAGGGGCAATCTGTATGCCCAGCATTATGACTGGCGGATGAGTTCTAACCCGAGCTATTTTAATCCCGACAGCAGCAGCGCGCAAATAGACCAGTTCGACCGACGGTCTGTTTTCGGTGGGTCGCTTCGCCGCCACTGGACTCTCGCTACCTGGGCCGAGTTGAGCAGCGGAGCCGAAGCGCGATTTGATGCAATCGGCAAAGTCGGGCTGAACCAGACCGACGGCGGCCGCTTTGTAAACTCGTTCGGGGCATATAGCGCCAATGTTGGGTCGGTCGCAGCAGATGCTGAGCTTACCATTACGCCGCTGCCCGGACTTAGAGTAATCGGCGGACTGCGCGGCGATCATTACTGGTATGACGTGCGCGCCCGCGATGCCGAAGCGGCGGCGCTCGGTGAAGGCCGTGGCAACAGTAACCTTGTGTCGCCGAAGCTGGCACTGGCTTGGTCGCCAACAGCTAATCTCGAACTTTATGCCAATTGGGGGCGCGGCTTTCATTCGAACGACGCGCGCGGTGCAGTTAACAAAGCAAGCCCAGTGCCGCTGCTGGTCAGGGGTACCGGCAAGGAATTGGGAGGCCGGTTTCAACGTCCGGGGCTTAGCCTGACCGCGACCTATTTCTGGA
>CALRMO020000127.1:0-7334 GCA_943369235.1 Sphingomonas paucimobilis
CGGCCAGCATCCAGAATATCGGAAAGACGCCGACGATGGACAGGCCATAACCGAGCAGCAATAGCCGTTTGCGGCCCCATTTGTCCGACAGCCACCCGCATGCGACATAGGTCGGAGCCGCCAGTGCAGCACCCACCGCCATATAGAGCAACGCATCCTCTTCGGGAACGCGCGCGGTTCCGGTCAGGAAATACAGCGTGCCGAATTGCGATGTGTAATAGATAACGGTCAGGCCAGCTGCGACGCCGAACAAGGCAACGAAAATGCGTCCGACATTGCCAGGATATTTGAAACTGTCGACAAAAGGGTTCTTGGAGGTGGTGCCCGCCGCCTTCATCGCCTTGAAAACCGGGCTTTCAGACAGCTTGAGCCGCATATAGAGCGACACGGCGAGCAACAGGATCGAGGTCAGGAACGGCACGCGCCAGCCCCACGCCTCGAACGCCTCGGTGCTCATCGAGTGGCGCGTGATCAGGACGACGATAACCGCCAGCAGAAATCCGCCAGCTACCGACGCCTGGATCCAGCTGGTATATTGGCCACGCTTGCCGTCGGGGGCGTGCTCGGCCACATAGATCGCCGCACCGCCATATTCGCCGCCCAATGCAAGGCCCTGCAAACAGCGCATCAGCAGCAACAACGCTGCCGCCCATACGCCCGCGGTTTCGAATGTGGGAAGTAGTCCGATGGCGGCGGTCGCAACCCCCATCAACGTAATGGTTACTAGAAATGTATATTTCCGGCCAATCTTGTCACCGAAATAGCCGAACAGGATGGCCCCGAACGGCCGGACACCAAAGCCAGCGCCAAAGATCGCCAGCGAAGCCAATGTTGCCGCTGTGGGATTATCTGCAGGAAAAAACAGCTTGCCGATCAACGCGGCCAATATGCCGTAGACGAAGAAATCATACCATTCGAACACGGTGCCCAGCGACGAGGCGGTAATGACCAACCGATCGCGTTGTGGATCGAGCGTGACTTCGGCGTCGGCGGCACTGGCCATATTCTTCCCCTGTAATCTCCGCTGCTTGTCTTATCGCCAATGCTGCACCATTCAAGCGGCATGTTGCGATTATCCACAGCCGCGCTTAGCGTGGCGCGCAGGAGAGCCGAATGACGCAATTTATCGACCTGTCGATCCCGATCACCAATGACGTGATATCGGACCCACCGGTGATGCGGCCGCACATCACCTATATGACTCATGACACGACGTGGGAGCAGATCGCCATGTTCTTTCCCGGGCTCACTCGCGACGATCTGCCCGATGGCGAAGGCTGGGCGGTGGAAAGCCTGACGCTTTCCACGCATAATGGCACGCACATGGACGCGCCGTGGCATTTCCATTCGACCACCGACAGCGGTGCGACCCCTGCCCCGTCAATCGACGAAGCGCCGCTCGACCTGTTTTTCCGGCCCGGGGTGAAGCTGGATTTTTCGGGATTTCCGGCGGGCCATGTGGTGAGCGCTGCCGAGGTCGAGGCGGAGTTGGAGCGGATCGGATACCAACTACAGCCGCTTGATATCGTGCTGGTGCAGTCGGGCGCCGTGTACGGCACCGATAATTTCACCGACCAAGGCTGCGGTATGGGCGCAGAAGCGACGCTTTATCTGACGACGCGCGGCGTTCAGGTCGTCGGCACCGATGCATGGAGTTGGGATGCGCCGTTCTCCCATACCGCCAAACGCTGGGCCGATACCCGCGACCCGTCGATTATCTGGGAGGGGCACAAGGCCGGAAGGATCAAGCCTTATTACCAGATCGAAAAGCTCACCAATCTGGACGCGCTGCCCGCGTTCGGGTGGAAGCTTAGCTGTTTTCCGGTGAAGATCGAGCGCGCAAGTGCGGGGTGGATCAGGGCGGTGGCTCTTGTTGGCTAGCCAGCATTAAGCGTGGCCAGCATCCACAAGGTCCATCCGCTCAGCAAAGCGAGCACAAGCCAGGTGACAATTACGCCCACGCTTCGCGCCAAAGGCGGCTTGGTGCTCATCGGGGCATAGAGCCCGAAAATGTGCGCGATGCGCCCCGCCAGAAAAAGCGCGCCGATAGCCATCAGCAGCATATGATTGGCTCGGCTCATTTCAAGAAACGCCAATAGCAAGATGACGATGGGCGCATGTTCGGCGAGGTTGCCGTGGCTTCGCGTCGCGCTAATCAGTTTCTGGTCGGCATTGTCACCGAACGGGGCTTTTGCGCGCATTCGTTGACGCACCGTGTCGATGGCGGTAATTAGCAACATGATCGCGCAGATGGCTGCGACGAAGGCGGTAACTGGTAAACTCATGGCTTCCCCCCAAATATATCCGTAGTCTATTCCATCTCCAGGATGACGGCATCGACGGCGAGGCTGTCGCCTGCTCCGGCGTTCACGGCCTTGACGATACCCGATTTTTCGGCGCGCAGGATGTTTTCCATCTTCATCGCTTCGACCACCGCGAGCGGTTGGCCCGCCTCGACGCTATCGCCGACGCCGACGTGTAATGCGGTGAGCAGGCCGGGCATAGGGCAGATGAGGAATTTGGACAGATCGGGCGGGATTTTTTCGATCATGTGACCGGCGAGATGCGCGATATGGCCGGGCAGGACGCGGGCAGCGTGGCTTGCGCCGCGTGTTGTGAGTTTGAAGCCGGTGCGGGTGCGCATGATTTTCACTGCCAGTTCTTCGTCGCCAATCTCGGCTTCGATCAGGCGGTCGCCCGGGTCATATTCCATCGACAGGTCGAAATGTTTGCCATCGACATGCATGTCGCCATCGATCATTTCGATGTCGTGCACCGCATCGACGATCTTGACCTGCCAGCGCGATGGCGGCTCAAGCGTATCGCCAAGTTGCCCGTCGACATGCCGCGCGCGGTCGGCTTCGGCGGTGGCGACGAAACCGGCTATCGCGGCTAGCGATTTGATGAGTTCGGGCGATGCGGGCGCGCCGTGGAAACCGTCTGGATATTCCTCGGCGATGAAGCCGGTGGTGAGTTCGCCCGAACGGAACCGTGGGTGCTGCATGATGGCGCTGACGAAATCGATATTATGGCCCAGGCCTTCGATTTCGAAACGGTCGAGCGCGGCTATCTGCAGGTCGGCGGCTTCGTCGCGGGTTTTGCCCCAGGTGATCAGCTTGGCGATCATGGGATCGTAGAACATGGAGACCTCGCCGCCCTCGGCTACGCCGTCGTCGACACGGACGCCGTCGGTGCCGCGCAGATTGTCCTTCGATACAGGGACTTCGCTTGCGCTCTGCCCCTTACTCAGGACGAACGGATTTGCTTTATTCCGTTCGTCCTGAGTAGCCGCTGAGCTTGTCGAAGCGGCGTATCGAAGGTTTGGCGGGCGATACCGCGTCAACCGCCCCGTACTCGGCAAAAACCCGCGATAGGGGTCTTCGGCATAGACTCGGTTTTCTATGGCCCAACCGTCGATTTTGATGTCATCCTGAGTCATCGCTAGCTTCTCGCCATAGGCGACACGGATCATCTGTTCGACGAGATCGATGCCGGTGATGCACTCGGTCACCGGATGTTCGACCTGCAGCCGCGTGTTCATTTCCAGGAAGTAAAAACTCTCTCCACTCGGGTCCGCACCCGAGACGATCAGTTCGACCGTTCCGGCAGAGTAAAAGCCCACGGCGCGTGACAACGCGACGCATTGCTCGCCCATCGCCTTGCGCATCTTTGGCGTAACGAAAGGCGATGGCGCTTCCTCGACGACCTTCTGGTGCCGCCGCTGGATCGAGCATTCGCGTTCGTTCAGATAGAGGATATTGCCGTGCTGATCGCCCAATATCTGGATTTCGATATGGCGCGGGTTGAGAATAAATTTCTCGATAAACACCCGGTCGTCGCCGAACGAATTCAGCCCTTCGCGCTTGGTCGCCTCGAACCCTTCGCGCACGTCCTGCTCATTATAGGCAAGCCGCATCCCCTTACCGCCGCCGCCGGCGCTGGCCTTCATTATCACCGGATAGCCGATTTCCGCCGAAATCCGCACCGCATGTTCGGTATTGTCGATCTCGCCAACAAAGCCGGGCACGACGTTGACGCCCGCCGCCATTGCCAGTTTCTTCGACTCGATCTTGTCCCCCATTGCGGCAATGGCGTTCACTGGCGGGCCAATAAAGGCGATGCCCTCGGCGGCCAGCGCCTCGGCAAAGCTGGTGCGTTCGGAAAGGAAGCCATAGCCCGGATGCACCGCCTCTGCGCCAGTTTGCTTACACGCGGCAATGATCTTATCGGCGAGCAAATAGGACTGCGCGGCAGGTGAAGGCCCTATATGCACCGCCTCGTCGGCCATCGCCACAAACGGCGCGCGCGCATCGGCGTCGGAATAGACCGCAACCGTCGCGATTCCCATGCGGCGAGCGGTCTTGATGATCCGGCAAGCAATTTCGCCACGGTTTGCGATCAGGATTTTTTTGAACATTATTCAGCTTTCAGTTCTGTATTTGCTAAGCTTCTCAAGAAATTTATCCTGCATTTCTTTCCATTCGCGTCCAAAATGGGCGCGCCGATGGTCATTGGCACATAATGCAATGACGTTATGCGGCTTATCTGGACCTTGTTCACTGAGGCTAATCACGTGATGGGTTTCCAAATAGACTTTCCCATCTGCCTTCAAGAATCCGCGCTGATTACATTCTTCACAAATTCCATTGGCTCTTTTTAGAACCAAATCGCGGACCTTAGAATCCCTGACATAACTGCCCGACATACGCCTGTGATATTCTGGGTCATCGTTTTCGACATCGTCCTGTTCAATGTCATTGATTGCCGTGCTGGCAATCCAAGCTATTTGGTCGCCTCTGGTCGAAACAATTTCCGGGGGAATATAACCTACAATCTGTCCAATATAATCGTCATTCTCGAACCTTACGCGCATGTCCAAAAGAGATTCGATTTCGAAAGATTTTCGCTTTCTAGGATTAGCCTCGTAATCCACCGCCCGACATTGGATTCCATAGGCTGCATAGCCATTTGCAATTACGGTATCTAGCACTCTGAGCAACTCGGTACGGCCAGCTTTTCTTCTAACGTCGCTTGCTCGTGGTTTGGTCGTAAACTCATAGCGGCCATTAATTATTTGATCTTCCCATACGGTGAAAAGAGCAAATCGCTTTTCATGGGCAATAGCACACCAGGACCAATTCACGTTGTGAAGCGGGGCACCTAGTTCCTCACAAAATTTTGAAAAAGAAATGCTCACGCGGTCATCACTCCGCCGCCTCCAAAGCCTTACACGCCCTGAGCGGCTCCTCCGCCTCCATCGGCACCAGCCCAAGCTTCGCCAGCATGGCCGCGTCCTTGTCATCGCCTGCATTGGCGGCGGTGAGTAGCTTGTCTCCGGTGAAGATGCTGTTCGCGCCCGCCATGAAGCACAAAGCCTGCGTCGCCTCGGACATTGACTCACGCCCCGCGCTCAGCCGCACCATGCTCATAGGCATCGTGATGCGCGCGACGGCAATCGTGCGGACAAATTCGATATCGTCGATTTTGGCGAGTGGCGTGTCGGCGAGCATGTCGCCCAGCACGGTGCCCTTCACCGGCACCAGCGCGTTGACCGGCACGCTTTCAGGATGTTGCGGCAAAGTCGCCAGCGTGTGGATGAAGCCCACCCGGTCTGCCCGGGTTTCGCCCATGCCGACAATCCCGCCGCTGCATACATTAATGCCTGCGCGGCGGACCTCGGCCAGCGTATCGAGCCGGTCCGCCATCGTCCGCGTGGTGATGATCTCGTTATAACGCTCAGGGCTGGTGTCGATATTGTGGTTGTAATAATCGAGGCCGGCCTCGGCCAGCATATCGGCTTGTTTCGGCGTCAGCATCCCCAGGGTCATACAGGTTTCCATGCCCATGGCCCTCACACCTTTCACGATCTCGACAATCGCGGGCATGTCGCGGTCCTTGGGGTTGCGCCACGCCGCGCCCATACAGAAACGGTGCGAGCCATTATCCGCCGCCTCGGCCGCCTTTTGCAGCACCGCCTGCACATCCATCAACTTGGTCGCCTCGACCCCGCTGTCGGCCTTCACGGATTGCGCGCAATAGCCGCAGTCTTCGGGGCAGCCGCCGGTTTTAATGGAGAGCAAGGTGCAAAGCTGGATCTGCCCCACAGCATGATGGGCGCGGTGGATGGTCGCGGCCTGATAGACCAGCTCGTCGAACGGCAGGTCGAAAAGGGCTGCGATTTCTTCGCGGGTCCAGTCGGTTTTAACTGCCACAAACTACTCCCTAGTTCTGAACATTAATCTCTGCGTACTCTGCGACCTCTGCGTGAACATTACAAGTTTTTGGGTTCACGCAGAGGGCGCAGAGTACGCAGAGGATTATGAATATGCCGACGTCATCCTGCGTTAGCGGGCGGCATATTGTGACCGAGTAATTTCAAAATGTCCGCGGCGCAATCGACTATGTTCGAGCCAGGCCCATAGATGCCCACTACACCTGCCTCGCGCAAGAATTCATAATCCTGCGGCGGGATGACGCCGCCGGCGAAAACCTTGATATCAGGGCGGCCCGCTTCCTTGAGCAAGCGGATCAGTTCGGGGATGAGCGTTTTGTGCCCTGCGGCGAGCGAGGACGCGCCGATGGCGTCGACATCCTGCTCAAGCGCGAGTGCGGCGGTTTCCTCCGGCGTCTGGAACAACGGTCCGGAGATAGCCTCGAAACCCATATCATTGAACGCGCTGGCGACGACATTCGCCCCTCTGTCGTGGCCATCCTGCCCCATCTTGGCGATCAGCACGCGGGGCTTGTGGCCCAAGCGGCGGCCGACTGCATCGACGCCCTCGACAACCAAAGCCCAAGCCGCGTCGAATTCATGCGCGCTGCCGTAGATGCCTTTTACGGGTACGGGCGTGGTGGCGTAGCGGCCGAAAACGAGTTCCATCGCGTCGGATATCTCGCCTAGCGTAGCGCGGGCGCGGGCGCATTCAATTGCCAAAGCCAAAAGATTTGTGTTCCCCTGCGAAGGCAGGGGTCCAGAACCATCAACGAAAGATTCTTTGTCGAGAGCTGGGCCCCGGCCTTCGCCGGGGAACACATGCGCACCTTCGGTCAATGCCGCCAGCGCCGCCTGACATGCTGCCTCATCGCGGGAGGCACGCATCTTGGCAAGGCGTGCGATCTGGCCCTGCCGTACCGCGTCATTATCGATGTCGAGCGTGTCCAAATGCTCCTCAGTGCCGAGCCGGTATTTGTTGACGCCAACGATGACATCCTCGCCCTTGTCCACGCGTGCCTGCCGCGCGGCTGCGGCTTCTTCGATCAGGCGTTTGGGCATGCCAGATGCGACGGCCTTGGTCATGCCGCCAAGTTCGTCGACTTCGCCAATGATCTTCCAG